>DASQFQ010000194.1:0-2041 GCA_035633075.1 Solirubrobacteraceae bacterium | reverse complement strand
TGCAGGCGGTCTGCTCGCCGATTCGCAACCCGCTGGGCCGGCCCGAGCGCCGCGCGCTGCGGGCGGCGCTGTCTCGCAGCGCCGCCGCGGTCGCCCGGCTGCTCGCGCGGAGCGCCGGCGTCCGGCCGGCCGCCGTGCGCTGGGAGTTCGCGGGGGAACCAACCTTCGACAACCAGGTCGCCATCCTGGACCTGACCGGCCGCGGCGCCCAGCTGACGATCGAAAAGACCCGTCCCGAGGACTGGGCAACCCCGCGACTGCACCGAACGCTCTCGCGGACCATCGCCTAAGAGAAGAACAAGGAGGTCAAGCAGACGGCCCGCTCCCCCGCAGGACCGCGGGTGAGGCGAACACGCTTCCGCGACGACGGAAAGGCAGCAGCCCCGGTGCCCCAAAGAGAGCGCCTCCGCTCATCTGAAGCGGGACCTCCGTCAGGTGCGGGGGTGAGTGGTGAGCAGTGGTGTGGTTGCGACTAGCTCGCCGGGCCGAAGCGGTTGCGCGAGATGCGGCGCGCGCGCCCGGACTCGACCGCCTCGCGCAGCGCCGCTGGGAAGCGGCCCGGGCCCCAGAAGCGCGCGCCGACGAGCCGCGCCAGCTCGCGCCGCTCGGTCGGCTCGCGGTCTGCGAGCGCCCGCTCGATGGCCGAAACTTCGCGCTTGAAGTCGACCTCGGTGATCGGACCGGAAAAGATCATGGCGGGGGAGTAGGAGGTGGTCCGCCCCGGCCCGAGGCGGTAGCGCCGTCGCCGCTCGCCCTCGCGCCCGGCCGCCTCGGCCGCGAGATCGCCCCCGCGACGTTGCGCGTCGGGCGCCGCATCCTCGTCGCGGTCGGGCTCGCCGTCCCCGTCGGCGTCCTGGGCGGTCAGCGGCTCGGCGATGTCCTCGAGTGACTGCTGCGCGGCCTTGACGCCGAAGAACAGCTCCACGATCCCGCCGACGGCCATCACGGCGGCGCCGAGGAAGAACGCGATCGCCACCTGCGACGGCTCGCCGGACTCGATCATCTTGCCGAACAGGAACGGGCCGGTGATGCCGCCCACGGCCGTGCCGGTGGCGTAGAAGAACGCGATCGCCAGCGCGCGCGTCTCCATCGGGAAGATCTCCGACACGGTTAGGTAGGCCGAGCTGGCGCCGGCGGAGGCCAGGAAGAAGGTCGCGAGCAGGAAGGCCATGAAGCCCCACACCCCGAGCGTGCCATCCATGAACAGGATCGTCAGCACCGCGAGCACGACGGCCGACCCGATGTAGGTGCCGGCGATCATCGGCTTGCGCCCCACGGTGTCGAACAGGCTCCCGAGCAGCAGCGGCCCGAGGAAGTTGCTCACCGCGAACAGCACAATGTAGAACGGGACCTGCGCGTCGCCGATGTCGTAGAACTCGACCAGGAAGGTGCCCAGGCCGAAGGTCACCGAGTTGTAGATGAACGCCTGCCCGACGAACAGCGCGAAGCCGAGCGCCGTCCGCTTGGGGTAGGTCTTGAACGCCGTCGAGGCGATCGTGCGGAACGAGATCGTCTTGCGCTGGCGGACGGTGATCGAGTCGCCCGGCTCGTCCAGCTCCACGCCCGTGCTCTCCCGGACCTGCTCCTCGATCTGGTCGACGATCCGCTCGGCCTCCTCCTCGCGGCCGTGGATGAACAGCCAGCGCGGGCTCTCGGGCACGTTGCGCCGCACCAGCAGGATCGCCAGGGCGAACACCGCGCCCAGCCCGAAGGCCAGCCGCCAGCCGAGGTCGGCGGCGAAGAGAGCGGTGTCGAGCAGGAAGATCGCGGCCACGGCGCCGACTGCGGCGCCGAGCCAGTACGAGCCGTTGATGATCAGGTCGACGCGGCCGCGCACGCGGGCGGGGATCAGCTCGTCGATGGCCGAGTTGATCGCCGCGTACTCACCGCCGATGCCCGCGCCGGTGATAAAGCGGCAGACATAGAAGTAAAGGGCGCTGCCCGCGAACGCCGTCGCGACCGTCGCTGCCAGGTACACGACGAGCGTCAGCAGGAACAACCGCTTGCGCCCGAAGCGGTCGGTGAGTTGACCGAAGAACAG
>DASQFQ010000193.1:0-7277 GCA_035633075.1 Solirubrobacteraceae bacterium | reverse complement strand
CCCTACGAGGCTCCGGTGCGCCGGCCGCGGGCGAGCCCCACCTTGAGCAGCGCGGCCTCGGCCCGCCCCACGCGGTCTCCGTGCGAGTTCAGCACGGGAGCGTCGGCGAAGGCGTCCAGGGCGGCCCCGGCGGCGGCGAGGCCGAGCCCCTCGCGAGCGACGAGCACGGCGGCGGGCTCGAGCGCCCGGATCGCGCCGTCGAGCACCTTGATTGCCGCGCCGCGGCCGTCGGGCAAGCCGATCCCGAGCACCCCCTCCGCGCCGATCTTGGACACCGCCCCGGGCTCGGCGCGCATGAGCTCGGTATCGATCGCGCCCGCGTAGGCGACGAGCGTGGGGTGGGCGCACATCGCGGCGGCGAGCCGCTCGCCCGCCTCGCCGAGGCGGCCGCCCGCCAGCCGCCCGAAGCCACCGGCGAGCCTGCCCAGCGGCACCGAGAACGTCCGCATCCCGCAACCGTCGGTGGCCTCCGGGATCGCGGCCGCCTCGAGCCCCGTCGCCTCGGCGACGCCCGCGCGCATCGCCTGCTGCAGCGGATGGTCGCGCTCCAGGTATCCGGCCACGGGCCAGCCGCTGGCGACTGCGAGGGCGATGCCGAACGCGTGCTTTCCCGAGCAGTTGTGCCGCACCGGGGCGGGCCGCCCGCCGCCGTCGCGGAACGCGTCCGCCGCCGCGGGGTCGCGCGGCTCGCCGGGGCCGCACGCCAGGTCGGACTCGTTCCGGCCGGCGGCGGCAAGGATCTCGCGCACCCGCGCGACGTGCTCGTCGCCGCCGCCGTGGGAGGCGCAGGCGACCGCGACGTGGACGGGCCCGAGCCCGAAGCGCTCGGGCACGCCCGCGCGCATCGCCGCCAGGGCCTGGAACGGCTTGGCTGCGGAGCGGGGGAAGACCGCCGAGCCGTCGGCCGACGCGCTCCCGTCGGCGACGCACCAGGCGAAGGCGTGCTCGCTCTCGACGAGCTCGCCGCGCCGCACGCGCACGATGCCCCGACCCTCCATGGGCTGCACCCTAGGGCTCAGCCTGGCCTGACCCCCCGCACCTGGTAGATCGACGTGAAGCCCGTCTCGAAGCCGTTGCGAGCGGCGCGCAGGTACAGACGCCACACGCGCACGCGCTCGGGACCGGCGAGGCTCACGGCCTCGTCGAGCCGCTCGTCGAGCGCCCGGGACCAGTGGCGAAGCGTCTCGGCGTAGTCCTCGCGAAAGTCCTCGACGTGCTCGACCTCGATGCCGGCGCGCTCGAGCGCCCCGATCACGCGGGAGAGGGGCTGGGGCGCCGCGTCGGGGAACACGAAGCGCTCGGAGAACGGGCCGCTCTTGGGATCGGACTGGCGCATGTTGGCGATGCCGTGGTTGAGCAGCCGCCCGCCCGGCCTCAGCACCCCCGCCAGCCGGCGGCCGTACTCGTCCATCGGCTCGGCCCCCACGTGCTCGACCATGCCGATCGACGCGACGGCATCGAACGCCTCCCCCTCGAGCTCCCGGTAGTCGGCGACCCGGATCTCGACCCGTTCGGCGATCCCGGCCTCCTCCGCCCGGCGGCGGGCAAGCCTGGCCTGCGGTGGAGAGAGCGTGATCCCGACGACACTCGCCCCGTGGCGCTGCGCGGCGTGGACCGCGAACGAGCCCCACCCACAGCCGACGTCGAGCACCCGCTGACCCTGCTGGAGGTCGAGCTTGCGGCACACGAGCTCGAGCTTGGCCTCCTGCGCCTCCTCCAGGGTCGCCGCGCCGCGGGAGAAGATCGCACACGAGTAGACCATCGACGGGCCCAGGAAGAGCCGGAAGAACTCCGTGGGCACGTCGTAGTGGTGGCGCACCGCCCGCGCGTCGCGCTTGCGCGAGTGGAACCGCCCTCGGGGGACGAGCTCGGCGGCCGGCCGCGGCGGGGGGCGCACCGGACCCGTGGCGCGCAGGGCGGCGAGCGCGAGCCCCGCCTTATCGCGCGTGCCCAGCGGCGGCGGCCGCCAGCTGTCGAGCAGCGCGACGATCCCGTCGAGGTCGTCCACCTCCAGCGCCCCGCTCACGTACGCGCGCCCGAGGCCGAGCTGGCCCGGCGCCCGCAGCAGGTGGCCCACGGCCGCCGGCGAGGTCACCCGCAGGGTCGGGCCCCGACTCCCCTCGGTCGCCTCCAGGCGCCCGCCGTCCCACAGCTCGAGATCGAACGGGCGGTCGGGGAGCGCCTTGGCCAGCCGCTCGCGCAGCGGCGCGGTGCGTGACGTGCGCTCGGCGGAGGCGAGCGGCCTGCGCAGGCCGACCGTCATGTGGTCTCTTCTAGCAGAAGCGGCTCGCCCTGCTCAGGGTCCCAGCGCCACAGCGCGGCGCCCGAGTGCAGGTGCACCCCGCCCATCCGGCGGTCCAGGCCGGTGAGGGCGACGCGATCGGCCGTCCCCGCCAGCACCGCGGCGCCGGCCTCCGTGAGGGCCAGGCTCTCGCCCTCGGGCTCGATCAGCGGCCGCGGCCCGCCGGCGAGGTCGTCGAGGCGCGCGAAGGCCAAGGCGTCGCCGAGGAACGCCGCGTCCTCGCGCGCATGGCTCGCCATGAACGCGTCGACTGGCGTGCCGGCGCCGCCGGCGATCGCCTCCAGCAGGTGGCGCTCGCTGCGCGCAAGGCAGTCGTGGAGGCCGGGGAGCTCCTCGAGCAGTCGCCATAGGGCGGCCCGCAGGTAGGGCAGCCCCTCGCCGCCTCGCGACGCCAGCCGGGCCAGCTCGCGCGGGTCGTCGCCCTGGAACGCCGCCCACGCGGCGCGGGCGCTCGCGACCTGCTCCGCGCTGACGGGCCGCTGTCGCGGCCAGAGCTCCGCGAGCTCCTCGGCGGCAAGCGTCCCGAGGAACGTCCCGGCCTGGATCAACTCCACCTGCCCAACGACCCCGGACGGTAGGCGGTCGAGGACCTGGAGGAGCTGGAACTGGTCGTAGAGGTCGTGCTCGAACCACAGGATCACCGGCTCACGGCCGAGCGCCGCGTCCAGCCGCTCGTCGCGCCCGCGGAGGTCGGCCACGGCGTCCGCCTGGGCGCCCACCCCTGCGAGGCGATGAAGCGCGCCCGCACCCCGCGCAGCTCGGTGGGGGCGAGCATCGGCACGGGCCCTTCGTGGAGCACGTCGCGCCAGGCGAGCATCTCCCCCGGAAGGCCGGTGCGCGCAAGCCCCGGCAGGGGTCGCGTCGCTGTTGGTGACGTGCAGCACGCGCGGAGCCTACGAGGCTCTAGGAGCCCGGAGCCATGCGACGCATGCTGATGGCCTGCCGCCGTGCCTTAGCCTGGGCCGAGTGGCTCGACCTTCCGCCCAGGCGCGCGAGCGCGTATGCCCCCACTGCGCCAGCCTCGCCACGTCCGCCGACCGGCACTGCCCCTGGTGCGGGCGCTCCTACACGCGCGGGACGCTGCCCGCGGTGGCGGCCATGCTCATCGTGACCGCCGCCGTCGTCCTCGGCGGCGTCTGGTACATGCTTGCGCTCTTCGGCGACGAGCTGGACTCCCAGCTCGACCGCGAGGTCGAGGCTGTCCAGCGCGACTTCGACCGCGACGTGCGCGGGCTGCAGCGCGACATCCGCCGCGACCTCGACCGCCGGTTGCCGGCCCTGACCCCGACCCCCTAGCCGGGCCAGGCGTGCCCGACGAGCACGGGCTCCGGCACCAGCTCGACCCCGAAGCGCTCGCGGACGCCGGCGGCGATCTCCCGGGCCAGCACGACGAGCTCGGCCGTGGTCCCGTGGCCGCGGTTGACCAGCGCCAGCGTGTGCTTTCCCGAGATCGCGATGCCGTCCGGGTTCCCGTAGCCGCGCGTGAAGCCCGCCCGCTCGATCAGCCAGGCGGCCGACGTCTTGACCCGCCCGTCGGGTTCGGGGAAGCGGGGGGGGCGGGCGCCGTCGCCGGCGCGCTCCTCGAGCGCCGCGAACGCCTTCGCCTCGAGGACGGGGTTGGTGAAGAACGAGCCCGCCGAAACCGAGTCGGGGTCCTCGGGGTCGACGACCATGCCCTTGCCGCGGCGCAGTCGCAGGACCGCGTCGCGCACCTCCGCGAGCGGCGCTCCCTCCCCCGGGCGCACGCTGAGCGTGCGCGCGAGCTCGGCGTACTCGATCGGGCCGCTCAGCGCCCGCCGCTCGAGCTCGAAGGTGACCGCGAGGACCACCCAGCGCCCCGGCGTGCGCTTGAACGCGCTCGACCGGTAGGCGAAGCCGGCGGCGGCGGCCGGCAGGTCCTCCACCACGTCACCCTCGCGATCCAGGACGCGGATCCCGGTGACGATCTCGGCCACCTCCTGCCCGTAGGCGCCGACGTTCTGGATCGGCGTCGCCCCGATCGAGCCCGGGATCCCCGCCAGGCTCTCCACGCCCGCCAGCCCCTCGTCCACGCAGCGCTCGACGAAAGGCTCCCACGGCTCTCCCGCCTGCGCGGTGAGCACTATCCGGCCGTCCGCGTCGCACCGCTCGATCCCCCGCGAGAGCACGCGCACGACGGTCCCCGGGAAGCCTTCGTCGGCGACCACCACGTTGCTGCCCCCGGCGAGCACGAGCACCGGCTGGCCCGCGTCCGCCTCCCGCACCGCCGCCACGAGCTCCGCCTCGGTGCCGGTCTCGACGAGCCGTCGCGGCGGCCCACCCAGGCGCAGCGTCGTCAGCTCCCTCAGCGGCGTGGGCACCCCCACAGGCTAATCGCGCTGTGCGGGCCCCTCACGGGCGTCGACGCAGAAGCAGGCCCGACTCTGGTTGAAGCACACGAGGCCGACCAGCTCGCCCCCGTCCGTCACCACCGGAAGCCGATCGGCCCCGTTCGCGTCGAGCAGCTCGAGCGCACGCGACACCGTGTCGTGAGGGGTGACCCGAGCCCAGTCGCGTCGCACCAGCTCCCCGAGTGTCGCCTGATCGGAGACGTCCCCCTCGAGCTGGTCGCGCCCGATGACACCCACGTAGGTCGCGCCCCCCGCCACGAGCAGCAAGCGCTCCCGAGGGTTCTCGAACGCCCGCCGCGCATCCGCGACGGTCGCTGCGGGGGCAACGGTCCGCGGCGCCCGCAGCATCACATCCGCGACGAGCGGGCCGGCCGACTCCAGCGTGACGTTCTCGGTGGCCACGTTCAGCGCGCGGCTGTGACGGAATGCACGGGCGGGAGGCGGGTTGACGCGGTGAACCAGCTCGCCCCGGCGTCGGGCGAGCCGAAGACGTCACCGGACGTCGCCCCGAAGTACAGCTCGAGCTGCGATCCCTCGGCGACTCGATCGAACGCGTGCCGGAGGATCGTCAGGTATGCGTCCTGCTGGGGCAGGCCGTCACCACGCTCGGCCCAGCTGGCGCCCGCATCGCGCGTCTCGTAGACCCGCACGCGACCGTCGGGGGTCACCCGGTCGAGATCGGCGACCAGCGGGATGACGTAGGCGCTGTCCGGATCCGCCGGGTCGATGACCAGAGGGAAGCCGAAGTCGGATGGCAGACCGGCTCCGATGTCCGTCCACGTCTCGCCCGCGTCGTCTGAGCGATAGACCCCGCCGTGGAACTGCATGAACAGCCGCTCCGGCCGCTTTGGCGCGCGATGCAGCCGATGGACGCACAGGGCCGTGGTCTCCGCGGGCGCGTCATCCGGCAGGTAGCGGGCGACGATGCCCTCGTTGCCTTGCCGCCACGTCCTGCCGCCGTCCTCCGTGAGCCAGACGCCCGCGGCGGAGATCCCCAGCGCCAGCCGGTCGGGCTCGCCGGGCCAGGTCACGATCGAGTGCAGGCACATCCCGCCCGCTCCGGGCTGCCAGTCCCCCCGCGTCGGGTGCTCCCACAGCGGGCGGTTCAGCTCCCAGCCGACACCCCCGTCGCGGCTCTCGAAGAGCACGCCCGGGTCCCCCCCCGCGTACAGCGACCCGTCCCGCTCGCCCCTCACGATCACCCAGATCCGCTCGAGCGCAGCGTCGCCGCCCTCGGGAAGCACGACCCCGTCCGCCTGTACCCACTCCCCCGCGGGATCGTCCGTGTACCAGATCTTCGGCCCGTAGAAGGGGGAGCCCACCGATGCGAGCACACGGCCGGTCCGCGGGTCGCGCGTCGCGTACTCGACCGGCTCCCCCGCGAAGGCGCGGGCCGTCACCGCGAACTCCGCTCCCGGCTCGCCCTCGAGCACGAACAACCCCTTCTTGGTTCCGACGAGAAGCTCAGTCATGGGGACATCATCCTCCCGAGATGGCCCCGAGGACGTCCACGCGGTCGGCGGGCCCCACCTCTGTGCCCTCCCGGCCACGCTCACCGTTCACGTACACGTTGATGTGCCGGCGTATGAGCCCACGCTCGTCGAGGATCCAGCCCCCCATCGCCGGGTGCGCCCGCTCGAACTCGCGCAGGAGCTCCGACACCGTGGCGCCTTCGATCGCGTGGTCCGAACGCCCGCCAGCGAGCTTCTTCAAGGGGTCGCGGACTCGCACGAGTGCCATCGCGCGATTCTACGAGAACGGTGGAGATGGTGGGAATCGAACCCACGCAGGACGGGTGGTGCCCGCAGCTCAAGCGTTTGAGGAAGCTAGCGACGCCGCAAGTCGGCTCTGTCTTCCTCGGTGCCGTTGACGAACAACTCAACCTGGTCTTCGGTGAGGCCGACACCCAGCACGGTGATCGGCACATAGGGGTTTGACTTCTCGGCGATCCAGTAGCGGCCTGGCGAATGGAGCTGAATCAGCCAGCCCTTAGCCCATGCCGCCGCTGAGAGCCGATGCCTCTCCGCTGTCCACTTCAGCTCTTCCACGACCCGACGCTACACCGAACCGAGCCGCCCACGAGGGAAATATCTCGGGCGCCGGCTGCGGATTGCTGCGCCAGCGTTGGGGAGTTGGGGCGCCCCTGCCCCGAGAGGGCGCTCGCCAGGCCACGCGGCCTGTGCCAGCAGCGCGGGGACCTGTCAGCGCTGCCAGCACGCTGTCACGAGCGCGCGCTGAGCGTGACGCGACACGTTTGCTCGTCTGGTCGGAAGCGGTCGAGCTCGCGCACGTCGGCGACGTCTTCCAGCGCGGACTGAAGGCTCATCCGGTGCAATTAGCCGCTTGTTGGGGCACTGAACAGGGTATTGCGGTAACGAGGACGTGACATTTCCCCCGTGGGCCCCCGGAAAGGCTTTACCGGGTACCGACATAGCTCCCGGATGGCATCACCAAGCGTCGCTCGCGGACAACCTCGACATACTGGAGATCGCATGAATCAGTCTCAGCCCCTCATCCTCAAGGTGGACCAGGCCCAGCTCGCCTGTGTCAAGGCCAGCCTTCTCGCCAACACGAGCAGACGAGCGGGGCGACCCCGGAGGACCTGA
>DASQFQ010000192.1:0-19217 GCA_035633075.1 Solirubrobacteraceae bacterium | reverse complement strand
GCCGGCGCTGGGCGTGAACGTGTCGTCGCCGCCGAGCCCGTTGAGGTCGAGCAGCTCGCTGGAGCCTATGTCGAGCGTGAACGCCACCAGGTTCGTACGGTCAAACCGCGCCCGGGCCCCGTTGGGCTGGAGCGTGAAGGCGTCGCCCGCCGCGGGCGCGCCGTTGACCTCGATCGTGTCGCTTCCGCCCTCGCCGTCCATGCGGTCCGAGCCGTCCCCGTTGTTCCACACGAGCGTGTCGTCGTCGTCGCCGCCGCTCATGGTGTCGTTGCCGCGGTCGCCGACCACGCGGTCGCTGCCGCCGCTCCCGGCCAGAGTGTCGGCGTCCTCGCCACCGGAGAAGAGATCCGGGCCGTCGCCGCCGGTCAGGGTGTCCGCGCCGGCCCCGCCGTTGAACGCGATCAGGATGAGCGGGGCCAGGCCGCCGGCGCCGGTCATCGTGTCCCCCCCGCCGAGACCGTTGAGCGTCATGCGCTCCGTGGAGACGTCGAGGGTGAAGGCGCCGAGGTTCGTGCGCGCGAACGCGACGCGAGCGCCCGCGGGGTTGACGGTGAACACGTCGCCCGCGGTGGGGGCGCCGTTGACCTCGACCTCGTCGTTGCCGTCGTCACCGTCCATCACGTCGGAGCCGTCGCCGTTGTTCCAGACGAGCTGGTCGTTGCCGGCGCCGCCCTCCAGGTCGTCGCCCCCGCGAAAGCCGATCACGCGGTCGTTGCCGTCCCCGCCACGCATGTTGTCCGCGCTCGCGCTGCCGGAGAGCACGTCGTCGCCCGCCTCTCCCAGGATCGTGGACGCGGTCAGGGTGTTGGTCGCGGCGCCGAAGGTCACGGCGTCCTCCCCGCCGCCTGCGGCGATCGTGAGCGACCCGGTGGCGGGCACGGTCTGGTCACCGGCCACGGTGCTGTCGAAGTCCGCGTTGCTGGCGAAGCCCTCCGCCGCGGGGCGGTCGTGGGTCAGGTTGCCGCCGGCGACGTCGATCGTCAGGCTGTCGGCGGCGTCGTCGCCCGTCAGGGTGGCCTCCGTCCCGCTCACGGCCCCGCTGTACGTCGCGCCGGCGGTGGCGGGGAGGGCGAGCGCGGCAGCCGCCGCGAGTGCGGCGACGGCGAACTTCTGCATGGGGCAGCTCCTCTTGCTGGTGGTCGGGCGACACACTACTTCCATCCGACGAAGCGGGGCAAGACACCTGCGGGCCGCGCCGCCCCGAGGCGGCCCGGCCGCTCCTGAGCGCTGACCTATCGCGCGTCGAGCAGCTCGTCGATCGCGCCATCCAGGTCTGAGCCGAGCGCGTCGGCGTCGGGCAGCGTGACCGAGTCGGCGTAGATCCCGAAGCAGACCTGTCGGGCGACCATGACGACGCCGATGGAAAGCGCGTGGCGCCGGGCGAGCGGTACGGCGGAGTGGACCTCGCGCAGCCGGCACCCGCGCAGGTACCGCGGGACGGCCGGCCCGGGCACGCTGGAGATGGTGAGGTTGAACAGCCGCGGGTGCGCGAAGGCATGCGCCAGCACCCGCTGGACCGGCCGAGGCGTCAATGCGAGCGTGCGGAACGCCGCGTCGAGGTGCTCCGCCTGGCCGTCGTGGCGGCGCTGCGCCGTCGCGCGGTTGATGGCCTGCAGGCGCGTCACCGGGTCGGGCTCGTCGCAGGGAAGCTCGATGAACAGGAATGAGATGCGGTTGCCGCTCGCGGCGGCGTCCCCGCTCGACCGCACATCGGCCGGCACCATGACCTTCAACGGCTGCGGTGGTTCCCCGCGCCGCTCCGCGAAGCGCCGCAGCGCGCCCGCGCAGGCGGCGAGCACCACGTCGTTGGGGGTCACGCGGAATCGCCGTCGGACCGTGCGCAGATCGTCGAGAGAGCGCGTGACGCGCACGTGGTGGCGCTGGGCGGCACCGGGGCCGTTCAGCGGCGAGCTCGGCGCCGGCGGCAGGAGCGTGTGCGCCAGCGTGCGAGCGGCGGCGCCGGGCAGCGCGCGCAGGCGCGACGGGGAGCCGGCCAGCCGGATCGGCGCGAGCCCCAGGGCAACGCCGTCGGCGGCGTAGTCGACCACGGCGCGCGCGAGCCGCTCGCCGGGCGACGGCGCCGGAGCGGGCGACCAGGCGGCGCCGTCGTCGCCATTGCGGCTCGGCGCATCGGGCTCGCGGTCGAGCAGCAGCCTGCCGAGCTCCACCACGGCCGTGCCGTCGACCATGCAGTGGTGCATCTTGCCGATGAGCGCGAGACGTCCGTCCGGCAGTTCGTCGGCGATCCACATCTGCCACAGCGGCCGGTCGCGCTCGAGGGGTGACGAGAGGATGGTGTCGACGAGCGCGTCGAGGTCCGCGCCGTCGGCGCGGAGCAGGTGCTCGGCAGCGTCGAAGCCAGGGTCGTCGACCCATACGGGCTCGTGCAGGCCGAGCGGGACGCCGGCCAGCTTCTGCCGGTAGCGAGGGGCGCGCTCGAGCCGCCTGGCGACGTGCGCGAACAGCTCCCGGAACGCCGGGCGCGGTGCGCCCTCCGGCGGATCGAAGACGGCGACCCAGCCGACGTGCATCGGCGCGGAAGGGCTGTCGACCGCGAGGAAGGAGGCGTCCAGTGCCGACAGGCGCTCGGCGGTCACGACCGGTCCGGGCATGAGGCCAGCAACGGCCGCCAGTGGTCGTGGGTGAGCCTGGCGGCGTCGGTGGTCTCGCAGAACTCCGTGAGGACGTCGGCGAAGCGGCGCGGGTCGTCGTCGTGGGGCATGTGCCCGGCGCCCGGGAGGCTGACGAAGCGGCTGCCCGGGATGGCCTCGTGGGCGGCGACGCCGTGGTCGGCCGGGATGATCGAGTCGCGTTCGCCCCACACGATCAGCGTGGGCAGCAACGCGGCGAGGGCGAGCCGGTCGTGCGCGCTGACACGCTGGCCGCCGGGCTCGATTACGGCCCGCACCGTGTGGAGGAACGCTCGCCGCGAGCCGGCGTTGTCCAGCGACGTGAAGCCGCGCGCGAGGATCCCCAGGTCGCCGCCCGGCTGCAGGCCGACCCGCCCGAGCAGCGCGCCCAGCTCGCGGCCGACCCCGACCAGCCGGCGCGACGTCAGCACGGGGAGGACGTAGTCGGCGCCGGGGAGCGCCGCGGCGCGCAGCAGCATGTGGACCTCGCGGCCGAGCCCTCCGCTGGACACCAGCACCAGGCGCTCGGTGCGCTCGGGGAACTGATAGGCGAACTGCATCGCGATGCCGCCACCGAGCGAGTGCCCGACGACCGTCACGCGCTCGTGGCCGAGCGCCGTGACGATGTCCCGCACCCCGCTGGCGTGCGCCCCCAGCGAATAGTCCCCGCGCGGGGTCGCCGACGCGCCGTGGCCGAGGAGATCCGGCGCGATCAGCGTGAAGCGCTCGCTGAGCAGCGGCGCCACGATCTCCCACGTCTCGGAGGAGCTCGTGATCCCGTGCAGCAGCAGCAGCGCCGGGCCCTGCCCGGCGGTTCGGTAGCTCACACGGTGACCGTGCAGAGCCAGCTCATGGGGCTCGAGGGTCAAAGCAGGTGCGGGCACGCCTCACAGCACAGCAGCCTGACCGGCGGCAGTGCCCCTCCGGAGCAGCGGACCCGACATTTGGCGGGTTCTACCCACTGACCGGGGGGCCGGACGGCCGTGGACCTTGATAATAGGCGACCTGGGCGTCAGACACCGGGGAGCGTGAGCGCCGCCCAACGCCCCTTCCACCGGCTCGCCATCGTCAACCGCGGCGAGGCGGCGATGCGCGCGATCAACGCGGTTCGCGAGCTCAACGACGAGCGCCCCGACCCGATCCGGGTCATCGCGCTCTACACCGAGCCCGAGCGCCATGCGCTGTTCGTCCGCCAGGCCGACGAGCGCCACTGCCTGGGACCGGCCACGCTGACCGACGGCGACGGGAAGCCGCGCAGCGCCTACCTGGACTACGAGCGCCTCGAGCGCGCGCTCGTCGAGACGGGCGCGGACGCGGCCTGGGTGGGGTGGGGCTTCGTGGCCGAGCATCCCGCCTTCGCGGAGCTGTGCGAGCGGCTGGGGATCGTCTTCGTCGGGCCCGAAGCCGGCGTCATGCGCGTCCTGGGGGACAAGATCGAGGGCAAGCGCCTGGCCGAGCAGGCGGGCGTGCCCGTGGCACCGTGGAGCGGCGGACCCGTCGAGAGCGTCGAGGATGCCCTGGTGCATGGCGAGGCGCTCGGGTTCCCGCTCATGATCAAGGCCGCCGCGGGCGGCGGCGGGCGCGGGATGCGCCGGGTCGAGCGTCCCGACGAGCTCGCGGCGGCGTTCGAGCGCGCCCGCGCCGAGGCTGCGCAGGCCTTTGGCGACGGGAGTGTGCTGATGGAGCGCCTGGTGGGGTCCGCGCGCCACGTGGAGGTGCAGCTGATCGCCGACGGCCAGGGCAGCGTGTGGGCGCTCGGCGTGCGGGACTGCAGCTACCAGCGCCGCCACCAGAAGGTGGTCGAGGAGTCGGCCAGCCCGGTGCTCTCCTCTGAGCAGGAGCAGGAGCTGGCCGACTCGGCCGTGCGGCTCGCCCGCTCGGCCGGCTACCGCGGCGCCGGCACCGTCGAGTTCCTCTACGAACCCGACGAGGAGCGCTTCTCCTTCATGGAGGTCAACACCCGCCTCCAGGTCGAGCACCCGGTCACCGAGATGGTGACCGGCGTCGACCTTGTCCGCCTCCAGTTGCACGTCGCGGCCGGCGGCCGTCTCGAGGGCGAGCCGCCGTCGCCCCGCGGCCACGCCATCGAGGTGCGCCTGAACGCCGAGGACCCGGCTCGCGGGTTCGCGCCCGCACCCGGGCGCATTGCGCTGTTCAGGCTCCCCGCGGGGCCGGGCGTGCGCGTGGACAGCGGCGTCGCCGAAGGCGACACCGTCCCGGCCGAGTTCGACTCGATGATCGCCAAGATCATCGCTCATGGCCGCACCCGCGCCCAGGCCATCGCGCGCCTGCGCCGCGCGGTCGCGGACACCTTGGTGGCCATCGACGAGGGCGCCACGAACCAGGGCTTCCTCCTCGAGCTGCTCGGCCGCCCCGAGCTGCGGGCAGGCGAGGTCGACACGGGCTGGCTCGACCGCCTGCAGGCCCAGGGCGACGTGCAGCCCGTGCGCCACGCCGACGCCGCCCTCATCCAGGCGGCGATCGCCCTCTCCGACGCGGCCACGGGCACCGAACGCGCGCACTTCTATGCGCTGGCCCGCCGCGGCCGCCCGCACGCGGAGGCGGAGGTCTGCCACACGGTCGATCTGCTCCATCGCGGTGTGAGCTACCGCTTCATGGTCTGTCAGACGGGCCCGACGCGCTACCTGGCCGAGGTGGACGGCGTGCGGATCGAGGCGACGGTCGAGGAGCTGACCGAGCACGAGCGCCGGCTGTCCTACGGCGGGCGCTCCTACCGGACGATGACCGCGCTGCAGGACACGGACCTGCTCGTGGAGGTCAACGGCGTCCCGCATCGCGTCTCGCGCGACGAGGGCGGCCTGGTGCGCAGCCAGTCCCCGGGCGTGGTCGTGGCGATCCCGGTTTCCCGCGGCGACGAGGTGCAGGCCGGCGACGTCGTCGCGGTCACCGAGAGCATGAAGATGGAGTCCTCGCTCACCGCGCCGGTCCATGGTCGCGTGCGCGAGGTGCTCGTCTCCGCCAACGCGCACGTCGGCGCGGGCAAGCCGCTGCTCCAGATCGACCCGCTCGAGGACGGGCGCAGCGGATCCGAGGGCGAGCGCGTGGCCTTCGACGGCGGCGCGCCCGAGGCGGAAGACGACGCGACCGGCCTGCAGCGCCTGGAGTGGCTGGTGCTGGGCTACGACGTCGCTCCGGCGGAGGTCCGGCGTGTGCTCGACGCGCTCTCGGCAGCGGACGCCGACCTCGCCGGTGAGCGCCGGCTCTTGGCGCTCTACGCCGATCTGCGCGCGCTCAACCGGCCGCACCCCGAGGGCATGGACGAGCAGGAGGCGCTGGGCAGCCCCCAGGAGCACCTGCACGCCTTCCTGCGTTCCCTCGATCCCGTCGCCGAGGGGCTCCCGGACCGCTTCGTCGCCAATCTCGAGCGTGCGCTCGGTCACTACGGCATCGGCGGCCTCGAGCGCACCGGAGCCCTGGAGGACGCCTGCTACCGCCTGTTCCTCTCCCAGCAGCGAGCGCAGACTGCGCGCGAGGCGGTGCGGGCCATCCTCGCCCGCCACCTGGAACGTGCGGACACGCTGACGGGGGAGGCCCGCGAGGCGTTCCGCGCCGTGCTCGAGGGCCTGGAGGTCGCGCTGGCGCCGCGCGAGCCGGCGCTGGCCGAACTGGCGCGCGAGGTGCGCTGGCGCTCCTGCGACGAGCCCCTCATCGAGGCGGCGCGCGAGGAGACCTACGCGGTCATGACGGAGCACCTGGCCGCGCTGGCCGACTCACCGGACCGCCCGGATCGAGAGGCGCGCCTGGCCGCGCTCGTCGACTGCCCGCAGTCGCTCGCTGCGCTTCTGCCCCGGCTGGTCGGCGACGCCGGGCCGCTCGTCGAGGCGATGACGCGGCGCTACTACCGGATCCGGCCGCTCGAGGGCGTCGAGCAGCGCCTGGTGGAGGGCGTGCCGTTCGTGCTCGCGTCCTACGAGCACCGCGGCACGCGGCGTCACGTGGCGGCCACGCTGGGCGAGCCGGTCGACCTGCCGGGCGCACTGCGCGCCCTCGCGGCGCACGCCGGAACGCTGCCGCCCGGGGAGGACGTGCTCGCCGACATCTACGCCCTGCGGGCGGCGCCCGAGGACCTCGGCGGCCTCCTGGCCGTGGCGGACCTGCCGGCGAGCGTGGCGCGCGTGGCGTTCGTCCTGGGGCCCGAGAGCGGCCGCGGAGCGGTGGACGTCCTCAGCTTCGCGCGGGCTGCGGATGGCCAACTGGCCGAGAACCGGGATCTGCGCGGCCTGCACCCGATGATGGCCGAGCGGATGGACATGTGGCGCCTGGCAGAGTTCGCGCTTGAGCGGCTGCCGTCCGCCCAGGACGTCTACCTGTTCCGGGGGGTCGCCCGCGCGAACCCCCGCGACGAGCGGCTGGTCGCGGTCGCCGAGGTGCGGGACCTGACCCCGGTGCGCGACGAGGCGGGACATATCACCGCGCTCCCCGAACTCGAGCGGATGGTCCGCGAGGCCTTCGAGGCGATGCGCTCGTTCCAGTCGCGCCGGCGGCCGCGCGAGCGCCTGCTTTGGAATCGTCTGCTGCTCTACGCCTGGCCGGTGATGGAGTTCGAACCCGACGAGGCGCTCCCGATCATCACCCGCTTCGCCCGCATGACCGCCGGCCTGGGGCTCGAGCTCGTCCAGCTGCGCGTCCGCATGCGCGAGGACGGACTGGAGCGCGAGCGGGTGCTGCGGATCTTCAACCCGGCCGGCCGCGGCGTCGTGCTCGAGGTCGGCGATCCGCCGGCCCGACCGCTCCAGCCGCTCGACGAGGGCGCCCAGCGGATGGTCTCGGCCCGCAGGCGCGGCACACTGCACCCCGCGGAGATCGTCAAGATCCTGGCGCCGCAGCACGCCGAGCCCGCGTCGGCCATCCCTCCCGGCGAGTTCGTCGAGCACGACCTCGACGCGGGCGGGCGGCTCGTCCCGGTCGACCGTCCGCCGGCGACCAACAGCGCGAGCCTCGTGGTGGGGCTCATCCGCAACCGGACGTCGCGCCACCCGGAGGGGATGCTCCGGGTCGCCCTGCTCGGCGACGCCACGCGCGCGCTGGGCTCGCTCGCCGAGGCCGAGTGCCGGCGGGTCATCGCCGCGCTCGACCTCGCCGAGCACCTGCAGGTGCCCTGCGAGTGGTTCGCGCTCTCCTCCGGGGCGAAGATCGCGATGGACTCGGGGACGGAGAACATGGACTGGGTGGCGGCCGCGCTGCGCCGCATCGTCTCCTTCACGCAGGCGGGCGGGGAGATCAACGTGGTGGTGAGCGGCATCAACGTCGGCGCGCAGCCCTATTGGAACGCCGAGGCCACGATGCTCATGCACACCAAGGGCATCCTCGTGATGACGCCGGAGAGCGCGATGGTCCTCACCGGCAAGCAGGCGCTCGACTACTCGGGCGGCGTCTCGGCCGAGGACAACTTCGGCATCGGAGGCTACGAGCGCGTGATGGGCCCCAACGGCCAGGCGCAGTACTGGGCACCTGACCTGGCCGGCGCCTGCGAGGTGCTCCTCGCCTACTACGAGCGCACCTACGTGGCGCCGGGAGAGCGCTTCCCACGCCGCGCCGGCACCGAGGACCCATGGGACCGCGACGTTCGTCCCTCGCCGCACTGGGCGCCCGACTCCGACCTGCAGACGGTCGGCGACGTCTTCTCCGAGGCCACCAACCCGGGCCGCAAGAAGCCGTTCGACGTCCGAGCCGTGATGCGCGCCGTAGCCGACTCCGACCACGAACCGCTGGAGCGCTGGCCGGGCATGCGCGAGGCGGAGATCGCCGTCGCCTGGGACGTCAACCTCGGCGGTTGGCCGGTCGCGATGCTCGGCATAGAGTCGCGCCCGCTGGCGCGCTTCGGCCCGGTCCCGGCCGACGGGCCGGAGCAGTGGACATCGGGCACGCTGTTCCCGCAGTCCTCCAGGAAGATCGCGCGGGTCATCAACGCCGCATCCGGCCGCCGGCCGCTGGTGGTGCTGGCGAACCTGGCCGGCTTCGACGGGTCGCCCGAGTCGATGCGCCGGCTTCAGCTGGAGTACGGCGCCGAGATCGGGCGCGCGATCGTGAACTTCGACGGCCCGATCGTCTTCTGCGTCATCTCCCGCTTCCACGGCGGCGCGTTCGTGGTCTTCTCACGCCGGCTGAACGGGAACCTCGAGACGATCGCCGTCGAAGGCGCCCACGCGTCGGTGATCGGCGGCGCACCCGCCGCCGCGGTCGTGTTCGCCCGCGACGTCGACGTGCGCACCCGCAACGACCCCCGGATCGCCGAGCTCGACGAGCGCATCGCGGCGGCCGAGGGCGCGGAGCGCGAGCGGCTGCGCGCCGAGCGCGACGCTCAGTGGGCCGACGTCCGCTCCGAGAAGCTCGGCGAGCTGGCCGCCGAGTTCGACGCCATCCACAGTGTGCAGCGCGCGGTCGACGTCGGCTCGGTCGACCGCATCATCCCCGCCTCGAAGCTGCGCCCGTACCTGATCGAGACGGTCGAGCGGGGGATTGCCCGAACGCTCGACGGGATCGCCGCGGCGTCCGGCGGAGGGGGCGCGCCTCAGGCGGCGCCGGCCGGCGCCGAGGTGGAGGGCGCTTCGGCGGTGGGTTAGGCTCGGCGGTGCAACCGAGTGAAGGAGGAGCCATGGCCTTCGAGGTCGGAGATCGAGTCGTCGCCGAGTCCGAGTCCACGGAACGGGCGCCGCGGACGGGCACCGTGCTCGAGGTCGTCCGGGGCGACCCGTCGCCGCGGTACCGGATCGAGTGGGACGACCGCCACACGACGATCTACACGCCGGCCGCGGGCGCGCTGCACGCCGCTCGCAAGCGAGCCGGCATCGCCAGCTGACGAGGACGCCGCGTCGCTCGCTCCCTCGCGATCGACGCGCCCCCGTCGCAGCATCCGGCGTGCGCGAGGCCCGCGGCGGCCCGATCACTCAGCGCTGCGCAGCAACTCCAGGCCGCCCTGGACGCCCTTGGCGACCGCGACGTCGTAGAACTCGCGCGCCGGGCGGTCCACGAGCTTGCCGGCGAACTTGGCCACCTGCGTCTGATAGAAGCCGCTGCGCTCGTTGGCACGCATGTGCTCCACGGTGTCGCAGAGGTCGACGACCAGCGCGCGGCCATCGGCTCGCGTGAGCAGAAGCGCGCCCATGAACCCTTCCTCCTGCTTGGCGGCGGGGACGACCGAGTCGTCGAACAGGCGCACGGCCTCTTCGACGTCGTCGGGCTTGACCTTGACGTGGGTGACGCGCGCGACCATCAGACGGCTCCTCTCGACGCTTTCGCCTCACCGATCACTCTGCCAGATCCCACGCGGCCGGAATCGGCGGCGCCCACGGGGCTCCCTAATCGGCGGCGCGCTTGAGACCTACCGGTCTTTGCCACCCAGCTCCAGCGAGCTGCCGGGAGCAAGGATTGCGACGTGTGTCGCGGGCGCGAGGGTCGCTACGTGCGCTGCGAACTCGTGCGGCGGATCGCGCAGGTGGTGGGCGTGGCGTCGACCGAGGCCGAGCGGCAGGAACGTCCCCCAGTGGATGGGCACGGCGTGCCGCGGCCGCAGCAGGGCGATCGCCTCGGCCGCCTGGGCCGGGTTCATGTGCCCCGCGCCCAGTGACGGGCCCCAGCCCCACACCGGCACGAGCGCCGCGTCCAGATCCTCGGCAAGGCCCGCCATGCCCGGGAAGACCTCGGTATCGCCCGCGAAGTAGACGCGGCGACGGCCTTCCACGACGAAGCCAACGGCACCGGCCCGCGCGGCGATCGGCGAGCGCCGTCCGTCGTGGGCGGCCGGGACGGCCCGCACGGCGACGCCGCCGATTCGGACCTCCTCTCCGGGCGCCAGCTCGACGACCGCCCGGCCTAGACGCCGCAGCCAGCGCGAGGCGCCGCGGGCAGTGACCACGATCGCCCCGGGGTCGACCCGCCGTAGCGACGGGAGGTCGAGGTGGTCGCGGTGCCCGTGCGAGATCAGCACGGCGTCGAGCGCGCCGGGGGCGGCCGGCTCCGGCGCCCGCCGCCGCAGATGCAAGACACGCGAGCGCAACACGGGATCCGTCAGCAGGCGGGCTCCCGAGAGCTCGAGCAGCACGCTGGCATGGCCGAGCCAGGTGAGCCGTTCCGCAACCTCCCGGGCTGGGTCAAGCCGTGTCACGCGGGCTCTCCCGTGAGGGGTTGTCTTGCGTCCCACCCCGTGGGAGCCTCGGCCGGTGGGGCTGGTTTGCTGTAAATGTGGGGTTGGTGGAGGAGTTGCAGGACGAAACCGGAACAGTCGAACCTGAGGTGCCCAGCGTGGACCCGTTCACCCAGCTTCCTGAGCTCACCGACGCCGAGCGCGCCGTCGCTGACGCGCTGCCCATCGGCGCCGACCCCGAGGAGGCCGGGCGCGTGCTCCGACGGGTGCCGCTGTGGTTTCACACCTTCGCGCTCAATGCCGCGCATGGGCTCTACACCCCCGGCGTGGCGCGCGACCACCGGTACCGGGTGCCATTCCTGCCCGCCTCGTTCGCCGGGCAGCGTGTGCTCGATGTCGGGACGTTCGACGGGTTCTACGCCTACCTGGCCGAGCATCGGGGCGCAGCGCGGGTGGTGGCGGTCGACAATGAGCAGTACGTCGCCTGGGTGAAGGCACGGTGGGGGATCGAGCTTGAAGGCGGTGAGGGCTTTCGCGCAATTGGGGAGTTGCTGGGCTCGCGCGTCGAGTACCTGCGCGGCGATGCGCTCGCGCTCGCGGATACGGGAGATAGCTTCGACGTGGTCCTCTGCTTCGGGATCCTCCACCGCGTTGAGAACCCGCTCGGCCTGCTCCGCGTCCTCGGAGCCCTGCTGGCACCCGGCGGGCGGCTGCTCGTGGAAACCTACGGAATCGCCAGCGACGGCCGCGCTGCCGAGGGCCGCATCGAGGTGCACCCGCCCAGCGGGGTCTATCGCGGCGACGACTATGTCTACTGGGGCTTCGGCGCCGGTGGGCTGAGCGCCCTCGCCACGCACGCGGGCTTCGCGCGCGTGACGATCGATGCCACGCCGACGATCGACGGGCACCCGCGCATCCTCGGCACGCTCGAGCGCCCGGGCCGCTGATCACGCGGCCAATGGCGACGTAGCGGCGGCGGCGTCGCGCAGGCTGTGGGGGCGGTCGCTCGTCACCGCGTCGGGGCCCAGCGGCACGACGCGGTCGAGCAGCGCAGGCTCGTTGAGCGTTCCGGTGGTGACGCTCAACCCGCCCCGCCGCAGCACCCCCATGAGCGCTGCCGAGAGCAGGAAGTGCTCCACACAGACCCCGCGGACTCCGTGTCGGCGCGCCCAGCGCACCAGTGCCGCCGGGGCATAGTCCGCCCATACCACCAGCCGCGCGTGGCATCCGAGCGCCGCCGCTCGCTCGCACGCCGCCGCCGCGAACGAGAGCACCTCGACCCGGCGCCCACGTGTCCGGCCGCGCAGCCGCTCCGCCAGCGCGTCGACCGTGAGCCCGGCCAACGCGGGGTCTGCGTGCGCCTTGACGTCGAGCTGGAGGACGAGATCGTGCGGGGCGGCCGCGAGCAGGTCGTCCACGAACAGCGGGGCTTCGGCCGTCAGGCGGCCGTCCCGGTCCCGAAGCCGTGCCCGCCGGAGCTCGCGCGCCGTGCGCTCACGCGCGAAGCCCTCGAGGTCCGTGCCCAGCGGCAGGTACGGATCGTGCAGCAACACGAGCGCGTCGTCGGCGGTCAGGCACACGTCGGTCTCCAGGCCGTCGACGCCGGCGGCGAGCGCGCCGCGCAGCGCCGCGGCCGAGGAGTCCGGTCCGTACGCGCGCCCCAGCCGGTGCGCGTAAAGCGGCAGCGGCCAGTCAGGCGGCAGCATGCCCCAAATTGCACCGTGCCCGCGGCCGTCACGTGTCAACAGGCCGTCAAGGTGACGTTGTGACCTCGTGAACGCTCACCCGGCCGAGGGGAACGCGTCCGCCTCTCAGCCGTCGGCGACCGCCGACGTGGTCGTGCCCCGCACGAGCTGAGGCTGGGCGGCCAGCCCGGTCGCCGCGCCGCCTACGCCAGGGGTTAGGATCGCCCCGTGCTCGAGCGCCTCCACTTCACCGACTCCAACGAAGCAAACGAGCTGCTCGTCACAGACCCCCTGGCCCTCCTGATCGGGTTCGCCCTGGACCAGCAGGTCACCGTGCAGAAGGCCTTCGAGGGGCCATTGGTCCTCCGCGAGCGGGTCGGCACGCTCGACGCCGAGGAGCTGGCGGCGATGGACCTCGAGCCCGTCTTTCGGCAGAGGCCTGCGATCCATCGGTTCCCGGGGGCGATGGCCAAGCGCGTGCGTGACCTCGCCGCCCATGTCGCCGAGCGCTACGACGGCGACGCCGCGCGGGTCTGGACCGATGCCGACTCGGCGGACGACCTGCGAGCGAACATCGAGGCATTGCCCGGCTTTGGGGAGATGAAGGTCAAGGCGCTTGCGGCGGTGCTCGCCAAGCGGTTCGGGGTCGAGATCGCGGAACCGCTCGTGCCGTCGCACCCGACGCTCGGCGACGTCGACTCCCGGCAGGCCCTCGCTGACTATCAGGCAGCCAAGCGCGCGCACAAGGGCCGGTTTGCGCGCCAGGCCTAGACTCGCCGCGGCCATCGACCCGCTTGAACGGCCGCGTCCAGCTCTCGCCTCGCCCGGTGAGCCAGCCGCGGGGGCTCGAGGCAGTCGGGACCGCCGAGGCGACGGGCACGCCGTTGCGCGTGCTGCTCGAGGAGGCGGGGGTCGGCGAGGGTGCGGTCGAGGTGCTCTCTCAGGGGCTCGACCGCGGGGTCGAGGGCGGTGAGGTCCAGCGATTTGCGCGCAGCCTGCCGCTCGCGGACGCGCTGCGGGAGGAGGTGCTGCTGGCCTACGCGATGAACGGCGCCCCGCTCCCGCCCCAGCACGGCTTTCCGCTGCGGCTCGTCGTGCCTGGCTGGTACGGGATGACGAGCGTCAAGTGGCTCGAGCGGATCATGGTGCTCGACCGGCCGTTCGACGGCTACCAGCAGGCGCGCGGCTATCGCCTGCGCCAGGTGCCTGACGAGGAGGGCGAGCCGGTCTCACGGATGGTTCCGCGTTCGCTGATGGTCCCGCCCGGGACCCCCGACTTCGCGACGCGGGAGCGCCGGCTCGAGCCCGGTCGGTGCACGGTGCGTGGCCGCGCCTGGTCGGGCTTCGGCGGCGTGGAGCTCGAGGTGAGCGCCGACGGCGGCGTGAGCTGGAGCGACGCGCGGTTGGGCGCGCAGCCGTCGCGGTGGGCCTGGGGCTCGTGGGAGTGAGACTGGGAGCCACGTGAGCCCGGCAGCTACGAGCTGTGCTGCCGGGCCACCGACAGCGCGGGCGAGGTACAGCCGCTGGAGGCGCCCTGGAACCTCGGCGGCTAGGCCAACAACGAGGTGCAGCAGGTCGCGGTGGAGGTCGCGGGGGAGTAGGAGCTCAGCGGTTGTCGGTCGCGCGGAAGAGCTCGGCGAGCGGGCTCTCGTGCAGCGTGGCCCGGCCGACCCGCGCGGCGGCATCGCTCGGCTGGCTCTCTGCCTGGCGCCGGCGCCGCACGGCCTCGCGTGTCTGCACCCCGAGCTCCTCGAGCGCGACCAGGTAGGCCGCGGCGTCCGCGGCCTCGCGGGCCGCGGCCCTGTGAAGCCGCTGGGCGTCGCGCTCGGCGACACGGCGGACCTGGGCCGCCGTCTCCACGGCCTCGGCCACCAGCAGCAAGGCCAGGCGCTCGGTCTTCCAGGACGTGACGATCCATCCCATTGCGTTGGCCTTCGACGCGACGGAGGCGCGTCCTCCTAATCCGGTGGGTAAGGTCGCCCCGATGGAAGTCAGGCACGCCGAGATCGCCCTGCGCGTCAACGGCGAGGAGCACGCGCTGACAGTGGACACGCGCGCCACGCTGCTCGACGTGCTGCGCGAGCAGCTCGGCTTGACCGGCGCCAAGAAGGGCTGCGATCACGGCCAGTGCGGCGCCTGCACGGTGCTGCTCGACGGGCGGCGCGCGAACGCGTGCCTGCTGCTCGCGGTCGCCCACCAGGCCGCGGAGATCGTGACGATCGAGGGGCTCGCCGACGGTGAGGAGCTCCACCCGGTCCAGGCGGCGTTCGTCGAGCACGACGGCTTCCAGTGCGGCTATTGCACGCCGGGGCAGATCTGCTCGGCGGTCGGCATGCTGACCGAGGCCGCGGCCGGGTGGCCGAGCGTCGTGACGGACGATCTCGGCGCGCAGGAGATCGAGCTCTCCGACGAGGAGATCCGCGAGCGGATGAGCGGCAATCTGTGTCGCTGCGGCGCCTACGCGAACATCGTCGCGGCGGTCGCGGGCGTGGCGCCGTGAAGCCGTTCGCCTACGAGCGCGCCTCCGACGCGGCGGGCGCCGTGGCGATGGCGGCGCTGGAGCCCGGCGCGCGCTACCTCGCCGGCGGGACGAACCTGGTCGACCTGATGAGGCTCGAGGTGGAGGCGCCCGTGCTGCTGGTCGACGTCACCGGGCTCGGGCTGGACCGCATCGAGGCCACCGGGGCCGGTGGACTGCGCATCGGCGCGGGGGTGCGCAACAGCGACCTGGCGGCCGACCGCGCGGTGCGCGAACGCTACCCGGTGCTCGCGGAGTCGGTGCTCGCGGGCGCGTCCGGGCAGCTGCGCAACCTCGCGACGGTCGGTGGCAACCTGCTCCAGCGCACGCGCTGCGCGTACTTCCAGGACGTCACCAAGCCGTGCAACAAGCGCCGTCCGGGGTCGGGCTGCCCGGCGGGCGAGGGCGACCACCGCAACCTCGCGATCCTGGGCCACTCGGAGGCCTGCGTGGCCACCCACCCCTCTGACATGGCCGTCGCGCTGGCGGCCCTCGGCGCTGTGGTGCACGTCCAGGGCGCGCAGGGCGCGCGGACGATCGCCATGCCCGGGCTGCATCGCCTGCCCGGGGAGGAGCCGCAGCGCGACACCGTGCTCGAGCCGGGGGACCTCATCACGGCGGTCGAGCTCCCGCCGGTCGCCTTCGCCGCCCGCTCGCGCTACCGCAAGGTCCGCGACCGCGCCTCCTTCGCGTTCTCCGTCGTGTCGATCGCCGCTGCCGTCGAGGTGCAGGACGGCGAAGTCGACGACTGCCGCATCGCCTTCGGCGGCCTCGCCCACATCCCGTGGCGCGCCGAGCGGGCCGAGACCGCGCTGCGTGGTCAGCCGGCCACGGAGGAGTCCTACGCGCGCGCCGCGGAGGCGGAGCTCGCGCAGGCCCGGCCGCTGCGCGACAACGCCTTCAAGGTCCCGCTGGCACGGAACCTGCTCGTCCGCACGATGGCGGAGCTCTGCGCGGCATGACGGTGACCACGCTGACCGCCGCCGTCGGCGCCCCGCTGACCCGGGTCGAGGCGCGCGAGAAGGTCACCGGTGAGGCGAAGTTCGCCTTCGAGCAGCCCGCGGACGGGGTGGCCTACTGCGCTCCCGTGCAGGCGAATGTGGCCAAGGCCGAGATCCGGGTCGTGGACGCGAGCGCGGCCCTCGCCCTCCCCGGTGTGCTCGCCGTCGTCTCCGTCGAGAACGCGCCGCGCCTGGCCTCCGTCGACGATGGCGAGCTGGCCGTGTTCCAGTCGCGCACGGTCGCCTACCGCGGGCAGATCGTCGCCGCCGTCGTCGCGGAGAGCCTCGAGACCGCGCGCGAGGCCGAGCGTCACGTGCGCGTCGATTACGACGTCAAGCAGCACGACGTCCAGCTGCGCGCCGATCACCCCGGGCTCTACCGCCCCGACAAGGTCAACCCGGACTTCCCGACCGACACCGAGCAGGGCGACGCCGACACGGTGCTCGGCGACGCGGCGGTGCTCCTCGACGCCACCTACACCACCCCGGCGTTCCACAACAACCCGATGGAGCCGCACGCCACGATGGCGATCTGGGAGGGCGGCGGGTTGACGCTCTACGACTCCAACCAGGGCACCTCGATGGTGCAGCGAACGCTCGCCAAGGTGTTCGAGCTCGCCCCCGAGCAGGTGCGCGTGATCTCCCCGCACGTCGGCGGCGGGTTCGGCTCCAAGGGCACGCCGCGCCCGCACTGCGTGCTCGCCGCGCTCACGGCCCTGGTGGTGGGCCGGCCGGTGAAGGTCGCGGTCACGCGCCAGCAGATGTTCGCGTTCGTCGGCTACCGGACCCCGACCATCCAGCGCGTCCGCCTCGGCGCCGGGGAGGACGGGACGCTCGCTGCGATCGTCCACGAGGTGATCGAGCAGACCTCGACGGTGCGCGAGTTCGCCGAGCAGACGGCCGTCGCCACGCGGATCATGTACGCCGCACCCAACCGCCGGACCTCGCACCGCCTCGCGCGCCTGGACGTCCCGACGCCGTCGTGGCTGCGCGCGCCCGGTGAGTGCCCGGGCATGTATGCGCTCGAGTCGGCGATCGACGAGCTGGCGATCGCGTGCCGCATCGACCCGATCGAGCTGCGCATCCGCAACGAGCCCGACACCGAGCCCGAGAGCGGGCGGCGGTTCAGCTCCCGCAACCTGGTGGCGTGCCTGCGCGAGGGAGCCGCGCGCTTCGGCTGGGAGGACCGCGATCCCACGCCCGCCGTCCGGCGCGACGGCCGCTGGCTGGTCGGCAGCGGCGTCGCCGCCTCCACCTATCCCGCGTACATGAGCCCGTCGCAGGCCGTGGCGCGGGCCGAGGGCGACGGCCGCTTCGTCGTGCGCGTCGCCGCCGCCGACATCGGCACGGGTGCCCGCACGGTGCTCACGCAGATCGCCGCCGACGCGCTCGAGGCGCCGCCCGAGCTGGTATCCGTGGAGATCGGCGATAGCGCGCTGCCGCGTGCGGGACTGGCCGGCGGCTCGATGGGGACCGCCTCCTGGGGCTCGGCGGTGGTCAAGGCGTGCGCGGCGCTGCGCGAGGAGATCTCAAGCCACGGCGACAGCATCCCGGCCGAGGGGCTCGAGGCGCGGGCCGACACCGCGAAGGACCTCAAGGCGCGGGAGGACCTCGCCCGCCACGCGTTCGGCGCCCAGTTCGCCGAGGTGCGCGTGGACCCCGAGACGGGGGAGGTCCGCGTGGCGCGGATGCTCGGCGTGTTCGCCGCCGGGCGCATCATCAACCCCCGGACTGCGCGCTCGCAGTTCATCGGCGGCATGACGATGGGCATCAGCATGGCCCTCCACGAGGAGAGCGTCATGGACCTCGAGTTCGGCGACTACCTCAACCACGATCTCGCGCAGTACCACATCGCCGCCTGCGCGGACATCGAGGAGATCGACGCCGCGTGGGTCGACGAGGACGACCCCCATCTCAACCCGATGGGCTCCAAGGGCATCGGCGAGATCGGCATCGTGGGTACGGCCGCGGCGATCGCCAACGCGGTTCACCACGCCACCGGCATCCGGGTGCGCGACCTGCCGATCCGCCTCGAGCGGCTGCTGGACGGCTAGGCGCCGGGGGGCGGGACGTAGGGACGGGCGTCGATGGTGCCGTGCGCGCGCAGCTGGTCGCCAAGGCGTTCGTCGGGCAGCTGCCGGCGGTTGCGGCGGTAGGACTGCCTGGCCAACGCTCGCATCGCGTCGTGCACGTCGCGATCGTGCACCAGCCACTGGTAGCGGCCTTGCAGCGCGGGATCGTCGAAGACGAGCAACCTCATGTCGAGCATGTTTCTCGGGGCGCCCGGCATCTCCTTCCGGGCGAGGACGGTCGGACGAGTCGTGCGAGGCTACGCCCGTGAGCGCGCTGCCGCCCGGCCCACCCGAGCCACCCTTCATCCAGACGCTGCGCTGGCTGCTGCGGCCGATCTCGTTCATGGAGTCCTGCCGCCGGCGTTTCGGAGACGCGTTCAGCGTGCGCTTCCTCGGCTTCCAGACCCCGATGGTGATGCTCTCGGACCCCGAGGCGATCCGGGCGCTCTACACCGTTCCCGCACATGGGCTGCCTCCGGGCCGCACCGTGGCGCTGCTGCCGATCGTTGGGCCGCGCTCCGTCCTGCTGCTGGAGGGATCCGAGCACCTCGCCCGCCGCCGGTTGATGCTGCCGCCGTTCCACGGGGAGCGCATGCGCGCCTACGAGGCCATCGTGCGCGAGGTCGTTCAGCGCGAGGTGGAGGGCTGGCCCGCAGGGCGGGCGTTCGCGATCCACCCGCACATGCAGGCCGTGACCCTCGACGTGATCCTGCGGGCGGTGTTCGGCGTGACCGACCCGGGTCGCCGGGCCGGGCTGGCCGAGCGCCTCGGTCGCCTGCTCGCCGGCACGGCGTCGGCCGGCCTGCAGTTCGGCGTGCTGTTCTCGCGGCGCTTCGGCGGGCCGGATCCGCTCGCCCGCCTACAGCCGCTGACGCGGGAGATCGACGCGATGCTCGCCGCGGAGATCGCCGAGCGCCGCGCGGACCCGCGCGAGGACATCCTCTCGATGCTGATCGCGGCGCGCTTCGAGGACGGCGAGCCGATGGAGGACGCCGAGATCCGCGACCAGCTCATGACGCTCCTGCTGGCGGGGCACGAGACGACCGCCACGGGACTGGCCTGGACCTTCGACCTGCTGCTGCGCCACCCGCGCGTGCTGGAGCGCCTGGTGGCCGAGGTCGACGCGGGCGAGGAGGCCTACCTGCGAGCCGTCGTCGCGGAATCGCTGCGGCTGCGGCCCGTGGTCCCGCTCGCCGGTCGCCGCCTG
>DASQFQ010000191.1:0-11075 GCA_035633075.1 Solirubrobacteraceae bacterium | reverse complement strand
CGTGCTCCACGGGTTTGCCGCTGTCGCGGGCGATGCGGTCTACGAGCCCCTTCTCCATCCACTGCGACCGGTTGCTGGGCAGCGTGGAGATGACCACCTCGGAGATGTGGAAGTACTGGATGGCGTTCATCGTCGCCGTGTAGGGATCCGGGTCGCCGATCATCCCGGCCGCGACGATCCCCGCGGCCGTGAGGGACTCGAGCAGCCGGTGGAGGCGTTCGCGCGCCGCGCTGGCCGCCGCGCCGTCCCCGCTGTCCTGCGGCACGACCGCGATGATGCGCCGCGGCACCTCCTCGGCGAGCTTTGCGAGGTGGTCGATGAGGTCGCGCCCGGCGGCGGTCTGGTTGGCGACCACGAGCGTGACGTGGAAGGGCAGCCCCTCGGTGTCGAGGTCGACGACGACGTGCTGGACGGGCAGCCCCGTGGCCTCGTCCAAGCGCTCGGGGAGGTCGCGCCGCAGCCAGCCAGACGTGGTCTGCGGCAGCGTGGAGATGATGATCTCGTCGATGCCGTGCTCTTCGACGGCGTCCATGGCCGCGTTGAAGGGATCGGCGTCGCCCACCTCGCCGGTGCCCTCGATGCCCTCCTCCCGCATGAAGGCGAGCGCGAGATCGACCCGCACCTGCGCGGAGTCGCGCACCGCCTCGTCGTAGATCACGTTGCCGTGGCGGGGACGGCTCTGGGGCACGACCACGTGGAACCGGGCGCCGCCCTTCGCCTGGCGCTCGCGGATCGCGTCGAGCAGCTTCGCGCCGCCGATGGTCTCGTTGGCCAGGACCAGGATGTGGGCCATCAGCGCTCATCCCTCTCGGTGGGCCCGGCCTCACCGGCCGCCACGGCCGCCGGGGCGGCCTCGGGCCGCGCCTCCTCCCCGGCCGGCCGGAAGATGCCGTGCACCGCTCCGGGGACGCCGTACTCGTACGGGCCTCCGACCACCGTGGGGACGCTGTCGAAGTTGAAGATCGGCGGCGGGGAGGACACCTGCCACTCGAGCGTCAGCGCGCGCCAGGGGTTGGCCTCCGCGCGCGCGCCGCCGCGCCAGCTCGCCACCATGTTGTAGACGAAGACGAGCGTCGAGAGCCCGAGGATGAAGCTCGCCAGCGAGATGAACAGGTTCCAGCCGGCGAACTGCTCGGGATAGTCCGCCACCCGCCGGGGCATCCCCTGCACGCCGATCAGGTGCATGGGACCGAAGGTGAGGTTGAACGTGATGAAGGTCATCCAGAAGTGCAGCCGGCCGAGCGTCTCGTCGTACATCCGGCCCGTCATCTTCGGGAACCAGTAGTAGACCCCGGCGTAGATCGTGAACACCGAGCCGCCGTAGAGCACGTAGTGGATGTGGGCGACGATGAAGTAGGTGTCGCTCACGTGGATGGTCACGGGGATCATCGCGAGCACCACCCCCGAGATCCCGCCCAGCACGAACATCGTCAGGAAGCCCAGGACGAAGAGCATCGGCGTGTCGATGTGCAGCACGCCGCGCCACAGGGTGGCCAGCCAGGAGAAGATCTTGATGCCGGTGGGCACGGCGATGATCGCCGTCGTGACCATCATCGGGACGCGGATCCAGCTCTGCATGCCCGCGACGAACATGTGGTGGGCCCAGACGGTGAACCCGAGCAGCACGATGGCCAGCAGCGAGAAGGCCATCATCCGGTAGCCGAAGATCGGCTTGCGCGACTTCACCGACAGGATCTCCGAGACGATCCCGAAGCCCGGCAGCATCATGATGTAGACCGCCGGGTGCGAGTAGAACCAGAAGACGTGCTGGTACATCAGCACGTCTCCTGCGCGCTCGGGCACGAAGAAGTTGAAGCCCAGCGCGTAGTCGAGCAGCACGAAGAACTGCGAGGCGGCGACGAAAGGGGTGGCGATGACGACGAGCAGCGAGGTCGAGAAGTTCGCCCACACGAGCAGCGGCATGCGCCAGAAGCTCATCCCCGGCGCCCGCATCGTGATGATCGTCACGAGGAAGTTCAGCGCGGTGGCGATCGACGACGCGCCCGCGAACTGCACGCCGATCGTGAAGAAGAGCTGGCCGATCGGCACCTCGGTGGACAGCGGCGCGTAGGCCGTCCAGCCCGTCGAGAAGGAGCCTCCGGGGGCCAGGAAGGACGCCGTCATCATCAGCCCGCCGATCGGCAGCAGCCAGTAGGAGAGCGCGTTCAGGCGCGGGAAGGCCATGTCCGGCGCGCCGATCATGAGCGGCAGGACGTAGTTCGCCAGCCCCGCGAAGATCGGGATGATGAACAGGAAGATCATCAGCGACGCGTGGACGCTGAAGAGCCCGTTGTAGGCGTTGGCGTCCACGAACTGGGAGCCCGGCGCCGCCAGCTCGGCCCGCACGAGCATGGCCAGCAGGCCGCCGACCAGCATGAAGAAGAACGAGGTGACGACGTACTGGATCCCGATCACCTTGTGGTCGGTGTTGACCCGGAAGTAGTCGCGCCAGCTCGTCGCGCCGTGACCCGAGTGATCCTCGGGACGCGTCGGCTTGCCGGAGGCCCAGTAGAACCACTCGTCAAAGGCGCCCAGGCCGACGAGGAAGAACAGCGGCGAGGCGACGAGCGACACGACCGTGATCGCCTCGGCGTCGAGCACCTCCCAGCCGTAGGCGGCCCGCACCGCGCACACGAGCGCGAACGAGAAGGCGACTCCGGCGAGCATGAACAGGCCCGCCCGCAGCAGCCCAGGCCCTCGCAGTCTCGCGGTCATCGGCCTCCCTTCCTCTTCACTTGGTCGCCACCTTCACAAGGTAATCGGTCAGGGCCTTGATCTCCTCCGGCTTGAGGGTCTGGCCGTAGTTGGGGGGCATGATGCCGTCCTGGAAGCCCTTCGTGACGACGGCGCTCGGATCGGTGATCGACTTCTGAACGTAGGCGGCGTCCTTGCCCTTGAGGACCTCGTCGAGGTCCGGCCCGATCGTGGCGCTCGCGCCCGCGTCGGAGAGCGTGTGGCACGACGAGCACTTGGGCTCGGCGCTCGTGAACAGCGTCTTGCCGTCCTCCGCGGGTTCAGCGCCCGCGCCGCCCCCCCCGCCACCGCCGGGCTGCCCCTGGGCGCGCTTGTCGGCGAGCCACGTGTCGAACTCCGCGGGTGGGACCACGTGGGCGCTCTGGCGCATCACGGAGTGGCCCAGCCCGCACAGCTCCGCGCAGATCACCGGGAAGACACCGCGCCTGCGCGTGGTGATGCGGAAGCCGGTGGTGATGCCGGGCACGGCGTCGATCTTCTGGCGGAACGCCGGGACCCAGAAGTCGTGGAGCACGTCCTTGGACTGGACGCTGAAGTTCACGCCCTTGCCCAGCGGCAGGTAGAGCTGGTTGGAGGCGACCTCCTTGCCGCCTGGGCCGGGGTAGTAGAAGGTCCAGGTGAACTGCTCTCCCACCACGCGGACCTGCATGTCGCGCTTGCCGGCGTCCGCGCTCTCGATGTCGCGCAGGACGACGTAGGCGTACGAGCACAGCGCGACGAGGAGGATCGCGGGGATCGCCGTCCAGACCACCTCCAGCCGGGTGTTGCCGTGGATCGGCGGCCCGTCCGCGAGCTCCTCACCCGGGCGCATCCTGAAGCGCCAGACGCTGTAGAGGACGATCGTCTCGACGAGCACGAAGATCGGCACGGAGACGATCAGCAGGACGTCCCACAGCGTGTCGATCGGCTTGGCCTCCTCGGAGGCCTGGGTCGGGAACCAGTCGATTGCCAAGGCGAGGCTGATACCGCAGACCGAGGTGATCGCCCCGATCACGAGCATCCGCCGCAGGTGGCCCCGGCTGTCGCTCTGCTCCTCCCTCATGGAGGCGGCATCCTAGGGGAGAGGCGCGACAGAGGGTGCCCCGAGCGGGAGGCGGCTGGGCGGCTGGGCGGCGCCGGGCAGCTATGCGGCCCGCGGGTGGCGGTAGCCGTTGGCGCGGTCGTCGCTCGGGGTCAAGCCGCCGGCTCCCTGACGGTGGAGAAGCGGTACGCTTGCGCCAAAAGTTGCAAGCGGACAGGATTTCGGGGGAGCGACATGCAGGTGCGTGACGGCATGAGCACGGTGGTCCTGACGGTGGGGCCCGGCCACACGCTCCGCCAGGCCGCCGCCTCGATGGCGCGGCGCGGCGTGGGAGCGGCCGTCGTGGTCGACCCCGGCGCGGCCGGCCTCGGAATCCTCACGGAGCGCGACATCCTCGTCGCGCTCGGCGAGGGTCAGGACACGGACGCCGAGCGCGTGGCCGACCACCTCACCTCCGACCTGGTGTTCGCCGCGCCCGACTGGTCGCTCGAGCAGGCGGCCGCCGCCATGGTCAGAGGCGGCTTCCGCCATCTGATCGTGATCGAGGGAGGCGAGGCCGCGGGCATCCTCTCGGTGCGCGACGTGGTGCGCTGCTGGACCGACGATGGCGCCTCCTGCGACGTCCCGCAGTCCCCGCCGGTCGGGGTCCCGAGCTAGGCGAGCATCTCGTGGGCCACTAGGAGGGCACGTAGCGCACGGCGACGACCAGCGCGTCGTCGTTGCCGCGTGCGTGCGAGGCCAAGATGCGGTCGGCCTGCTCCTGGGCGGTCAGTCCGGGGGCCATCGAGCTGCCGTAGTCGGCCGCCACGCCGTCGGTGGCGAGCACCATCGTGTCGCCGGGGGCGAGCGAGGTGTCGACCAGGCGGACCGTGGGCAGGCCCCAGCCCAGCACCCCGCCGAACAGCACCGGGGAGTCCACGCTGTCGCCCTTGCTGCGGTCGGCGCGCATCAGCCGCCCCTCGACGTTGCCGACGCCGGCCCAGGCGAGAATGCCCCGCTCCACATCGAACCAAGCGAGCGTGGCCACCGCCCCGCGGGTCTTGCGCAGCTTCTCGTGGCAGTGCTCGAGCAGGCGCTGGGCGGGCTTGGCGGGGTGCCCGCGCAGCGCCTCGGCGGCCGCCTCGGCGGCGTCCGCCGCCGCCGCGCCGTGGCCGAGGCCGTCGACGGCCGCCACGAGCGCCCCGCCCTCGTAGGGGACGAATACCGCCAAATCGCCCGACCGGCTGTCGCCAGCCAGCGCCGCCCCCGCCTCTCCGCACTCCAGCGCGGCCGGCCAGGGCGAGGGGTCACCCACCGGCGCCTCGCATGACCCCGCGCGTCGGCGAGCGCCCCCACATCACGAGCGTCACGGTGGTGCCCTGCCCCACGGCGCTCTGTACGTGGAACTCGTCGACGAGGCGCCGCGCACCCGGCAGCCCCAGCCCCAGGCCGCCGCCGGTCGTGTACCCGTCCTGCATCGCCCGGGCGACGTCGTCGATCCCCGGCCCGTCGTCCTGGGCGACCACCTCGATCCCCGGACGACCACCGTTGTCGCGGATGATCCGCAACCGGACCTCGCCGCGGGTGGCGTAGGTGGTGATGTTGCGCGCCACCTCGGAGATGGCGGTCGCCAGCAGGGTCTGGTCGGTGCTGCTCAGCTCGAGGTCGGCGGCCAGCTCGCGCGCGCGCTGGCGCGCCGTGACGACGTCCGCGTCGGACTCGATCGCGATGCGAGACTCATCCGGCACCGTCGAGTGGCTCCTTGAGCTGGGTGCGCAGCAGAGCCAACCCCTCCTCGAGGTCGAGCGCGGTCTGCACGTCCTCGAACTGCATCCCGAGCTGGACCATCGCGAACGCGACCTCCGGCTGGATGCCCACGATCACCGTCTCCGCGCCGCGCAGCCGGGTCATGTGCGCGATCCCGCGCAGCGACCGCGACACGAAGGAGTCCATGACGTCCAGCGCGGTGACGTCGACGATGATCCCGCGGGAGCGGTGGCGCGTGACCTGCGCCATGACGTCCTCGCGGAGCTGCAGGACGTCGGTGTCGGTGAGCGCCGTCTGGATCGAGGCGATCAGCACCGGGCCCTGCTTGAGGATGGGGACGGCCACGAGCGGCTAGCGGACCTCGGACGGCAGGTACTCGCCCTGGCTGACCTCGTAGCCGAGCAGCCGCTCGGCCTCCTCGATGCCGCCCTGCAGGTCGCCCACCGCGTTGACCTTCGAGAGGTCGACGCCGAGCGTGACGAGCGTCTGGGCGATGTCGGAGGACAGGCCGGTGATGATCACGCTGGCGCCCATCAGCCGCGAGGCCTCGACCGTCTGCACCAGGTGGTTGGCGACGGTGGAGTCGATCGTCGGGACGCCGGTGATGTCGATTACGACGACCTTCGCGCGGTTGGAGCGAATCCCGCGCAGGAGCTGCTCGGTGAGCTGGCGGGCCCGCTGGCCGTCCAGCACGCCGATGATCGGGAGGATCAGCAGCCGCTCGCGCACCTGGAGCACCGGGGTGGAGAGCTCCCGGATCGCCTCCTGCTGCTGGCGGATGACGCGCTCGCGCTCCTGGACGAAGTTGACCGCCACGGTGTTGCCGATGCGGTTGGCAGCCGGCTCGTAGGCGTTGAGGACGCGGTTGAGCAGGTCGAAATCGCTCTGGTACTTCTCGAACAGCGAGCGCGCGAGCACGTCGCGCAGCAGCAGCACGATGCCGAGCACCTCGTCGGTCTCCACCCCGCGCGGGATGATGCGCTCCGAGAGGTTGCGCGCATAGTCCTGCAGCGCCTCGACCGACCCGGTCTCGAGCACCTCGACGTAGTTGTCGTAGACCGAGGTCGCCTCGGAGAAGATCTCCTCCTGGGTCAGGGCCGTCATCAGTCGCGCGTCGGTGATGCGCCTTGCCCACTCCTCGCGCAGCTGGGTCCGGTTGGCGCGCAGGTGGGAGACGAGCTCCCTGAGCAGGTCCGCGCTGCTCTCGCCATGGTCGTCAGCCGGGACCTGGTGGGAGTTCTCAGCCATCGGTCTCCTTTTCTGGGGTGGCGGCCGCGGCGGCGTCCGGACGGTCGGGAAGCATGACAGGCGCGCCGTCCTCGGCCGCCTCCGGACCGAGCGCGAGGATCGCCACGTCGTCGCGCAGCCGACCCATCGAGGCGTGCGAGACCGACTGCTCGATGCGTCCCGCGACCTCGTCCGGGCGCAGCCCTCCGCTTGTCCGGAGCAGGGCGACGAGCTCGTCGAAGCCGAAGACCTCGCGGCGATGGCGGCGTATCTCGGTGACCCCGTCCGTGTAGAGCACCAGCACGTCGCCGTGGTGGAGCTCGAGCACCACGTCGGCGAGCAGCGGCTCGGCGTCGGAGCCCAGCAGCGTGCCGAGACGCCCGACCTCCTCGACGCGGCCGTCCGTATGCACGACCAGCGGAAGCGGGTGGCCCCCGCACGCGAGCTCGACGCGCACGTGTCCGGGGACCACCTGCATGTAGGCGTAGGCCACCGTGCAGAAGCGCCCGTCGACGAGCTGCTCGCGCAGCTCGCGGTGCAGCAGCGAGAGCACGCCGCTCGGGCGGTGCTCGTAGGCCGAGGCGGCGCGCAGGGTGTGGCGCGCCAGGGCGGTGGCGGCCGCCGCCTCGGGGCCCTTGCCCTGGATGTCGCCGATCAGCGCCGCCCAACCGCCGTCGCGCGCGCGGAAGAGGTCGTAGAAGTCGCCGCCCAGCTCCACGCCCTCGCCCGCGGGGTGGAAGCGGACCGCGGCGGCCAGCCCGGGCACCCCGGGCAGCGCGCCCGGGCGCAGGGACTGCTGCAGCGTGCGGGCGATCATCCGCTCGCGGCCGTAGAGGCGGGCGTTGGCGATGGCCACGGACGCCAGCTGGCCGAGCTGGGTCAGGATCGCGTCGTCGCGGGCGGTGAACTCGCGGCCCTTGGCGTCGACGACCTCCAGGGTGCCGAGGTCCCGCCCATGGCTGCGCAGGACGACGCTCAGGCGCGCGGGGTCGGACTCCCCCTCGGCGAGGTCGGCGGGGGAGGTGGCGGTGATGGGGTTCTGGCGCGGCTCCGTGCTCAGGATGGCCACCGAGGCGCGCTGAACGCCGATCACCGACCGCGCGGCGTCGGCGGTGAGCTGGAGGATCTCCTCGGCGGTGAGGGTGGAGTTGATTGCCACGGAGGCGTCGGCCAGGGCCCGCAGCTGCTCGACGTGCTCGTGCTCGATGCGGGCGAGCTCCTGCACCTCGTGGTAGCCGCGCGCGGCGATCTCGAACGTCGAGAGGCTCTCGCGCAGGAAGTCGGCGGCGGCCTGGACGATCTCCGGGTGTCGCTCGGGCGCGTCGACCAGGGCGGCCTCGAGCGCCTGGTGGTGGGCCTCGGCGAGGTCGATCACCCCGTGCTGCTCGGTCACCGCCTTGCGGCCGAGGCCCCAGGCGGCGCCGAGGCCGCTCTCGCCGCCTTCCGCCAGGTGTGCGGTGAAGGCCGCCGCGTATTCGTCCGACAGCGATCGCAGCGCGATGTCCGCGGCCTGCTCGGCCGCCGAGTCTGAGTTCTCCACCCCCACGGGGGCGAAGCTTATGCGGGCCGGGCCGGGGGGGCGAGGCGGAACCGCAGGTCCTCCGGGAGCGCCTCGCCCGCGAGCAGAGCGCCGGCGGCCCGCTGCAGGGCCGCCAGCGCCACGCCCAAGGGGCCGGGCCCGAAGCTCACGCGTGCCACGCCGAGCTCGCGGAGCTCGGACAGCGACGGGCCGTCGGCCGTCGCGAGCACGCTCACGGGAGCTTCCATGCCCTCCACCAGGCGGCCGATCTCGCCGGGGTCGCCGACCCCGGGCACAAAGATGCAGGCGGCGCCCGCGTCGCGGTAGGCGCGACCGCGCTCGAGCGCGGCCGCGAGCCGCCCGCCCGGCTCGCCGGCCTCGACCAGGTAGACGTCCGTGCGCGCGTTGACCACCAATCCGACCCCGGACCGCTCGGCGGCGGCGACCGCCGCCGCGACGCGCGCGGCGTGCTCGGCCGCCGGGCGCAGCGGCTTCGACCCGGTGCCGTCCTCGAGGTTGCAGCCGACCGCCCCCACGGCGAGCGCGCCCGCCGTCGTCTCGGCCACCTCCTCAGGCGTGCCCCCGTAGCCGGCCTCGAGGTCGGCGGTCACCGGCAGCTCCACCGCGGCGGCGACACGCTGCACCGCGGCCAGCATCTGCTCGCGCCCGATCCGCTCCCCGTCGGGCAGCCCGTGCGCCGCCGCGATCGACCAGCTCGCGGTCGCGATCGCCCGGCACCCCGGCGCCGCCGCGACCGCCCGCGCGCTCGCGGCGTCCCACACGTTGACGAGCACCAGCGGGTCGCCAGGACGATGCAGCGCCCGCAGGGCCTCGGCATCGGCGCGAAGCCGGGCCGAGGAGGGCGCACCGCTCATGCGCGCAGCGCCGCGGAGCCGATCAGTGCGGGTCCCCCGGCAGCTCGTCGATGTCCCGCGAGACATCGCGGATCCAGAGCACGAGCGTGACGAGGAAGAGCAACAGGCCGACGACGATGAGGCCGCGCCCGAGCGTCAGGCCCAGCAGGGCGAGGACCACACCGGCCGCGTTGAGGACGGGCATCAGGCTGGGGCTCGGGAGGTGCAGCTCCTCTCCGACGGGCGGGGCGTCGGGCTCGCGCGCGGCCATCAGGCGGTGTAGGCGAGCGCGGCCACGAAGGTCATCCCGAACATGAAGAGCATGATCGCCCCGGCGATCAGCCCGGTTCGGAGGTTGCTGCGCGCGAGTCGGCGGTTCATCGGCAGGCGATTCTACAGCCGGGCGTCGGCCACCATCGCGCAGAACAGCAGCGCGAGGTAGAGCAGCGAGAACAGGTAGGTGCGCAGCGCGCTGCGGCGGTCGGCGCGGCGCTGGAGCCGCAGCGCGAGCGTGAGGAAGCCGGCGCCGAGGAGCACGGCCGCCGTCGCGTAGAGGGCGCCGAAGAAGCCGAAGGCGACCGGGAGCAGCGTGAGCACGCAGAGCAGGCACGTGTAGAGCAGGATCTGGCGCCGGGTCTCAACCTCGCCGTGGACCACCGGCATCATGGGCACGCCCACCCGCGCGTACTCGTCCTTCATCAGCAGCGAGAGCGCCCAGAAGTGCGGCGGTGTCCAGTAGAAGACGATCGCGAACAGGTAGAGCGCGGTCGGGTCGAGCGAGCCGGTAACCGCCGACCAGCCCACCAGCGGCGGGACAGCGCCCGCGGCGCCGCCGATGACGATGTTCTGCGGCGTGGAGCGCTTGAGCCACATCGTGTACACCAGGACGTAGCCCAGGAAGCCGACGAGCGCCAGCGAGGCGCTCAACACGTTGACCGCCAACGAGAGCTCGAGGAAGGACAGCGCGCCGAGCGCGATCCCGAAGGCCAGCGCGGCCCCCGGGGCGATCCGCCCGGCCGGCACCGGCCGCGTCGCAGTGCGGGCCATCTGGGCGTCGATGTCGCGGTCGAACCAGTGGTTGACGGCGCCGGCGCCGCCCGCGGAGAGCGAGCCGCCCAGGCACGTCAGCGCCACGAGGCCCGGCGACGGGTCGCCCGCCACGTACATCGTGGCGATCGTCGTGAGCAGCAGCAGCGACTGGACGCGCGGCTTGGTCAGCGCGACGTAGTCGGCGACGAGGGCGCGCACGCCCGCCGGTGCCCACGCACTCTGCTGGGTGACCCGTGAGGCTTCCACGTCAGGGGCCGACCAGGGCCCGTCCGGGCTCGAAACGCTGCTGTACGCCCGTCTGCTGCTCGACCTGGCGGCGGATGTCCTTCATCGGCTCCACCGACCGCACGCGTGGCACCACGTCGAAGTTGTTCTCCGGGGGCGGGGAGGACGTGAACCACTCGAGGGTGTTGCCCTTCCACGGGTCCGGCCCCGCGACCCTGCCCACCTTCAGCGAGCGAGCGACGTTGATCACGGTCAGCAGGATCCCGAGGGCCAGTACGAAGGACCCGACGCTGGAGATCAGGTTGTAGGCCGTCCAGGAGTGCTCGGAGTACTCGTAGATGCGCCGCGGCATGCCGTCCAGGCCGGCGGAGTGCTGCACGAGGAAGGTGAGGTTGAAGCCGATGAGGATCGTCCAGAAGGAGGCCTTGCCGAGCCCCTCGGACAGCATCCGGCCCGACAGCTTCGGGAACCAGTAGTAGAGCCCGGCGAAGATCCCGAACACCGAGCCGCCGAACAGCACGTAGTGCAGGTGCGCCACCACGAAGTAGGTGTCGGTGAGCTGCCAGTCGACCGGGAAGACGGCGAGGAAGATCCCCGAGATGCCGCCGATCAGGAACACCCCGATCAGGCCGACCGCGAACAGCAGCGGCGTGCGGTACTCGATCGTCCCGCGCCACAG
>DASQFQ010000190.1:0-5762 GCA_035633075.1 Solirubrobacteraceae bacterium | reverse complement strand
CGCGCGGCGCTCGAGCGCGCGCTCGGCGAGCTCGAGGGCGGCCATGCCTCGGCCTTCGCGTCGGGGATGGCGGCCGAGCACGCGCTGATCACCGCGATCGCGCGCGCCGGCGCGCACGTGGTGCTCCCCGACGACCTCTACGGCGGGACCTACCGGCTGGTGGACAAGGTGCTGGCGCGCTGGGGCCTCGAGTACGACATGGTCGACCAGCAGAACCTCGACGCCGTCGAGCGCGTGATGCGCCCCGACACCGCGCTCATCTGGGTCGAGACGCCGACAAACCCGACGCTCAACTGCATCGACCTGGCAGGCGTGATCGAGCGCAAGCGCGGTGCGCTCGTGGTGGTCGACAACACCTTCGCCACGCCCGTGCACCAGCGCCCGCTCGAGCTGGGCGCGGACGCCGTCGTGCACTCGACGACCAAGTACCTGGGCGGGCACTCAGACACGATTGGCGGGGCGGCGATCGTCCGCGACGGCGAGCTGCACGAGCGCCTGCGCTTCGTGCAGAACTCGGTCGGCGCGGTGCCCGGTCCGCTCGACTGCTTCCTCGTGCACCGCGGCCTGCGCACCCTGCACCTGCGGGTCGCCGCCCACGACGCCAACGGGCTCGCCGTCTCCGCGTGGCTGCACGAGGTCGCGGGGATCACCGATGTCCGCTGGCCCGGCTTCGGGGGGATGGTCTGCTTCCGCCACCCCGACGCCGCGCACATCGCCGCTTCCACGCGCATCTTCTCGCTCGCCGAGTCGCTGGGCGGCGTCGAGTCGCTGATCGAGGTCCCCCAGGCGATGACGCACCAGTCCGTGGAGGGCTCGCCGGCTGCGGTCCCGGCCGACCTCGTGCGGTTGAGCTGCGGCGTGGAGGCCGCCGAGGACCTGATCGCCGACCTCGCCCAGGCGATCGGCGTGCCCGTGGCGGCGCCCGCGCAGGCCTCGCTTCACGCCTAGCCGCGACTCAAGCTCCCCGCACGGCGGCCGATCACTGAGACATGCGCTGTCTGCGCCTGCTTCCGTGTGCCCTGCTCGCCCTGCCCGCGGCGGCGCCCGCCCACGCCGTCATCCGGCTGCCCGCAGTCTGGAAGGGCGGCGAAGCATGAGCCTCCGGCACGCGCTCATCGGGATGGTCGTGGTGCTCGGCTCCGTCCTCGCCTGCGCGGGCTGGCTGCTGCTGGCCGGTGACATCAGGGCCGCAGCGCCGCGCTCCGGCGTCCACGCCGCGCAGAGCTCAGAGCTGCCGCCGCTGCCCGAGCCGCGGCCCATGCTCGTCGAACCGGTGGCGGGCCAGGCCGCCGTGGCCGCCGTCGCCGACGATGCCCCCGCCGTGGGTGTCGCCAAGGACGAGCCTTCCCCCAAGCCCAAGGCCGCGGCTTCGGGCACGCTGCGCCGCCCTGGCGCGCCCTCCGCGGTGCAGGGTGCGACCTCCAAGGCCACCGCGCTGTCCAACGGCGTCGCGCTGCAGCCGCTCGCGGCGCCCGCGACGGTCCTGAAGATCATCGAGGCGGGCAATGCGATCGCGCGCACGCCCTACAAGTGGGGTGGCGGGCACGGCCGCTGGCGCGACACCGGCTATGACTGCTCGGGCTCGGTCTCCTTCGCGCTGTTCTTCGCCGGCCTGCTCGACGGCCCGCGCGACTCCAGCGGGCTCATGCGCTGGGGCAAGCCCGGGCGCGGCAAGTGGGTCACCGTCTACGCCAACTCGGGCCATGTGTTCATGGAAGTGGCCGGCATCCGCTTCGACACCTCGGGCGCCAAGCGCAGCGGGTCGCGCTGGCAGAACGACCTGCGGGGCGGCTGGGGCTACGTCGCCCGCCACCCCGAGGGCCTCTAGCCCCCTAGTCGCGCTGCTGCGACAGGCGGCGCTCCTCGAGGTCGAGGTCCTGTTCGACGGCACGCATCACGTCGTCTGAGATCTCGCCCTGGGTGCGCAGGCTCTCGATCGCCTCGCGCTGGGCCTCGATGACCTCGAGCATCATGCGCGTGTAGGTCGAGGAGCGCTCCTCGTAGGCGCCGTCGTCCTCGTTCTCGTCAAAGCGCGCGGCGAAGCGCCGCTGCCGGTAGCCATAGACCCCCCGCAAGCGCTCGATTGAGTCGTCGCGAGTCCATTCCTCCCGCGAGAGACCGTCGATGCGCGCGAGCGCGGCCTCGGCGGCCTGCAGTCGCGCGCGCGCCCCCTGCTGGACATGGTCGGAGTCGGCGGTCACCCCGAGCAGGCGGATCACCGCCGGCAGCGACAGCCCCTGCACGACGAGCGTCGCGAGGATCACGCAGAAGACGATGAACAGGATCAGCGGGCGCTCGGCGATGCGGGCGCCGGACTCGGTGGCGACCGGCAGCGCGAGCGCCGCGGCGAGGGACACCGCGCCGCGCATTCCCATCCAGGCGATCAGGGCGACGTTCCGGGGGGAAGGGATCGCGGCGCGGTCGCGGCGGCTCTTGAAGACCGCAGGGGAGAGGTAGCTGAAGACGTAGGTCCACGCGATCCGCACGAGCACCACGGTCAGGCAGGTCAGGCCGCCGTAGAGCGCCAGGTCGCTCGAGCTGTAGCGCTCGCCCTTGAGCTGATCGAGGATCCCCGGCAGCTGCAGACCGACGAGGACGAAGAGGAACGAGTTGAGCAGGAAGACGAGAATCTGCCAGACCGCGGCGCCCTGCATGCGCACGGTCGGCGTGGTCAACCGCGACGTCTGCGAGCCCATGTAGAGCCCGACCGTGACGGCCGCCATCACCCCGGAGACGCCGAGCTCCTCGGCGGGGAGGTAGGCGGCGTACGAGGTGAGCAGCGCGATCGTGATCTCGACGGGGGGATCGTCGAGGCGCTCGCGGACCCACGCGACCACCAGGCCCACCGCGAGGCCGATCAGCACCCCGCCGGCCGCGCCGTAGAGGAACTGCCCGCCGGCCTCCCAGGCCGAGAAGGTCCCCGTCGCCACCGCGGCGACCGCCACCTTGTAGGCCACGAGCGCCGTCGCATCGTTGATCAGCGCCTCGCCCTCGACGATCGTCACGACGCGCCGCGGCACGCCGAGCTTGCCGGCGATGGCCGTGGCCGCCACCGGGTCGGTGGGGGAGACCACCGCGCCGAGCACGAAGGCCACCGGCCACGACATCCCGTCCACCACGGCGTGGGCGACCACGGCGACCGCGACGCACGTGGCAAGCACGAGGCCGATGGCCAGCAGGGAGATCGGGCCCACGTTCTGGCGCAGCTCGCGCAGGGAGGCGAAGAACGACGCCGCGTACAGCAGCGGGGGCAGGAAGATGAGCAGGACGAGCTCGGGCGCGAGGTCCACCTCGGGCATGCCCGGGATCAGCCCGATCCCCAGGCCACCCAGCACCAGGAAGATCGGGTAGGGCACGCTGAGCACGCGCGCGGCGGTCACCAGCGCGGCAACGGCGAAGAGCAGCCCGGCGATGACGATCTCGGTATGAGCGCCGGCCGCGAGCATCCGAAAATGGTCTAGCAGCTTGGGGTGTCCACCCCATGCGCGGATCGGCGAGGGGGACCGATGAAGGACGTGCAGCGTGCTCCGCTCCTGAAAGGATCGCCTGATGCCTCGCTTCCACGACACTCAAGAAGCCCCGATTGGACCGCCGCCTGAGGTCCTGGCTCAACTTGACGCGTCGTGGGAGCGGGCTCAGGAAATGTGCACCGGCAAGCTCGAGCTGCACTTCGAGGTGGATCGCAGCGGGGGCCGCGTCTGGGCCGAGCTGAGGACCGCCGACGGAACCATCGCCGGGACGCTCACGGCCAGCGAGGCCGTCGCCATCGCCTGCGGCGATCTCGGCGCCGCTCCCGCGATCGCCGCCTAGCGCCCGTGTGACACCCAGGCGTCGCCACGCGACGCTTCGGCATACAGTGGGTGCCATGGCCATCACACCCAAGGACCTCATCAGCACCGTCGTCGACCAGGGACGCAAGGTCGTCTCAGGCGCGACCGGTCGCTTCCGGCGCGACTCCGACGAGACCGAGCGGGCTCCCGCTCCCGTCGAGACCCCCGCTCCCGCGCCCCGTGCGGGCGGCACGAAGACCGGCGCCACCACGCGCGCGAAGCGGACCAGGGCGTCCGGTGCGAGAGCGCGGAAGCCCAAGGCGGCCCCCAAGCCCGCGACACCCAGCATGGGCGAGGCCGGGGCCCCGAAGTCGGGGACGGCGCCGAAGGCGGAGGCGGCGCCCACGGCAGCGCCGCAGGCGGACGCGGAGGCGCCCGAGGCCGACGCGGCGGCGACCCCGAAGCCGGGCCCGAAGGCGGGCACCTCGAGTGCCGCGAAATCGACCGGCCCCAAGTCCAGCGCCCCGAAGGCGGCGAAGCCGAGCGAGGCGAAGTCAGGGATCTCCAAGGCCGGCACGTCGCGCGCGCCCAAGCCCGCCAAGCCGAAACCGGCCACCGCCTCCCGGCCGAAGCCGGGCACCGCCAAGAGCAGCGACAGCGCGAGCGCCACGGCCAAGAAGTCCGAACAGGCCCGCGCGGCCGCGCAGCGCCTCAACGAGCCGGGCACGCCCGACTCCGAGCGCTCGCCGGCCGGGGCGGGCGACCCCAAGGACTCCTTGACGAGCTGAGCCGGACGCCGGGCAAGGCCGCCCTCGCGGCCGCCCGGCTCCGCACGCTGCCGTGAGGCAGTGGACCGGTCGGGCAACGGCTGGTTAAGGTCGGTCCATGCGCCCCATCCCAGCACCTCGCCTCGGTGACGCCCACGGCCTCCTCCAGGCCATCAGCCAGCGCGACCGCGTGCGGCTCGACGAGTTCGTCACGGAGTTCTCGACGGAGGAGCTGTTCCCACCCGGGCTCGAGAACGCGCTCGGCCGGACGCGCCAGTTCGTCTCCTACGCCCGCTCGGTGGGGCTGCTCGAGGAGGACCGCGGGACGGTCGAGCTGACCGACCTCGGTAAGCGCTACGTCGGCAGCGGCGATCCCGACAACGTCTTCGACGTCGCGCCCGGGCAGGCCGACTGGCTGCTGCGCCAGCTGCGCGAGAAACACATGACCGACTCGATCTACCACGGGATCGCGATCGGGCTGAGTCTGTACTCATCCAACCCCGAGGGCTTCCACGTCTCGATGATCGACTTCGGCCGGGCGCTCGCGTACCTAGGGCGCGCGGGTTGGGACAACGACAACACCGTCAAGAGCCAGGGCGAGCGCTACACGACGCTGCTCCGGGATCTCGGCCTCATCGACCACGAGCGCCGGCTCACCGAGGTCGGGAAGCTGACCAAAGGCGAGCTCACCCTGCCCGCGCACATGTCGCTCCGTGACCTCGCGCGCCAGCTCAACCCGGGCGGCCTCGAGGCGGTTCAGTCCGAAGGCGAGGCCGAGTGGGCCGAGCTGGTCGGCGTCGCGGCCGCCGTGGAGCCGCCGGAAGCGACCCCCGTGCCCGCGGCCCCGGAGTCCGATCGCGACGAGAAGGCGGGCGGAGACGAGTGGGAGGACGTGCGCGGCACGGCCACCCCCTCCGAGCCCGCGGCCGCCTCCCCCTCGGCGGCGGCCCCCGAGTCCGCCCCGGCAGCCGAGCCGACCGCGGCAGCCAAGCCGGCCACGCCGGCGGCGACCGAGCGCCCGGTGCCGCCCCCGGACATCTGGGACACGGCCGCGTCTGACGAGACCACGCGCCCTCTCCGGGCGGTCACTCCGGCCGCGGGCGAGGGCCCTCCGGGCGCCGAGGCGCCCGACGTGACCGCCGGCGAGCCGCTCGGCCCCGGCGTCGAGGCGAAGGCCGAGGCGCCCCACTTGACCCCGGGCGAGCCGCTCGCTCCCGCCGCCGCG
>DASQFQ010000189.1:0-4028 GCA_035633075.1 Solirubrobacteraceae bacterium | reverse complement strand
CGCAAGCAGGTCAGGCTGAAAATCAAGTGAGCATGCCGTGAGGCTGCGCGCCGGTGGCCGGGAGCTGGAGATCGGCGGCCGGCCGTTGCTGATGGGCATCGTGAACGCGACACCGGACTCGTTCTCCGATGCAGGCGAGCTCACCACCCTGCAGGCGCGCGTGGCGCGCGCGGAGCAGCTCGTGGCGGCGGGCGCCGACATCCTCGACGTGGGGGGCGCGTCGGCGGTCGGCGGGCGTTCGTCGGTCACGGTGAGCGAGGAGATCGAGCGCGTCGCCCCGGTGATCGAACAGGTCGTCGCGGCGTCCCGCATCGTCGTGTCGGTCGACACCCACCGGCCCGAGGTCGCCGAGGCCGCGATCGCGGCGGGCGCGGGGATGGTCAACGACGTGTCCGGGCTGCGCGATCCCGCGCTGGCCGAGCTGTGCGCGCGGACGGGCGCGGCGCTGGTGCTGATGCACACGCGGGTGCGGCCCGGCGGGACGCTGCTCGACCCGGGCGCCTACGACGACGTGGTGGAGGACGTGGCCGCCTTCCTGCGCGAGCGGATGTCGCTCGCGCAGTCGCACGGGATGGACGCCGAGCAGCTCGTGCTCGACCCGGGGGCCGACTTCGCCAAGACCCCGGCGCAGACCGTCGCCGTCCTGCGCCGCCTCGATCGCCTGCACCAGCTCGGCCGTCCGCTCCTGCTCGCCGTCTCGCGCAAGGATTTCATCGGCACGATCACCGGACGCCCGCCGCGCGAGCGCGGGGCCGGGACGCTCGCCGCGCTGGCGGCCGGCGCCGACGCGGGAGCCCACGTCCTGCGCGTGCACGACGTCGCCTCGGCGTCGGACTTCCTCGCGGTGCGGGCGGTGCTGCGCGGCGAGCGCGAGCTCGCGCCCGGCGAGGGGCTCACGCCGGACCGCTTTCCCGCCGAGCCCACGCGCTAAGGTCTTCGGTGCAACTGGTTGCCGGCCGCTGAGCACAACGCGGCCGGGCGCCGACCGACCAACACGATGTGAAGGAGACCCGGATGTCCTCCGTACTGGACCGTTCCGCATTGGCGGAGAGCCCCCTCGCAGACCTGCACCTGCTCGCCAACGAGTTGGGTGTCGACGGCTTCCGCCGCCTGCGCAAGACCGACCTGATCGACGCGATCGTCGCCAAGCAGGCCGGCGACGACCTCGCCCGACCCGCCCTCGCCGCGGAGACCGAGACCGACGGCGAGGGCGCCGAGCGTCCCCGCCGCGGTCGCCGCGGCGGCCGCAGCCGCGCCCGCAGCCGCGACGCCGACGCCGACGCCGATGCCGAGCGCTCGGAGCGCTCGGAGCGTGCCGAGCGCGGCGGTCGCCGCGAGCGCGCCGAGAAGCCCGAGGCCGAGGACCGCGTCGTCCAGGGCGTCATCGAGCTGCTCGGCAACGGCTCTGCGTTCGTGCGCCTCTCGCCGCCCGGGCCTACCGACGAGGACGTCTACGTCTCCGCCGCGCAGGTCAAGCGCTGCGAGCTGGTCTCCGGCGACCGTGTCGGCGGCCCCATGCGTCCGCCGCGGCGCTCGGAGCGCTTCCCCTCGCTGGTGCGGATCGACACCATCAACGATCGCCCGGCCGAGGAGGTCGCCGAGGGCACCCGCTTCGAGGACCTCCCCGTCACCTTCCCGACCGAGCGCCTGGCGCTGGGGACCGAGGATGCGACAGTCAAGGCGATCGAATGGCTCACGCCCTTCGGCAAGGGCTCGCGCGTGGTCGTCACCGGCCCCGCGCGCGCCGGCAAGAGCGAGGCGCTGCGTCGGATCGTGGCCGCGCTGATCGGGCAGGAGGACCTCGAGCTCTCCGTCGTGCTGGCCGGCGTGCGACCCGAGGAGATCGCCGACTGGCGGGCCCTTCCGGTGGTCCCCTCGGCGTCCGTGACGTTCGCCGCCTCGCCCGAGACACAGGCCCAGGCCGTCGAGCACGCGGTCGAGCAGGGCCGACGCGTCGCCGCACGCGGCGCCCACGCGGTCGTGGTCATCGACTCCCTCGAGCTCGTGCCCGCCTCTTCGGCGCGGCGTGCCCTGGCCGCCGCGCGCAACATCACCGACGGCGGCTCGCTGACGATCCTCGCGAGCGCACCGGTGCCCGTGGGCGGCGAGACGACGGTGATCGCGCTCGACGCGACGCTCACCGCGATGCGCCGCTTCCCCGCCCTCGACCTGGCCGCCAGCGGGACCATGCGGCCCGAGCTGCTGGTTGGCAACGCCGGCGCCGACGCGATCGCGACGGCGCGCGCCGAGACGCTGTGACCGACGAGCGTCGGCGGTCCGTGGACCGACACTCCGGCTGACCCGCCGTGACACGCTTGAAGCCCGTCGTGGCTTTCTCGACGTGGGCGGCGAACGCCTCGAGGCGGTCGCCGGCCTCGCGTTGCAGCTCCTGTGCCCGGCGCGTGGGCAAACATCCGGGCAGGGGCCCGAGGCTGCCCCGAGCGGGCAGCGCTCAGCGTCGCGAGTAGGCGACCCGGGTCCAGTTGGGCTCGGGGGACAGCTCGATCGGCTCGTCGTCGCGCTCGGGCTGGGTGTAGCCGAAGCTGTGGGACACCTCGTGGAAGACCACGTCGAGCTCACCCTCCTTGACGCGCTGGTCCAGCCACGCCGAGCGGAAGACGAGCCGGCGCAGCCAATGCACGAGCGAGCGCTCGGCAGGGCCGACCAACTCGGGCCAGCAGTCGTTGACATGCTCGCCCAGCCCCGAGGCGGGGTCCTGCACCTCGCCGTTGACGGTGAGGTTAACGAGGTCCTCGAGCTCGACGCCCTCCAGGCGCGCGGCGACGAAGCCGAGCTTGAGGGCCGCCTGCTCGACGCGCTGTGAGAAGTCACGCTCGTTGAAGGTGAAGCGCAGCTCTCCGTACTCCAGGACGTAGTCCTGGCCTGAGTCGTAGTTTTCGCGGCGTGTCGAGTCCATATGAGCTGTGTCTGACCGGCGACGCCGGGGGCGTCTGCATATTAGGCGCGGATCCTGCATCGGCGCGTCCCATGAAGCCAATCTTTCATGGGCGCAAGATTGCGCGAACGTCTAGAGACCAGAGCGAAGGTCGAAGGCCTTTACGGCGTCGGGCGCGCTGTCGGGCCAGTCGAAGAAGCGCCGGTTCACGCAGCGCCTATTCTCCCCAAGGGCGGCGAAGGCCTGCTCGATCTGGAAGCGGCATTGCTCGCGCGGGGCGCCCGAGAGCTTGACCGCGCCGAAGCCCGAATGGGTGCGCTCGGCCTCGGCGAACAGCTCGACGTCGATCTCCACGGAGAAGACCTTGTACAGGCAGCCCATGTAGCGGCGGCCCGACAGCGGGTCGTCGTACTCGTACAGCGACGTGCAACCGGAGGCGACGCAGGAGGCGGGCTTGATCACGCGGTCGCAGAAGGTGTCGCACTTCCGGCACTCGTTGACCTGCGTCTGCCGCGCCATTCGCGCCATCCGCGAATGCTACTCCCGCGCCGGGGGCGAACTTCGCGGCCGCGCCGCCTATTGGCGGCATGACCGATGACGCCACGACGCTGCTGCTCGTGGAGGACGACGCTCCGCTGCGCACATTCCTGGCCGACAACCTGACCGCCGACGGCTATGCGGTGCTGCTCGCCGAGACGGTGCGCGACGCGCTGCGGGTGCTCGAGTACAAGCGTCCCGAGCTTGCGGTGATCGATCTCGGGCTTCCCGATGGATCGGGGCTCGACCTCATCCGTCGCGCGCGCGACGCCGACGGGATCGGGTCGCGACTGGATCCCTCGGTCCCGCTCGTGATCCTCACCGGGCGGACGGCGGAGATCGACCGGGTGCGCGGCTTCGAGCGCGGTGCCGACGACTTCGTCGGCAAGCCCTTCTCCTATCCCGAGCTACGCCTGCGCTTGGCCGCGGTGCTACGGCGCGCGCAGCCGCGCCGCAGCCTCGGCCGCCTCCGGGTCGGCGACCTCGAGGTGGATCCCCCGTCGCGCGAGGTGCGCCTGCGCGGCGACCGCGTGGAGCTCTCCCAGAAGGAGTTCGCCCTGCTCAGGACGCTGGCCTCCCACCCCACGCGGGTGTT
>DASQFQ010000188.1:0-7322 GCA_035633075.1 Solirubrobacteraceae bacterium | reverse complement strand
GCTGCGCTGGTATGACTGCCACGACGTCGCGGCGCAGTGCGCGATGCTGAGCGTCCCGCTGGACCGGTCGGGCGGCGTCCCGGGAACCGAGCGGCTGCGCCTGGGGCGCTTCGACCCGCCGAGCCGGCGTCCCACGCTGCTGTACCTCTCGGGCGGGCCGGGCGGGGCGGGCGTGCGCGAGTTCTCCGACGTGCTCTTCGAGGTGGGGGCGCTGAGCCGCCGCTACAACCTGGTGAGCTTCGACCAGCGCGGAACCGGCTACTCCGGCCTGCTGCGCTGTCCCGAGCTCGAGCGCGACCCGCGGCTGCGCGCCACAAGCCCCGCGGGCCGCTGCGCCCAGAGACTCGGTCGCCGGCGCGGGTTCTACACGACGCGCGACTCCGTCGAGGACATTGACGCGATCCGCGCCGCGCTGGGCGTGCGCAAGCTCACCCTGTTCGGCGTCTCCTACGGCACCAAGCTCGCGTTGGCCTACGCGCGCGCCCACCCCGACCGCGTCGAGCGGATGGCCCTCGACTCGGTGGTCGATCCCGACGATGCCGATGCCTTCGGCCTCGAGCCCTTCCGCGCAATGGGACCGACGCTGGCGGCGCTGTGCCCGCGGCACTGCCGAGGGGTCACCGCCGATCCGGTCGGGGACCTCGCCCGGCTCGTGACCAAGCTGCACGCGGCTCCGCTGCGCGGGACCTTCCGCAGTCCGGGCGGACGAAGGCGGAACGCCACCCTCACGGCGCTCGCGCTCTCGGACCTGATGTTCGACGCCGACTACAACCCGACCGTGCGGGCCGGGATCCCGGTCGCGGTGCGCGCGGCCCTCGACCACGACGACGCGGCGCCGCTGCTGCGCCTCGCCGAGGCCTCCGACGACCTATCGGCGCTGCCCGACGCACGCTTGTTCTCGGCCGCGCGCTATGCCACCGTCTGCGAGGAGACGCCACTGCCGTGGGACCGCGACGCGTCGTTCGACCAGCGTCTGGCGATGGCCGAGGCGCGCGCGGTGCAGGCCGGCCCGCAGGCGTTCTTCCCGTTCGACTTCGCCACAGCGCGGGCGGACGAGATCGACCTGTGCCTGCGCTGGCCGGGCGTCCCGGCGCCACCGCCGCCCGCGGGCCCGTACCCCGCGGTGCCGACGCTGATCTTGCAGGGCGGCGAGGACCTGCGAACGCCGCCCGAGGGCTCGGCTCGCGTGGCGGGCGCGGTCCCCGGTGCCAAGCGGGTCGTCGTCCCGGGGGTGGGGCATGGCGTGGTCCTCGGCGATCCCTCGCGCTGCGGCGTGCGCCGCCTCTACGCGTTCCTGCGCGGCCGCCGCGCCGGCGCGCCCTGCCCGCGGGTGGCGACCCACGTGCCCGCCAGCGGCGTGCCGCCGAGCGCGCTCGGGCAGCTCGCGCCGGCGCCGGGGGTTGCGGGGAAGGCGGGCCGCACGGTCACGGCGATCGACGTGTCGCTCGACGACCTGACCTTCGCGCTGTCGCCGGCGTTCCTCTCGCCCCGTGCCGGTCCCGGGCTGCGCGGCGGGCGCTTCCGCCTGCGCCGCGCGACGATCGTCCTGGCCGGCTTCGAGTTCGTGCCGGGGGTGCGGCTGAGCGGCACGGTCGGGCGCCGAGGCGCCCGGCTGCGCGTGTCCGGGCGCGCGGGCGCCTCGGGAGCGGTGCGCGTGTCGCCGGGCGGGAGCGTCCGTGGCCGGCTCGGCGGGCGTGCGGTCCACACGCGCCTGTCGGCGGGGCCGCCGCGGCCGGTGGCGAGCCGCGCGCGGGCCGCCTCGACGGGGATCGCCCCGCGCCCGCTGTAACCGCTCGCGCGCACTTCCTCCACACCCGCGCATTGCGCCGTCACGGCGGGCGTTGAGAGCCTGCGAGTCCGTCCGCACCCGCGCCTAGAGTGCGCGATCCACGATTATGAGAGTCTCGAGGAGTTCGCCCACATGAGCACGCACGACCCGGGGACCAGCAAGGCCCGTGACACCGCCCTGCAGGGCGCGCTCACGCAGATCGAGCGGCAGTTCGGCAAGGGTACCGTCATGCGGATGGGGGACGAGGGGGCCCAGGTCAAGGTCGAGGCCATCCCCACCGGCGCGCTGTCGCTCGACCTGGCGCTCGGCATCGGCGGCATGCCGCGCGGGCGCATCGTCGAGGTCTACGGCCCGGAGTCCTCCGGCAAGACCACGCTCGTCTACCACGTCCTCGCCGAGGCCCAGAAGCTCGGCGGCGTGTGCGCGTTCATCGACGCCGAGCACGCGATGGACCCGCTCTACGCCCAGCAGATCGGCGTGGACATCGACGAGCTGCTCGTCTCCCAGCCCGACTACGGCGAGCAGGCGCTCGAGATCGCCGACATGCTCGTGCGCTCGGGCGCGGTCGACATCGTGGCGGTCGACTCCGTGGCGGCCCTGACCCCGCGGGCAGAGCTCGAGGGCCAGATGGGCGACCAGACGGTGGGGCTGCAGGCGCGGATGATGTCCCAGGCCATGCGCAAGCTCGCCGGCAACCTCAACCGCACGAAGACCCTCTGCCTCTTCGTCAACCAGATCCGCGAGAAGGTCGGGGTCATGTTCGGCTCGCCGGAGACCCAGCCGGGCGGTCGCGCGCTGAAGTTCTACTCCTCCCAGCGCCTGGACATCCGGCGCATCGAAACGCTGAAGGACGGCACCGAGGCGGTCGGCAACCGCGTGCGGGTCAAGGTGGTCAAGAACAAGGTGGCCGCGCCGTTCCGCCTGGCGGAGTTCGACATCGAGTTCGGCCGGGGGATCTCCACCTCGGGGTGCATCCTCGACCTCGGGATCGAGCACAACGTCGTCACCAAGTCGGGCTCGTTCTTCTCCTACGGCGAGGAGCGGCTGGGCCAGGGCCGCGGCAACGCCAAGGCCTTCCTCGATGAGCATCTCGAGGTCGCGAAGGAGATTGAGGGCAAGGTCTACGAGGCGCTCGGCATCGGCCAGGACCTCGTCGTCCCGATCGAGCGCGAGGAGTCGCCCGAGCGCGAGCCCGCGGAGCCGATCGTGGTGGGTGAGGCCCAGGCGGCCTGAGCGCCTCATGGCGATGCAGGCCGGCCGGGACGGCGATCCCGTCGAGCGCGCGCGAGCCCTGGCCTGGCGCGCGCTGAACCGGCGCGACCGCACCGTGCACGAGCTGGGCGCGATCCTGCTCGGCAAGCGCGTGGAGCCGGCGGTGGCCGACCAGGTGGTGACCGAGCTGCTCGAGCTCGGCTATCTCGACGACGCCCGCTACGCCGAGCGCTTCGCCGAGGACCGGCGGCGGCTCGACGGGTGGGGGTCCGAGCGGGTCGAGCGCCGGTTGCGCGAACTCGGCGTGGCCCGCGACAGCGTCGATGCGGCGCTCGCCGCCCGCGGCCACGAGGCCGAGCGCGGGGCCGCGCTGGAGCTGCTGCGCCACCGCTGCCCGGACCCGCCCTCCACCCGCGCCGAGCGCGATCGCGCGCTCGGGATCCTGGTCCGCAAGGGCTACGCCCCAGAGTTGGCGCTCGACGCGCTGCGCCGCCACGCCGGCGCGAGCGAGCTCGACTGACGTCGGCTCGTTTGCGCACCGGCCCCGCCGGTACTACGATCCATGGCAGCGACAGACCAGGCCCTCGGGTCTTGAATATTGCAGCAAACGGACACTTTTAGCGGAAAGACAGCAGCATCATGTTGACGGCCACCGACTCTCAGCAACGCGGGCGCCCGCGCCCGTGTCCTTCCATCCGACCAAGACCGACTACAGCCGCCATCTGACGCGGCGGCCCGTGGCGGGTCGCCTTCATGCTCGTTCCTCCGCGCCTGCCCGGGTCATGGCTTGGTCCGCCGCTCACCAGATCAGAGAGTGACCAGGGCCGGCGACCCCGGCCCGTCGGGAGAGGAACCCAATGGAAATCGTGATCGCAGCCGTGGTGGTGGCGCTGGGGCTCGCGGCAGGGCTGGTGCTGGGCGCGTCGCTGCTGGCCCGCCGCGCGCCGGCGCTGGCCGGGCACCGTCGTCCCGGGTCGCCGAAACCGGCCGGCGTCACGCTCGACCGTCGCGGCGAGACCGATACCGAGCAGCTCAAGGAGCGCCGCTCGGAGATCGCGCGCCTCGAGGAGCGCCTCCTGGCCAAGGAGGACGCGCTCGACGGGCGCCTCGTCACCCTGGCCGAGCGCGAGCAGGAGCTGCTGGTCCGCGGCGAGGAGGTCCAGCGAGCCAGGGAGCGCCACGTCCGCGAGCTCGAGCGGGTCTCCGGGCTGAGCGCCTCGCAGGCCAAGCAGATCCTCCTGCACGAGCTCGAGGACCAGATCCGCCACGACTCGGCCCGTCGCATCCGCCAGATCGAGGAGGAGACCAAGCGCGACGCCGACCGGCGCGTGCGCAACATCCTCTCGGTGGTCATGCAGCGCATGGCGGCCGGCCATGCGGCGGAGACCACCGTCTCGGTGGTCCAGCTCTCCGCAGACGACATGAAGGGCCGCATCATCGGCCGCGAGGGGCGCAACATCCGCGCGCTGGAGCACCTCACGGGCGTCGACTTCATCATCGACGACACGCCCAACGCCGTGATCCTCTCGGGCTTCGACGGCGTCCGCCGCGAGATCGCCCGTATGACGCTCGAGAAGCTCCTGCAGGACGGGCGCATCCACCCGGCCCGCATTGAGGAGGCCTTCTACCAGGCCAAGTCAGAGCTCGAGAGCCACATCGTCGAGAGCGGCGAGAAGGCGTGCTTCGACGCCAACATCGGCGCTCTGGACCCTGAGATGACCCGGCTGCTCGGGCGGCTGAAGTACCGCACCAGCTACGGCCAGAACGTGCTCGCCCACTCGGTCGAGTGCGCGAACCTCGCCGCGATGATGGCCCACGAGCTCGGCGCGTCGCCCAAGACCGCGCGCCGGGCCGCTCTGCTGCACGACATCGGCAAGGCCGTCTCGCACGAGGTCGAGGGGCCGCACGCGCTAGTGGGCGGCGACCTGGCCCGCAAGCACGGCGAGCCCGAAGCCGTCGCCCACGCCATGGAGGCTCACCACAACGAGGTCGAGCCGCAGACCGTCGAGGCGGTCCTCGTCCAGGCCGCCGATGCGCTCTCGGGCGCCCAGCCCGGCGCCCGCGGGGAGTCGCTGGAGTCCTACGTCAAGCGCCTGCGCGACCTCGAGCAGATCGCCACCCGCCACGACGGCGTCGACAAGGTCTACGCCATGCAGGCGGGCCGCGAGATCCGCGTGATGGTGCTGCCCGGCTCGCTCGACGACGACGGCGCGGTGCTGCTCTCGCACGAGATCGCCCGCGAGATCGAGCAGGAGCTCGCGTACCCCGGCCAGATCAAGGTCACGGTGATCCGCGAGTCGAGGGCTACGGACTACGCGCGGTGAAGTCCTTTCACGTCACCACCTTCGGGTGCCAGATGAACGAGCACGACTCCGAGCGCATGAAGGGCATGCTCGAGTCGCTCGGCTACCGCGAGGCCGGCGCGCGCGACGAGGCAGACCTCATCCTGTTCAACACGTGCTCGATCCGCGAGAAGGCGGATTCGCGCTTCCTCGCCCACCTTGGCGAGGCCAAGCGGCTCAAGGCCGCGGAGCCCGACCGGATCGTGGGCGTGGGCGGTTGCTGGGCGCAGTCGGTCAAGGAGGAGGTGTTCCGGCGCTTCCCCTTCGTCGACGTCGCCTTCGGCCCCGGCCAGGTCCACAAGCTCGCCGAGTTCCTGACCTCGGACTCGCTGACCGCGCAGGGCTTCTTCGAGTTCGAGGGCTTCACCGGGCACCTGCCGGGAAAGCGGGCGCGCGAGTTCCAGGCCTGGGTGCAGGTCTCCGTGGGCTGCAACTGCGCCTGCGCCTACTGCATCGTGCCGTCCACGCGCGGGCGGGAGGTGAGCCGCCCGCCGGGCGAGCTCGTCGTCGAGGTCGAGCGGTTGGCCGCAGACGGCGTGCTCGAGGTGACGCTGCTGGGCCAGAACGTCAACTCCTACGGGCGCGACCTGCGGCCGCGGGCCGCGTTCAGCGAGCTGGTGGCCGCCGTCGACGCGGTGCCGGGGATCGAGCGCATCCGCTACACCAGCCCGCACCCCAAGGACATGCGCGAGGACGTCATCCGCGCGCACGCGGAGCTCCCGGCGCTCTGCGAGCACATCCACCTGCCGCTGCAGGCGGGCTCCTCGCGGGTGCTCAAGGCGATGAGACGGACCTACTCACGCGAGCGCTACCTCGATCGTGTCGCCCTCATCCGCGAGCACGTTCCCGACGTGGCGCTGACGACCGACATCATCGTCGGCTTCCCCGGCGAGACCGAGGAGGACTTCGCACAGACCCTCGAGGTGGTCGAGGCGGTCGGATACGACGGGGCGTTCACCTTCGTGTACTCGCCGCGGCGCGGCACGCTCGCCGCCGACCTCGACGACCAGATCCCGCACGAGGTCAAGGTGGCACGCATGGAGCGCCTGGTCGAGGTGGTGCAGCGGCGGGCGCACGAGCGTGCACAGCGCTTCGTGGGGCGCACACTCGACGTCCTCGTCGAGGGCAGGTCGCGCACGGACGCGTCACGGCTGCGCGGACGCACGCGCCACAACAAGGTCGTGAACTTCAGCGGCCTCGCCGCGCCCGGCGAGATCGTCGACGTGGAGATCCTCGAGGCGACGAGCCAGACGCTGGGTGGCGAGGAGCGACTGCTCGCCCGCGCGGGGTGAGTCAGGCGCTGCCGGCGGCGTGGCGCGCGGAGGGGCGCCGGTCGCGCAAGTCGCGCAGCCCGACGGAGGCGAGCACGAGGGCGGCGGCGATCTCCGCGAGCATGACCGTCCACGACCAGGCGCCCAGGGAGAGGTCGGCGTAGGGGTCGCTGAACGCGCTCCAGTGCGGCGCGAGGTGGGCGAGCGAGACGCCGATCGTCGTCGACAGCCCGACCCCCGCCGCGAACAGCGGGGCCTGAGGGTGCTCTCGCAGCGCGAGGACGAGCATGGCGGCGGAGAGGGCGAAGATGACGGTGCCGCCCGCGAGCACCTCTGTGGTAAGGGCGCCGACGCCGCGGTCCTGGAGCACGTGGTCGAGGCCATGCAGCAGGACCGTCGCGACGAACGCCAGGGTCGCGAGGGTGAGCGGGGTGCGCTTGGCCATAGGAAAAGCGTAGTTGGCGCCCGGGGGCTGAAGTATGCCGGGGACACGCGTCGCCCCCCCCCGCATCCTAGGAGCCCCACCCTACGAGGTGACGAGCCGGCGCCGAAGGGCCGCGAGGCCACCGATGATCGCGAGTAGCAGCATCGTGATCTGCCCTGCACGGTCTTTCCCGCCGCTGCAGTGGAAGGCCACCCCGCCCGGCTTGGCGCCGGCGATTGCGGAGAGGACAGCGGCGCTGCGCTCGGGGAAGCGGTCCAGATGCG
>DASQFQ010000187.1:0-5673 GCA_035633075.1 Solirubrobacteraceae bacterium | reverse complement strand
CGCGTCGGCGGGGCGGCCGAGGACGAGCGCCCGGGCAGCCGGACGGGGCGCCGCGACGCCGGCGTCGGGGACGGTGGCGGCGGGCTCGACGAAGGCCGAAGCCGCCCGCGCCAGCAGGCCGGTCATGGCCGCGCCCCGTCGCCCTCGCCCTCGCCAGCGTCCGCGGTCGCAGTCGCGGCGAGGCGGTCGTCGAGGCCTCCCAGCGGCCCGTGCGGGGCGACCCGGACTGTCACGCGGCGGCCCGCGACACGGATCCGCGTGTCCGCTCGCGGCCAGCCGTCCAGCGCCGCGCGCGCGGCCGGCTCGGGCTCGCGCCCCTGCAGCAGCGCCACCGCCCCGGCCTCGGCCGCGACGCCCGCCGCCTCTTCGGCGGCGCCTGCACCGAGGAGCGAGAACGCGCCGAGGCCCGCCGCGAGCAGCAACGGCAACAGCCCAACGAGCTCGACTGCCGCCTGGCCACGCTCGAGCGACCCCACGAACCGGACGTGAGGACCCCGCATCATCGCTGCGGGGCGAAGCGCGCGCTCGCCGAGGCGCGGCCGAGGTCGACGAGGCCGAGCACGACGGGGATGCGCACTCCGACCTCCACCGTGCCGTCCGCGCTGGCGCGGACGCGCAGGCCGGGCTCGAGTAGGCTCGGAAGATGGGCGCGGGCGGCGGCGGGCGCGTCCAGGCCGATGGCGTGCGCGCGGGCCGCGGCGCGGGCGGCCGCGGCCGCCGCCCAGGTGGCGTGGCCCGCGAGTGCGAGCTGCCACAGCACGGCGAGCACGGCCACGGCCAAGGGCAGGAGGGCGACCAGCTCCACCCCCGCCTGACCGTCCTGTCCATTGCCGGTGCGCATCGCCGCAGGCTCGCCCGGACGGCACGCGTGAGACTAGACGCGGGTGTGGAGGCTCTCGCGCGCCGATGTGAAGGAAGTCCACGGCGCCGGGTAAGGACCGGCCGGGCGCGGGCGCTAAGGGGACTGTGAGCACAGCCCTTGCGCACCTCACCCCCTTACCCGGCCGCCGCGACGCGCGGCGGATCGACCTCGACGGCGCCGAGCGCGCGGCCCGCGACCTGCTCGAGGCGCTCGGCGTCGACCTCGTCGACGAGGGCGTCCGCGAGACGCCACGCCGGATTGCGCGCACGTACGCCGAGCTGCTCACCCCCACCCCCTTCACGGCGACGACGTTCCCCAACGACGCCGGCTACGACGAGCTGGTCGTCGCGACCCACATCCCCTTCCACTCGCTGTGCGAGCACCACCTGCTGCCCTTCATCGGCATCGCCCACGTGGGCTACCTGCCCGGAGAGCGCATCATCGGGCTCTCGAAGCTCGCGCGCGTGGTTGAGCTCTTCGCCCGCGACCTGCAGGTGCAGGAGCGTCTGACCAGCCAGATCGCCCGCTGGCTCGACGAGCAGCTGCGGCCCAAGGGCGTGGGCGTGGTGCTCGAGGCCGAGCACCTATGCATGTCGCTGCGCGGCATCCAGCGGCCCGGCACCCGCACCGTGACCTCCGCACTGTAGGGGCTGGTCCGCGACGATGCCCGCACGCGCCAGGAATTCCTGGACCTGACCGGAAGGAACTCCTCATGACCTCACCGTCCACCCACGTCATCGTCGGCGCGAGCATGGCCGGCGCGACCGCCGCCACGGAGCTGCGCGAGCAGGGGTTCGACGGCCGCGTCGTGCTCGTCGGCACCGAGGCCGAGGCGCCCTACGAGCGCCCGCCGCTCTCCAAGGAGTACCTGCGCGGGGAGGCCACCCGCGAGGCATCGCTGGTCCACCCGCCCGGCTTCTACGAGGAGCAGGAGATCGAGCTGCGGCTCGGCAGCACCGTGACCGGGATCGACCTGAACGCCTCCGAGGCGATGCTCGACGACGGCGAGCGCCTGCCCTTCGACAGCCTGCTGCTCACCACGGGTGCGACGCCCCGCCGGCTCGAGGTTCCCGGAGGCGAGCTCGACGGCCTCCATTACCTGCGCACTTTCGCCGACGCCGACGCCCTCATCGCGGGCATGCGCGACGCGAGCCGCGTCGTCGTGGTCGGCGGCGGCTGGATCGGCGCGGAGGTCGCCGCCTCGGCGCGCGGGCGCGGCCTCGACGTGGCCCTGGTCGAGCGGGCGCACGTCCCGCTGGAGCGCGTCCTGGGCTCCGAAGTGGGCGGGATCTACGCCGAAATCCACCGCGACCACGGCGTCGAGCTCCTGTCCGACGCCGCCGTCGAGGCCTTCGAGGGCGATGGCCGCGTCGAGCGCGTCCGGCTGGCCGGCGGCCGCACGCTCGACTGCGACCTCGCCGTGGTCGGGGTAGGAGTGGTGCCCAACGTCCAGCTCGCGGCCGACGCCGGGCTCGAGGTCGACAACGGCGTCGTGACCGACGAGCGACTACAGACCTCAGACGCGCGGGTCTTCGCCGCCGGCGACGTCGCGAATGCCTGGCATCCGCTGTACGGGACCCGCATCCGGGTCGAGCACTGGGCCAACGCGGGCGGACAGGGCCCGGCCGCCGCGCGGTCGATGCTCGGCGGCGAGCAGCCCTACGACGCGGTTCCCTACTTCTTCTCCGACCAGTACGAGGTCGGGATGGAGTACGCCGGCCACGCCCTGCGCTGGGACCACGTGGTCTTCCGCGGCGACCCCGCCAGCCGGGAGTTCATCGCGTTCTGGATCCTGGACGGCCGCGTCGTGGCCGGCATGAACCTCAACGTCTGGGACGTCACCGACCCGATCCAGGCGCTGATCCGCGCGGGGCAGCCGGTGGATGTCGCCCGCCTGACGGACCCGGAGGTCGATCTCTCAGACCTCGCGCCTCCCACCGGTCAGTAGGTGCGATACGAGCGCCACACGCGGTAGACGCCCCAGACGGCGATGCCGATCATGCAGAACCAGACCAGCGCGCCCAGCCCGCCCTGGTCCCACAGGCGTGACGTCCCGACGATCGCCACGGTGGCCAGCGCGAGCGAGCCGTAGAGCAGGGCCCGCATGCGGTCGTCGAGTCCGAACAGCGTGGATCGGTGCTCCATGTAGAGCCGGTAGCCGAAGAACATCAGCCCGGCGGTGAGGACGACCGTCAGCAGGTTGTAGATCGTCTGCGTGCCCGTTCCGCCGCCCGGCAGCAGCCATACGGCGGTGGCCAGCGCGAGGAGGATGACGATGTTGCGGACGTGCGTGCGGCGATCGGGTCCCACACCGGAAACGATAGTGGCGCCGCTCAGGCCACCGGCGCCCAGGGTGGCCGCGACCGATGTCTGCGGTGGCAGTGCACGACGGGCTCGTCCGAGACGGCGGGCACTGAGGCGAGGCCGCGGGGTTCACAGTCATGCCACATCCGGTTCACCATTGCGCCACATCGCCAGCGGGGGCCGGGCCTAGCGTGCCGTCCATCAGTCGCCGCGATCGAGGACCCGCGTGAGAGGTATCGCCGCACGAGCGGCGGCGGCTGCACGTCGACCCTACGACCCGAGACGCGTTCTCCTGGGAGAACGTCGCCATAGCGGTTGAGCATGCCGTACGTCGACCTGCATCTGCACCTCCTGCCCGGGGTGGACGACGGACCGCGCGACACAGCCGCCAGCCTCACCTACGCCGAGCGTCTTGCGGCCGACGGCGTCCACGAGGCGACCGTGACTCCGCATGTCGGCCACCCTGACTTCCCGCTCGACGTTGCCTCGATTCCTGAGCGGACCCGGGCGCTGCAGGCAGAGATCGCCCGCGCGGGCATCCGGTTGCGGCTGCACGCGGGCGGGGAGATCCATCCCGACGGCGCCACATCGCTACTGCCGGCGGACCTCGACCTCATCGCCCATGGTCCCGCGGGCGCACGCTGGGTGCTGCTCGAGGTCCCGTTCGACGGCATCGACGCGGCATTCCTCCACGCGTGCCGTCATGTGCGCATACAGGGCTTCGGGTTGGTGATCGCCCACCCCGAGCGCGCGAGGGGATTCTCGACGAGCGGATTCGAGCTGCTCCGCGCGGAACTGGCAGAGGGGGCCTTGCTGCAGGTCAGCGTGTGCTCGCTGCTCGGCCGCCACGGCGCAGACGCGCAAGGCGCCGCCGGCGGCCTGATCCGGGCGGGGCTGGCCTACGTCATCGCTTCTGACGGGCATGGCGGACGCCGCGGTCACACCCTGCGACAGGGAACGGGCCTCGCCCGCGCGGTTGGGGCCTCGGCAGTCCAGAGCTCCCAGCTCACCCACGCCAACCCGCGGTTCCTGCTGGACCACGGGATCCCTCGCCGCCCGTCGCAGGAGGACCGCATGGCATGGCGCTCACCGCACCAACGGCGCATGACCGCCGCCCTGACCGCCGCACGACGCCGGCGTTGACACGCTGGTGCCCCCCTCAGGGCCGTCCCCCTCCGCGGGCATTCAGCGCCGCGCGAGCAACAGGGCGCCTTAGCGGATTCCGGATCTACTCGCCGACGACGGCGGCCAGCGAGCTGTCCCGCTCGACCGGCTCGCCTTCGGGCGCCGGCAGGGCGGACACGCGGTGCAGCGGCTCGGCCGCGAGGCGGTAGCCGACGCCGAAGTGGGTGTGGAGGTAGCGCCAGCGCGGTGACGCGCGCTCAAGCTTCTGGCGCAGCTTGCGCACGAACACGTCCACCGAGCGGTCGCCGTGGGCCATCGCATAGCCCCACACGCGCTGGTAGATCTCTTCGCGCTCCATGACCTGGCCCTCGGCCTCGGCCAGCAGCTGGATGAGCTCGAACTCGCGGCGGGTGAGATCGACGCTGACACCCTCGACGAAGGCCTGGAACTGGTCGGCGCGGACCTCGACCTCGCCGACCAGCACCGGGCGCTCCTCCGTGCGCGTCTCGGCGCGCTTGCGGCGGCGCACCACGGCCTCGGCGCGGGCGATCAGCTCCTCGGGGTGGCACGGCTTGGTGACCCAGTCGTCGGCCCCCAGGCGCAGCCCGCGCACCCGCTGGGCGACCGAGGAACGGCCCGTGCAGACGATCACGCCGAGCCCGGGCAGCCGCTCGCAGACCTTCTCGAGGTAGCTCCACCCCTGCGGCCCGAGGACGGCGAGGTCGATCACCAGGGCGTTGAGCCGCATCGCGGTGAGTGCGTCGAGCGGGACGGGGCTGGCCAGCACGCGGTACTGCCAGCCGGCGCTGTCGAGCCGATTGGACAGCACCTGCAGGAAGCCGGAGTCCGAGTCGAGCACCGCCAAGCGGATCGGCGGCTGGCCGTTGCGGATCGCCATCGCTGACGATGATAGCCTGCGGGGCCAACGTGGTTACGGCGCCACGCCGACCGTTTACGCGTTGGTCACAACTCCCGGCGCGATCCCGCAATCTGCGAGGACCGCGGTCAGGTAGCAGCTCCGGCCGCGCTTGTGGTTTCTCCTGCCTCTCGCCACGCCATCCGGCGACGTAGGCTCACTGCATGCATCCCGTGGCGACGACCGACGTCGAGGCCGGCCTGGCTGCGCTCGCGAGCCGCCTGCGCGGCGCCGCAGAACACTCCGAGGAACCAGCCGGGTTGAACGCTTTCAGCTCGGATGCGACGAGTCTGAGAACTCGCGGAAGAGCCCGGTGACCACGAACGCGGTCTGCTCGCCGATGTCGACGGCGTTGTCGCCGATGCGCTCGATCGCTCGGGCGACGAGGGTCATGTGCATGGCCCATTCGCGTCGGTCGACGTCGTCGCCGATGTCGAGGCCGAGCTTGAAGCACTCGCGCTGCAGC
>DASQFQ010000186.1:0-3952 GCA_035633075.1 Solirubrobacteraceae bacterium | reverse complement strand
GTAGAGCGCGTGCACCACCGCGTCCGTCGAGAGCGTGGCTGCGCCGAGCCGCTCGAGCGCGGCGAGTGCCTCCGACTTGCCGGCCCCGATCCCGCCGGTCAGGCCGACGAAGGGCGGGCTAGGCCTGCTCAGCGCTCTCGTCGGCTTCGTCGACGGGTGCTTCGACGGCCGCGTCGGGGGCCGCAGGCTCGGGGGCCTCGGCGGGCTCGGCCGCCTCGGCGACCGTCTCGTCCGCGGGCGCCGCGGCGAACACGTCCTCGGAGAGCCCGAGGTCCGGCACGTTCTCGAGATCGCCGGCCCCGCCGTCGGGCGTTTCGCCCGGAGCGATGTCGCGCTGCGGCAGCACCTGGCCCTCGACCCGCTTGATCGACAGCGAGAGGCGGCGCCGCTCGGAGTCGATCTCGAGGATCTTGACCTTGACGTCGTCGCCCGGCTGGATGATCTCGCGCGGGTTCTCGACGTGGTGCTGGGCGAGCTCCGAGATGTGCACGAGCCCCTCGACGCCCTCGAGGATCTCCACGAAGGCGCCGAACGCGACGACCTTGGTGACCTTGCCCTCGAGCTCGTCGCCGACGTTGTAGGTGTCGACCACGCGCTGCCACGGATCCTCCTGGGTCTGCTTGAGGCCCAGGGAGATGCGCTGGCGGTCGCGGTCGATGTCGAGCACCTTGACCTGCACGGTGTCGCCGATCGAGAGGATCTCGCTCGGGTGGTTGACGTGCGACCACGAGAGCTCGGAGATGTGGATCAGGCCGTCGATGCCGTCGAGGTCGACGAACGCGCCGAAGTCGACGATGTTGGAGATCTGGCCCTCGATCACGAGACCCGGCTGCAGGCGCTCGAGGATCGCCTGGCGCTGCTCCTTGCGCTCCTCCTCGAGGACCGCGCGGCGGCTCAGGACGACGTTGTTGCGCGAGCGGTTGAGCTCGATCACCTTGGTCTCGATGTTCTGGCCGAGGTACTCGTCCAGGTTCGGGACGCGGCGGATGTCCACCAGCGAGGCGGGCAGGAAGCCGCGCACCCCGAGGTCCACGATCAGGCCGCCCTTGACGACCTCGATGACCGAGCCGTTGACGGGCTCGCCCGACGCGGCGGCGGCCTCGATCTTGCGCCAGGCGCGCTCGAAGCGGGCTCGCTTCTTGGACAGGATCAGGCGCCCGTCCTGGTCCTCCTTGGTGAGGACGAGGGCATCGACCTCCTCGCCGAGCTCGACCTCCTCGGAGGGGTCGACGGACTTGCGGATCGAGAGCTCGTTGTTGGGGATGACCCCCTCGCTCTTGTACCCGATGTCGACGAGGACCTCGTCCTTGTCGATCCGCACCACACGGCCCGTGACGACGTCGCCCTCCTCGAAGGGAACGATGGTGGCGTCGTAGTTGGGAAGGATCTGACCGTCGACCTCGATCAGCATCCCGTTGGAGCCCTCCACCACGTGAATCTCGGCGGGGGCCTCTGGGGTCAGAGTGGCTTCCATCAGCGGCGAGATACTGTAGCGAACATGCCCGTACGAGCCACGAAGCGGGGCGCCGCTCGGACGCCGCTGAGCGGCGATTACGACGTCCTCATCGGTGGCGCCTCCTTCGCCGGCCTCGCGGTCGCGCGCGAGCTGCGCTCGACGGGCGCGAGGGTGCTGGTGCTCGACCGCTACGAGATCGGCGAGCGCCAGACCTCGGCGTGCGCCGCCCCCACGGCCTGGCTGCACAACCTGGGGCTCGATGGGTCGATCCGCCAGACCTTCGACTCGCTGGTGGTCCACACGCCGGGCACCACTGCGCGCTGGCCGCTGCCGTGGAGCTTCTCGACCTTCGACTACCGGACGCTGTGCGGGCTGCTGTGGGACCAGCGCGGGCCCGGCACGGAGTTCGAGACGGCGAAGTTGATCGGTTTTTCGCGCTCGGCGACGCCTTCGGCGCCACTCCAGGCGACGTTGCGTGTCGTCCAAACCGATCGCGGCGAGGTGTCGGCCCCGCTGATCGTCGACGCCCTGGGTTGGCGCCGAGTGCTCGGCGCGGGCGAGAAGATCCAGCCGCCCGAGGCGCGGCTCTCGCGCGGCCTCGAGGTCCATCCGCACGGGCGCAGCGAGGCCCTCGAGCTGTGGATCCACAAGGGGTACGTGCGCGCGGGCTACGGATGGTCGTTCCCCGCCGGCGACGAGGTGCGCATCGGGGTCGGGTCCTTCGACCCGCGCGACCACGTCAAAGAGCCCACGGTACGGCTGGCGGCCGAGCTCGAGGCCGACCCGGTTCGCTACCAGGGCAATTGGATCCCGCATGCTCTTCGCCCCGCGACGCAGGACGGCGTCTTCTTCGCGGGCGACTCCGCCGGCCACTGCCTGCCGCTCACCGCCGAGGGGATCCGCACCGCGCTGTACTTCGGCATCGCCTGCGGGCGTGAGCTCGCGGCCGTCCTGGGCGGCGAGCGCAGCCGGGAGGAGGCGTTGCGGCGCTATCACGCCTTCTCGGCCGCCCACCGCTGGAAGTTCGCCTGCCTCAAACGCTGCCAGGACGGCGTCTGGCGCCTGCGCCCGCGCCCGCGCGACGCGCTCGTGCGCTCCCTCGACTCCCGGGCGCTGTCGAGCTGGGCGTTCGGCCACTACCTCCGCATCGCCCCGCCGGAGTTCGCGCTGCCCCCCCCGGCGGCGGCGACGTCGCGGGCGCGCTCAGCCCAGCTCGCGGCGTAACGCCTCGCCCACCTCGGCGATCGCCCGATGCGTGACGTGGGCCCGGGCCAGCCAGCGCCAAAACCCGTGGATGGTGCCCTCGTAGCGGCGCTGGGTCACGGGGACGGCGGCCTCGCGCAGCGCCTCCGCGAAGGCCTCCCCCTCGTCGCGAAGGACGTCGAACTCGGCCGTGAGGACGAAGGCCGGCGGGACGCCTGCGAGGTCTGAGGCGCGCAGCGGCGAGGCGTCGGGGTCGTTGCCGTCCGCCCCCTCGAGGTAGAGGTTCCAGTACCGCTGCATCCCCTCCGCGGTGAGCCCGTAGCGCTCCTTGAAGTCGCGGTAGGAGGGCGTGTTGAGCGCGGCGTCGGTCACGGGGTAGATCAGCGCCTGAAAGCGCACGTCCTCGCGCAGTCGCCGCGCCACCCCGGCCGCGAGGTTGCCGCCCGCGCTGTCGCCCGCCACCGCGACGCGGCCCGGATCCCCACCCAGCTCGCCGGCCTGCCCGGTCAGCCAGCGGGTGACCGCCACGCAGTCCTCGAGCGCCGCCGGGAAGCGGTGCTCGGGCGCGAGGCGGTACTCGACGCTGGCCACGATCGCGCCCGACGCGTTGGCCAGGCCCCGGCAGACGGTGTCGAAGGACTCGATGCTGCCCAAAGCCCAGCCGCCCCCGTGGAAGTAGGCGACGACCGGCAGGGGACCGTCGCGGTCGGGCCGGTAGGCCCGCACGGGGACCTCTCCGGCGGGCCCGGGCACCTCGATGTCCGCGACCTCGGCCACCGCTTCCCCGGGCCCGCTGAGCAGGGCGGTCTCGCTCTCATGCCCCTTGCGCGCCAGGTCGATCGGGACCTCGTGGGCGGGCGGCCCCTCGACGGCCAGCATCTCGTCCAGCACCGCCTGGATCTCGGGGTCGAGCACGCGCGGGGCGCCGAGCTCAGGCGGCCGGCGCGGGGGCCGGTGCGTCGGCCTGGGCGTGGATGCGGCGCTTGGCCTTGTGCAGCATCCCCCCCTCTCGACCCGCGCGGACCGCGAGGATCTCGGCGAGGATGGAGAGCGCGGTCTCCTCCTGGGTCTGGGCGCCGATGTCGAGCCCGCAGGGCCCGGAGATGCGGTCCAGGGCCTCCTCGGGGACGCCCGCCTCCAGCAGGCGAGCGCGGCGCTTCTCCTGGTTGCGGCGCGAGCCCAGGGCGCCGATGTAGAAGGCGTCGGTCTCGAGCGCGGCCTCGAGCGCGGGCTGGTCGAACTTGGCGTCGTGGGTCAGCACGATCACGGCGGTCTGGTGGTCGGGCGCGATCT
>DASQFQ010000185.1:0-1698 GCA_035633075.1 Solirubrobacteraceae bacterium | reverse complement strand
GAGGGCCGCCACCTCGTGGTGGCGCAGAAGCAGGGGACGATCCGCTCTTTCGCCGAGCGTGTCGCCGTGCCGTGAGACGAGCGCTGGCAGCACTCGCCTGCGCCGCGGCCGCCGCCGCCTCGGCGGGCTGTGGTATCGGCGAGGGCGACGAGCGCCCGGGCGGCGCGACCCTGCGCGTGACGCGCGACTTCGGCCGGGCGCAGCTGGGCAGCGCCGGCACCGACACCCTGCGGGAGGGCGGGACGGTCATGCGCTTCCTTCGTTCGAGGTTCGATGTCGAGACGCGTTTCGGCGGCGGCTTCGTCCAGTCCATCGACGGCCTGGCAGGCGAAGGCTCGAACGGCCGGCGTGACTGGTTCTTCTTCGTGAACGGCGTCGAAAGCGAGGTGGGCGCCGCCGAGTACGAGCTCTCGCCGGGCGACCGCGTGCAGTGGGACCTGCGGCGCTGGGAGGCGGCCATGCGCGTCCCCGCGATCGTGGGCGCCTACCCCGAGCCGTTTCGCAGCGGCATCCAGGGCAAGCGCCGCCCCGTGCGCGTGGAGTGCGAGAACGTCGAGGCCGAGCCCTGCCGGGACGCCAAGGCTGCGCTGGAACGCTCGGACGTGCCCGTCTCGGGCTCCTCGCTGGGCGCGCCGGGCACCGAGACCGTCACGCGGCTTGTGGTGGCCCGCTGGCCACAGGTCCGGATCGTTCGCGGGGCGCCCGCTCTGGAGGAAGGCCCCGACGCCAGTGGCGTGTTCGCCCGCTTCGGGGGTGACGGGCGCTCGCTCGAGCTGCTGGACGAGGACGGCGAGGTCGCGCGCACGGTTCGTCGCGGCGACGGCACCGCCCTCGTGGCCGCCCTTCGCCCTCAGGAGGAGGAGCTCGTGTGGCTCGTAACCGCTCTCGACGAGGCCGGGCTTGCGGCCGGCGTGGCGGCCCTCGAGGAGACACGGCTGCGCGACGCCTTTGCCGTCGCCGTGACCAGGCGTACCGTGGAGAAGCTTCCCCTCGCGCCATGAGCCTCGTTCCCGCCTATCGCGACCGGCCCAGCGCCCTGCACGCCGCGCGTGCCGGCGTGGCGGCCGCCTTCTGCTGTGCCTTTGCCCTGGCGGGCTCGCTCTACCGCCACCCGCTGGTGCTGGCCGGCGCGCTGGCCGGCATCGTGGCCGCAGGCGTCGCGGCCGGGGTGTGGCGCGAGGTTGCCCGCTCGCTGCGCCTCGCGCTGCCATTCGCCTTGCTCCTGGCGATCGTGAACGCCGTCGTCTACCAAGAGGGAGCGACGCTGCTCGTGCGCGGGGGCGAGTTCCTTGGGCGCAGCTGGGACATCACGCTCGAGTCGGCGGCCTACGGGGCCTTCAACGCCATGCGCATCGTCGTGCTGATTGCCGCGCTCGGAGGCCTGATGTCGGCCGCGGTCGATCCCGACGAGCTGCTCAAGGCCCTGCGCCGGATCTCCTACCGATCGGCGCTGACCGCGGCGCTCGCCACCCGACTGGTGCCCGTGCTGGCGCGCGACGCCGGGCGCATGGGCGACGCCGCCCGCTGTCGGGCGCACCCGCCCGGGCGGCTGGCCGTGGTGCGCGCGGCCATGGCGAACTCGCTCGATCGCGCCGTGGACGTGGCCGCGGCACTCGAGGTGCGCGGCTACGCGCTGGCCGGGCGCCCGGCGCGCCGTCGCACTCCCTGGTCGCGCCACGACCTGCGCATCGGCGTCGC
>DASQFQ010000184.1:0-6256 GCA_035633075.1 Solirubrobacteraceae bacterium | reverse complement strand
CCAAGCGTTCCCGTCTCGCCCCGCTCGGCGTCCTGGCCACCGCGATCGCCATCCCGCTCGCGGGCCCCGCCGTCGCGGACGCCGCCGTCACGTCCACCGTCACCGGTGGTGTGCTGAAGGTGACGAGCGACAACGCCGACGCCATCACCGTCACCACGGCGGGCGGCAACGTGAAGGTCAACACCGCGGATCCGGGTGCGCCCACCGCGGCCTCGGCCATCACCGCCATCGAGGTCACCGGCGGTGCCGGCGCCAACACGATCGACCTGAGCGCCGTCAACGCCGCGACGGACTTCACCGCGCTGGCCAACGTCAAGGTCGAGGGCGGCGAGGGCAACGACACGATCACCGGCACGACGCGGGCGGACAACCTCGACGGCCAGGGCGGCAACGACCGGGTCATCGGCGCCCGCGGCAACGACACGATGCTCGGCGGCGCCGGGCTCGACACGCTCGTGTGGAACAACGGCGACGGCTCGGACCGCATGGACGGCGAGGGCGGAAGCGACACGATCGAGGTCAACGGCGCGGCCGCGGCCGGCGACGCCTTCACGCTCCAGCCCAACGGGGCCCGGGCGCGGTTTGACCGTACGAACCTGGTGCCGTTCACGCTCGACATAGGCTCCAGCGAGCTGCTCGACCTCAACGGGCTCGGCGGCGACGACACGTTCACGCCCAGCGCCGGCTCCGAGAGCCTGATCGGCACACTCCTGCTCGACGGCGGACCGGGCAACGACACCCTGGCCGGCGGCGCCTCGGCCGACGTCGTCTCGGGCGGCTCCGGCAACGACACGCTCAACGGCGGAGGCGGCTCGGACGACGTACTGGGCGAGGCCGGTGACGACGTGCTCGCCCTGCGCGACAACAGCCCCGACCTCGGCGTCTGCGGGTCAGGGACTGACCGGGCCACCGCCGACGTCGCCGGCGTCGACGCCCTGGTCGCGTGCGAGCAGGTCGATCAGCCGGCGGCCGCCGACACTCGCGCCACCGCGCTGAGAATCCGCTCCGGCCGGGGCAGCGTGAGCCGCCGCAGCCGGCGCCCGTCCGTGCGCGTGACCGTGAATTGCCCGTCCACCGAACCGGGTGGCTGCGCGGGCACGCTCACGCTGACCACGCTTGGCGCAGTGCGCGCCGGGCGGGTGCGCGCGGTCGTGGTGCTCGGGACCGCCCGCTTCAAGCTGCGGTCGGGGCAGACCCGGACCCTGCGCGTTCGCCTCGCGAGCGGGGCGACGCGCCTGGCGCGTCGCGGCCGCATCCGGGCGCGAGCCCGCGCGGTCTCCCGCGACGCGGCACGCAACGTGGCGGAGTCCACGCGCCGTTACACCATCACTGTGCGGCGCTGAGAGCGCTGGGGGCGGGCCGCGCCCGGCCCGCCCCCGCGACTCAGCTCCAGATGCTGCCCGCGCTTTCCGCGAGCCAACGGGGGAACAATTCCCCGCCGCCGGCGTCGCGCGGATATAAGTGACTATCTCCGAGCTTGCATCCGGCACCACCTTCGCGGGCTACACCATCGACGGCGTCGCAGGCGCGGGCGGGATGGGCGTGGTCTACCGCGCCACCGAGATCGCCCTCCAGCGCCCCGTCGCGCTCAAGCTGATCGCCGCCGACTACGCGGGCGACCGCAAGTTCCGCGAGCGCTTCAAACGCGAGTCGATGCTGGCCGCCGCGATCGACCACCCAAACGTCATCCCCGTCTACGAGGCCGGCGAGGTCGACGGCGAGCTCTTCATCGCCATGCGCTTCGTCGACGGGATCGACCTCGGCGTCGCCGTGGTGCGCGCCGGGAAGCTCGATCCGGCCCGCGCGGTCCGGATCATCGGTCAGGTGGCCTCGGCGCTCGACGCCGCCCACGGGCGCGGGCTGGTCCACCGCGACGTCAAGCCGGCCAACGTGCTGCTGGCGGGCGAGGGCGAGGAGGAGCACGCCTACCTCACGGACTTCGGGCTCGTGAAGAGCCTCGCGGGCGAGGGCCCGGGGGAGACGACCGCCGGGCACTTCATGGGCACCGTCGACTTCGCCGCCCCCGAGCAGATCAACACGGGCAACACCGACGCGCGCTCCGACGTCTACTCGCTGGGCTGCGTCCTCTTCTATGTGCTCTCCGGCCAGTCGCCCTTCCACCGCGACAGCAACGTGGGGACGATGTTCGCCCACATCAACGAGCCCGCGCCGTCCCTGCTCGAGTACGCGCCCGAGCTGCCGGCGGCGCTCGACGCCGTCCTGCAGAAAGCGCTGGACAAGGACCCCGACGCCCGGCAGCAGACCGCGACCGAGCTCGCCCGCGAGGCGCAGACCGCGCTCGGCGGCGCGTCGGCCGCGCCGAGCACCCCCGGCTCGGGCGCGCGCCGCCCCCGGCTGCCCGGGCGCACCGGCGCCGGAACGCTGGGCGGCGCGAAAGCCAAGCAGGCCGGCCCGCCGCAGCGCGCCCGCGTCCTCGGCTTCGTGCTCCCCGGCGTCCTCGTGCTCGGGCTCGTCGCGGCGGCGCTCGCCGCCCTCGGCGTGTTCTCCGGCGGCGACGAGAAGCAGGCGGCGCCCGCGCGCGCGGGCAGGGCGGCGGCGACCGCGACCGCGACCGCCGCCCCCTCGCAGCCCAGCGTGGCCGCCTCCGTCGAGCTCGGCGGCGGGCCCGACGGCATCTCCGTCGGGGACGACGGCACCGTGTGGGTGAGCGACTCCAAGCGCGGGGCCCTCGCGCGCATCGACCCGAAGACGAACGAGGTCGACGGCAAGCCCGTGCAGGTCGGCAAGCAGCCCGATGGCATCGCCAGCGCCAAGAAGGTCACGTGGGTCGCCGCCAACGGCGACGACCGCGTGCGCCGCGTTGAGAGCAACCCGGACCCCGTCGTCGTCGCCTCGATCCCGGTCGGCGATGCACCAGAGGGCATCTCGCTCGGCAAGCAGCTGGTCTGGGTCACCAACTCCGGCGACGGCACCGTCAACCGCATCGACCGCGCGTCGGCGACGCTCGTGGGCAGCCCGATCGGCGTCGGCAAGAACCCGATCGGCGTCTTCGTGGGCGCCACGAACGTGTGGGTCAGCAACCACGACGACGGCACCGTCAACCGCATCGACACCTCGACCGCCGTGGTCGCCGGCCAGCCCATCAAGGTCGGCAAGGGCCCGCGCGGCGTGGTCGAGGGGCTCGGCTCGGTCTGGGTGGCCAACTCCGACGACGACACGGTCACCCGCATCGACCCGAAGACCGCCAAGGTGGTCGGCGAGCCGATCCGCGTCGGCAAGGACCCGCGGGACCTCACAGTCGGGGGCGGCTTCGTCTGGGTCGCCAACGCGGGCGACAACAGCGTCTCTCAGATCGACCCGAAGACCGGCCGGGTCCTCGGCAGCGCGATCCCCGTCGGCGACGACCCGATCGGAATCGCGTTCGGCGACGGCAACGTCTGGACCGCGAACTTCCAGGACGGTACGGTCACCCGGATCAAGGTCTAGCTCGAGCCCGGGTGCGCCGGCGCGGCGGCCACCAGCGGGTGCGAGCCGCTCATCTCCGCGATGACGTCCCAGCGCCCCGCGCGCAGCCGGTCGAGCACGCCGCTGACGTCGTAGCCGCGCTTGACCGCCGTGACGACCGGGGAGGCCTCGGCCGAGTAGCCGAGCAGGATCGCGCCCGCGATCCGCCCGTCGCGCGAGATCACGAGCTTGCCGTAGCGCTGGCCGACCTCGTCCTCGAGCACGATCTCCTCCTCGCCGGGCTCGGGCTCGAAGCGTCCGATCGAGGTCAGCTCGACCCCGACCACCTTGAGGATCGTCACCGGCACGGTGCCGTGATAGGTCTTCTCCTCCCCGAGCGCGGCGGCGGCGGCCACCTCGGCCTGCTCGACGGCGGTGGGCCAGAGGCCGTAGACGCGGCCGCCGTGCTCGGCGACGTCGCCGGCCGCGAACACCCGCGGGTCGTCGGTGCCCATGCGGTCGTCGACGAGGACGCCCTTGCCGACCCGCAACCCCGCCGCGGCGGCGAGCTCGACATTGGGCGTGACCCCTGCGCACACCAGCAGCAGGTCGGCCGGCAGCCCACGGCCGTCGCGCAGCAGCACCTCGCTCAGCCGCTCGTCCCCGAGCGCCGCCGCGGTGTCGGCCTTCATCACCACGGTCATGCCCAGGCCCTCGATGTAGCGGCGCAGCAGCTCGGAGGCGCGCGCGTCGAGCTGGCGGCGCAGCAGGCGGTCGGAGCGCTCGAGCACCGAGGCGTGCAGGCCGAGCTTGTGCAGTGCATAGCCGGCCTCGAGCCCGAGCAGGCCGCCGCCGGCGACGACGGCCTCGCGGCACCACTCGCGCTGGGCGAAGCTGCGGATCGACAGCGCGTCCTCCGCCGAGCGGACCACGAAGGTGCCGCGCTCGCCGAAGCCGTCGATCCGCGGGACGGCGGCGCTCGAGCCCATCGCGAGGATGAGGCGGTCGTAGGGCAGCCGGTCGCCCGTGCCGAGGTGGACCTCGCCGCGCGCCCGGTCGATTTCCTGCGCGCGGGTGTTGAGCCACGGCTCGATCGCCCGGTCGGAGTACCAGGAGTCGGGGTTCAGGTAGAGGCCGGCCATCGCCGAGCGCCCGTAGATCAGGCGCGAGATACCCATGCGGTTGTAGAGCGGGTGCGCCTCGTCGGCGACGAGGTCGATCCTGCACGCCGGGTGGCGGCGGCGGACGTGGTCGGCGGCCGTCACCCCTGCGATGCCGTTGCCGATCACGACCACGCGCTCGATCGAGCGGTCGTAGGACATGCGGGCGATCTGGCTGGGCGTCGCCGCCCCCGCCTTCTCCGGCGTCAGCGCGACCGAGACCGGCCCCTTGACGCGGCAGCAGCACGCCATCCGCGTGTTCTCGGCATGGCCGAGGCGGTCGAGCGTCGAGCGCTCGTCGTCGCTGACCGGCGAGAGGTTCTCCATCCCCTCCTTGACCGCGATCGGGTCCGCGCCGCACACGCCCATCCGGCAGCCCGCCTCGATCGCCAGGCCGTTGGACTCGGCGAGCTCGAGGACCGTGGTGCCCGGCTTGGCGACGAGCCGCGTCCCGTCGGGGACGACCGTGACCTCCGGCGCGCCCGCGCGCAGCGAGCGGCTGCGGGTCAGGGAGCGGCTCGCGGCGGCCGACAGCCCACCGGCCCGCGCCGCCGCCTCGGCGTGGAACAGCGACTCCTTGCGGTACGTCTGCACGATCCACGCGAGGGTCAGCGCCAGCACTCCCGCGCGCATCGCCCACGTGAGCGCGTCGGGCGACGACTCGCCGGTGATCGCCGCGACGAGGTCGGGCGCCCCGAACCAGTAGAAGATGTTGAAGGCGGCGGCGCCGTAGAGGGTCGTGAGCTTGTGCGTCGAGACCTTCAGGAACGTGTCCAGGAGCTGGAAGGACGCGATGCTGACGCCCATGTAGAGGGCGATCCGCCCGAGCATCTCGGCGACGCCGATCGAGTCGGGCGCCTCGGGCACCTTGAAGAAGGCGAGCACAAGGCCGGGGAATGCGGCCACGAAGAAGCGGCGGTAGCCCGACCAGTAGGGGTCCGGCGAGCTCAGATCGGCGAGGTAGGCCGCGCGCGGGTTGAAGTCGTAGCAGTTGGTCGTGCACCCCACACACGGCTGGCAGTGCGAGTTCGGGACGAGCGCGAACGGGGTCTGCCCGTAGATCCGCTGCACCGGGAGCAGCGGGCAGATCGAGCTGCACCAGCCGCTCTTGCCCTTGAGGTACACGCCGCCCATGAAGCCACCGGTGAGCGCCCCCAGCAGCAGCAGCGCGCTCGCGGGCCCGTTGTCGTCGAGCCCGAGCTTGCGCAGGATCACGAACAGGACGAACAGGGAGATGGCGACGACGTAGCCGTACTCCTTGAGCCACTTCGGCGCGGTGAGCGCGCGCGTCAGCCCGAGCACGCGCGGGGTCTGGTTGGCCGCCGCCAGGGGGCAGATGTTGCGCCACACGCCCGGCGCCACGAGGAACAGCAGCGGCAGCAGCGGGATGACGATCTTCCACATGACGAACAGGCCGTCGTCGGGGGAGGCGATGAGCAGGGCGGCGACGACGAGCGCCGCCACGATGCTGGCGACCCGGATCGCCCACCAGGTGCGTACGGAGATCCGCGATGGGATCTGCGTGTAGTTGGGGAAGGCGGTCGCCGCCACTAGCCGCCGAGGGCCCGCAGCCGCGCCGCCAGCACGCGACCGACGTCGACGAGGATGTCGCGGGCGAACTGCGGGTCCCGCGCCGACAGGCCCTCGAAGGCGTCCCAGCTCAGGCGCTCCAGCTCTCCGTGCGTCAGCGC
>DASQFQ010000183.1:0-7123 GCA_035633075.1 Solirubrobacteraceae bacterium | reverse complement strand
TGTGCGCCGATTCGCGCGCGCCCAGCGGGAGACCTTGTGCGAGCTGGAGCTCGAGCTCGACCCGGGCGTGGTGCTCGGCCATCGCCACATCCCCGTCGAGGCCGTGGGCGCGTACGTGCCAGGCGGTCGCTATCCGATGCTCGCGTCGTCGTTCATGACGATCCTCGTGGCCAAGGAGGCCGGCGTCGAGCGCGTCGTGAGCTGTGCGCCGCCCCAGCGGGGCGTCGGCATGCATCCCGCGATGGTCTATGCGATGAAGACGTCCGGGGCCGATGAAGTGCTCGCGCTCGGCGGCGTGCAGGCACTCGCCGCCATGGCGTTCGGGCTCATCGACGGGGTGGAGCCCGTGGACATGCTCGTCGGCGCGGGCAACGCCTACGTCGCGGAGGCCAAGCGGCAGCTGTTCGGCCGCGTCGGGATTGACCTGCTCGCCGGGCCGACCGAGGTGCTGGTGATCGCCGACGACTCGGCCGACCCGCGGCTGGTTGCCGCCGACCTGCTGGGGCAGGCCGAGCACGGCCCGAGCTCCCCGGCCGGCCTCATCGCGATCGGCGAGGACGTCGGCCGTGCCGTCGCCGCCCAGGTCGAGGAGCTGCTTGGGGACTGGCCCACCGCCGATGTCGCGGGCGCGGCCTGGCGCGACCACGGCTGGATCGCCGTCGTCGAGGACGACGACGGCGCGATCGCCCTGGCCGACGAGGCAGCCAACGAGCATCTCGAGGTCCACGTGCAGGAGGCCAAGCTGGACGCGTACCGGGACCGCCTACGCAGCTTCGGCTCGCTGTTCCTGGGCGAGCAGGCCACGGTGGCCTACGGCGACAAGGCTGTCGGCACGAACCACGTACTTCCCACTTCGCGCGCGGCGCGGTACACGGGCGGGCTGTGGGTCGGGAAGTTCCTGAAGACCTGCACCTACCAGCGGCTCACCGAGGAGGGAACGCGCCGCATCGCGCCGGCCGTGGAGGCGATCTCCCTCGCCGAGAACTTCGCCGGCCACGCGCTGACCGCGAGAATGCGCTTGGAGCGGCTCGGGGCGACGCGGTGAGGAATGGGGACCGCTGGTCGCTGGAGGGATCGGTGGCGTTCGTCGCGGGCGGGGGGCGGGGCATCGGCCTAGGCTGCGCGCACGCGCTCGCCGCCGCCGGCGCGTCGGTGCTGCTCGTGGCGCGCACGGCCGCCGACGTGGAAGCGGGCGCGGAGGGGATCCTCGCGGGCGGCGGCAGCGCGCAGGCCTACGTGGCCGACGTGACCGACGAGGCGCAGGTCGAGGCGGCAGTGGACGCGGCGCAGCAGCTCGGCGTTCTGCGCGTCTGCGTGAACTCGGCTGGCATGAACCGGCCTGGGCCGGCCCGGACTTATCCGACGGGCGACTGGGACGCCCTGTTCGCCGTCAACGTGCGCGCGACGTTCCTGGTATGCCGGGCGGTCGGCGACGCGCTGCTCGCACGTGGCACCCCGGGGTCGGTGGTCAACCTCTCCTCGCAGATGGGGACGGTCGGCTACCCCGGGCGGGCCGCCTACTGCGCGACAAAGCACGCCGTCGAGGGACTCACGAAGGCACTTGGGGTGGAGTGGGCGCCCCACGGCATACGGGTCAACGCCGTGGCGCCCACGTTCGTCGAGACGCCGATGACGCGCGGGATGCTCGAGGACCCGGACTTCCGCGCCGAGGTGCACCGCCGGCTGCCGACCGGCGAGATGGCCACAATCGAGCAGGTCGCCGACGCCGTGCGCTACCTGGCATGCGACGCTTCGGGCAGCGTCACGGGCAGTGTCCTGCGCATCGATGGCGGTTGGACGGCGTGGTGAGCAGTGGGCTGTGAACGAGGGCGCGTGGCGCTCCGGGACGACAGGAGGGACAGATGGGCCGGTTGATCGACCTTTCGCAGGAGATATACGAGGGGATGCCGGTCTATGCCGGTCACCTGGAGACCAAGGTCTGGCAGCACCACACCTTCGACGACACCGCGCCGAACTTCGACAGCGAGTTCGCCTATCAGAGCCTCGGCATCACCGTGTGCGACCACGGACCGACGCACGTCGACGCGATCAGCCACCTGGATCCTCGGCCGGGCGCGCCCACGATCGACCAGATGCCGCTCGAGACGTTCTGTGGAGAGGGCACCTGCCTCAACGTCTCGGATGTCGCGCCGCGCGAGTACTGCACCGGGGAGCGGCTCGAGCGGGCGCTCGCAGAATCGGGCGCGGAGTTGCGCGAGGGTGACGTGTTGCTGCTGCGCACGGGCAGCGCAGAGCGCTTCGGCGGCACGCAGGAGTACACCACGCAATACCCCGGTCTGGACGGGTCGGGCGCCGACTGGCTGCGCGACCGCAGGGTCAAGGTCTTCGGTGTCGACTCGCCGAGCCCGGACAACCCGGCCGACCGGATCTACCCCGTCCACCTGTTCTGCCGGGAACACGGCATTACGCACTACGAAAACCTCGCGAACCTCGAGGCCGTCGTCGGGCGCCGCTTCAGCTTCTACGGCTTCCCGCTTCGTATCCGAGGCGGTCATGGATCCCCCGTGCGCGCCGTGGCGATGCTCCACGACTGATCACGGCGGCGCCTCGGAGTGGATGCGGCGTCGTGGCCGAGGCGGTGGGCAGGACCACGGTCGTGGTCATCCCCGCTGCCCGGTCACGCGGGGAGGCACACGGTCGCGCGCGGACAGAACGCGCCGGGAGCGCCGGGGGAAGTAGGCTCGGTCCCCAACTCGATGAGGGAAGGGAGCTGACCAATGGCAAAGGCCGGCAAGGTGATCATCAGCTGCGCGGTCACCGGTGCCATCCACGTTCCATCCTCGACACCGCATCTGCCGGTCACGCCCGAGCAGATCGCCGAGAGTGCGATCGGGGCTGCCGAGGCGGGTGCGGCGATCCTCCACCTCCATGCGCGCGACCCGCAGACCGGCGCGCCGACGCCCGATCCCGACGTCTTCGAGCAGTTCGTGCCCGCGATCCGGGCCGGCACGAACGCCGTGATCAACATCACGACCGGCGGCGGCCACGGCATGTCGCTCGACGAGCGCACCGCCGCCGTGCAGCGCTTCAAGCCGGAGCTGTGCTCGCTGAACATGGGCAGCATGAACTTCGGGACCTTCCCGATGCTGGAGGGCATCGAGCATTTCAAGCACGACTGGGAGCGGCGCTACCTGGAGATGACCCGCGACTACATCTTCAAGAACACGTTCACCGACATCGAGACGATCGTGCGCCGGTTCGGGGCTGACGGCACGCGGTTCGAGTTCGAATGCTACGACGTCGGCCACCTGTACACGCTCGCGCACTTCCTCGACAAGGGGGTCGTCCAGCCACCGCTGTTCGTCCAGACCGTCCTCGGGATCCTCGGCGGCATCGGGCCTGACGCGGAGAACCTGATGCACATGCGGACCATCGCGGACCGGCTGTTCGGCGATCAGTACCTGTGGTCGGTGCTCGGCGCCGGCCGCCACCAGACCCGCCTCGTCACGATCGGCGCCATGCTCGGCGGGAACGTCCGGGTTGGCCTCGAGGACTCGATCTACCTGGCGAAGGGCAGGCTCGCGGAGAGCAACGCCGACCAGGTCGAGAAGATCGTCCGCATCCTCTCCGAGCTCTCGCTGGAGATCGCCACACCCGACGAGGCGCGGCGCGCGCTCGGGCTCAAGGGCGCCGAGAACACGGCGATCCCGGTACGCGGAGCGGAGGGGATGCAGCGTGTCTGAAGGCGTACTCACGGACGTCTTGGACGAGTACATCGAGCGCTATAGCAACTGGGGCCGGTGGGGCCGCGACGACCAGCGGGGAGCCACGAACTACATCACCGCCGAGAAGGTGCGCGCGGCGGCCGGCCTCGTCCGCACGGGGCAGGTGATCTCGCTCGCGCTGCACTTCGACCAGAGCGGCCCGCAGACCGGCGCCAACGGACGCTTCAACTGCCTGCGCTACTCGGTGGCCACCGGCACCGACTACGCGACCGGTGCCCAGCGATGGTCGGGCGAGCCGCTGCCGCGGGGGTTCGGCTTCTCCGACGACACGGTCGTCCTGCACCTGCAGTCCGCCACTCACTGGGACAGCCTTAGCCACATCTTCCACAACGGCAAGATGTACAACGGCTATCCGGCGGCGGAGGCGACGACCGGAGGCGCGCCGCGCAACGGGGCCGAGCGGCTCAAGAGCACGCTGGTCGGGCGCGGCGTACTGCTGGACATCCCGCGCAGCAAGGGCGTGAACTGGCTCGAGGACGGCTACCCGATCACCGTGGACGATCTCGACGCGGCCGCCGAGCACGGTCGGGTCGAGATCCGCGAGGGCGACATCGTCCTCCTGCGCACCGGCCAGATGGCGCGCTGCCTGAAGCAGGGGTGGGGGACCTACGCGGGCGGCGACGCGCCGGGGCTCAGCTTCTCCACCATCCCGTGGCTGGCCGAGAACCGGATCGTGGCGGTGGCGAGCGACACCTTGGGGGGTCGAGGTGAGGCCGAACGAGCTGCCCGACAGCTTTCAGCCGAGCACCTGCCCGGCGTGGTCTACATGGGACTGCTGCTCGGCGAGATGTTCCAGCTCGAGGAGCTCTCGGCCGCGTGCGCCGACGACGGGGTCCACGAGATGATGATCTCGGCGCCGCCGCTGCCCTTCACCGGCACAGCGGGGGCGCAGCCCGGGCCCGTCGCGATCCGCTGAGCGGGCGTCAGGCGTGGTGCTCGGCGCCCAGGAACAGCGTCGCCCGCAGGTTCTCCGGATCCTGCGGGTGCACGTCCGCCAGGCGCTTCATCTCCGTGCGGACGTCCGCCGACAGGCCGGAGGCGCCGAGCGCGTCGACCTCGACCAGGTTGCCTCCCGGGTCGCGCAGGTAGAGCTGCGCGCAGTCGCCGGGCAGCTCGTAGAGATGGTGGCCGAACGCCGTGCGATCGAACGCGTCCAGCGTGCGCGCGCGCTCGTAGACGCCCGTGAAATTCTCGACCGCCAGCGCGAAGTGGTGGTAGGTAGGAGCGGCGTCGGGGCGCTGGAAGAGGTGGAGCTGGAGGACTCCCACACGCAGCCACTGCACGGGGAAGCCGAAGTTCGGCGTCGGCAGGCGCTGCATCGCGAACACATCCTCGTAGAAGCGGATCGAGCCCTCGAGGTCGCTTGCGACGACGCTCACGTGGTTGAGTGCGGTTCCGGTCACGTCCATCCTCCTCAGTCGAGTGCGCTGTCTCCCTGCCGGTACAGGCCGAACGGCAGCGGGTCGCCAACCCTCCAGGTGCTGCGGAACTGCGACCGCTCGCCGGCGTCGCGGGTGCGCCCGAGCGCGCTGCGGCCGAGCGCGAGCTGTCCGGGCTCCCAGCGCCGCAGCGCCGCGAGCACGTCGTGGCCGCAGGCGGCCATCGCGTCGGCCAGCCGCCATCCGTCCTCGGCCGCCTTGGCGGTTCCGGCGGCGACGTGCGGGCGCAGCGCGAAGGCCGCGTCGCCGATCAGGCACACGCGCCCGAACGCCATCCGCGGAACCTCGACGTCGAAGACGGTCTGCACGAACGGGTGGTCGGTGGCCGCCACGACCTCGGCGAGCGGCCCGGGCAGCCTGGCCGCCGCGTCCGCGCGCAGCGACGCGAGGTGACGCTCCTGCACATGGCCCGGCGGCACGGAGGCGCTGCGCCGCACGCCTTCGCGGTCGGTCAGCAGCCCGTCGAGCGGCTCGCCGTCCGGCACATTGCAGTACCACAGCCAGTTGAGCATCCGCTCGTCCGTGACGCCGCCGTCGACCCCCGGGATCGGGTAGGTGAGCACGTGGCTGTTGGCCAGCACGTGGTACGTGATGGCTCCGCCGAGCGCGTCGAACGCGGCGCAGCCCAGCTCCGACTCGCGCAGCGCGCCGCGCCACCCGACGTAGCCGGCATAGGCCGGCTCCACGTCGGGCAGCAGCCGCGCGCGCGCCGAGGAACGCACGCCGTCGGCGCAGACGAGCAGGTCCGCTTGCGCGCGCGCGTCGTCGCCGAGCCGCACCGCCACCCCCTCCTCGCCGGCGTCGAAGCCGGTCACCTCGCGGGCGAGGTGGTAGCGCTCGGCGTCGAAGCAGGCGAGGAGGTCCTCGTAGAGCGCGTAGTAGGAGGTGAACCGGTAGCGGCACGGCTGCTCGCTGGCGACCTCGCCGTCCGGGCCCAGGTAGCGCAGCACGCGGGCGGCCACGCCGATCTCGCCGCTGTCGCGAACGCCCCGCTCCACCAGGTAGCGAACGGTGGCGGGATGCAGCACGATGCCGGCGCCGCGGTCGCGGAGGGGAGCGCTGGAGCGTTCGTAGACATCGACCTCGCAGCCGCTGTCGCGCAGCACGAGCGCGGCGGTCAGGCCGCCCAGCGAGCCGCCCATGACGGCCACGCGCGCACCCATGCCGGCTTCTCCGTTCGGTTCGCGGTTTGGCGTGCCGTGGGAGTACCGTATACAGTGTCCAACGGCTATGCAAGCTCCCAACCTCATCGAAACCAGGACGCTGGCCGAGCAGATCGCGGCCCGGATGCGGGACGACGTGCTCTCCGGGCAGCTCGCCGCCGGCCGGCGGCTGTCCCAGGAGGCGCTCGCCGAGCAGTACGCGGTCAGCCGCGTGCCCGTCCGCGACGCGCTGCGGATGCTCCATGCCGAGGGGCTTATCTCGACGCACCCCCGGTTCGGGACCACCGTGGCCCCGCTGTCGGTGCCCGACCTCGAGGAGCTCTACGAGATGCGCGTGGCGCTCGAGCCCGTGGTCGCGCGCCGCGCGACGCCCAACATGCGGCCCCGCGATCGCGACGAGATGGCCCGGCAGCTCGAGATCATGGGCTCTTCGAGCCAGGACAGCGCGGGCTGGTTCGCCGCCCACGCGGCGTTCCATCGAGCGCTCAACGAGCGCTCGGGGCGCGAGCGGATCTGCGCCCTGGTCGACAGGCTGCGCGCCCAGACCGAGCGCTACGTGCGCGCCTACCAGCTGATCGAGTGGCCGGCCGTCGAGCTGCAGGTCGAGCACGAGGTGATCCACGCCACAGTGGGGCGCGGCGATCCGGAGGAAGTCGCCACGGTCGTGCGCAAGCACCTGGAGGTCGTGCCCGACCGCATGCTCGACTACCTACGTGCGCGCGACGGCGCCGAGGCGGCGGGCTGATGGTCGTCGACGTCCACACCCACTTCATCC
>DASQFQ010000182.1:0-4250 GCA_035633075.1 Solirubrobacteraceae bacterium | reverse complement strand
CCATGGTCACGAGCAGCGGCGAATGGCCGAGCTCGATGATGCGCTGGTGGAAGCGCAGGTTGGCCGCAGAGTACTCGTTCAGGCGCAGGCGCAGCTCGCCGTCCTCGAAGGTGGAGAACAGCGTGCGCAGGCTGGCGATCTGCTCGTCGGTCGCCCGCTCGCACGTGAGGCGGGCGGCCATGCCCTCGAGCGCCGCCCAGACGATGATCATCTCGATGATCTCCGGCTTGCTCTTGAGGACGATGTAGACGCCACGGCGCGGGACGATGCGCACCAGGCCCTCGTGCTCGAGCCGCGCCAGCGCATGGCGCACCGGGGTCCGGCTGACGCCCAGATCCGCCGCCAGCTCCTTCTCGTCGAGCCGCAGGTCGGCGTCGGGGTGGTAGACGTCCATGGCCAGGATGGCGTCGCGAAGCGCCTCGTAGGCGAGTTGCGCCACGCTCGCCGACGTCCGCAGCGAGGGGAGGACCAGGGAGCGGTTGAGCTGCTCTCGAACCAGCTCGTCGACGCTCGCCTCGCGTGTGAGGACCATCGGTAACCCTCCGTCTCGCCCCAGGGATACAACGTACCAGATCCAAAAACGCCAAGTTGGGGCAACCGGACGCCGGTCACCCTGTGTTGCGCATTCCGGCTGCGATTCCGTTGGCGGTCAGCAAGAGCGCCCGGCTGAGTCCGGGGTCGGGCTCGTGGCCGGCGCGACGGCTTGCGCGCAGCCGCTCGGCGAGCGCGACCTGCAGGTAGTGAAGCGGCGCGAGGTGGGCGTCGCGGATCGCCAGCGTCTGTCGCAGGACCGGGCTGGCGGCCAGCAGCTCCTCGCCGCCGGTGACCCGCAGCACCTCGGCGACGGTGAGCTCGTACTCGCCGCGGATGGTCTCGTAGAGACGGTGCAGCTCGGCCGGAACCAGGCTGCGCACGTAGTGGCCGGCGAGATCCATGTCGGTCTTGGCCAGCGTCATGGCGACGTTGGACAGGAAGTTGCCGAAGAAGCGCCACTCGGCGTGCATCTCCCGCAACTGCTTGGTCAGTCCCGCCTCGCGGGCGGCGGCCAGCCCCGTGCCCAGCCCGTACCAACCAGGGACGATCTGCCGGGACTGCGTCCACCCGAAGACCCACGGGATGGCTCGAAGCCCCTCCAGGCCGGCACCGGAGTCCGGCCGCCGGAAGGGGCGCGACCCGAAATGCAGGTCGGCGAGGAGCTCCACTGGCGTGGAGGCGAGATAGTACGCGGGCAGCTCGGCGTCTTCGACGAGTGCGCGATAGGAGCGGTACGCGGCGGCGGAGACCGTCTCCATGGCGGCCGACCAGCGCACGACCTCCTCGTCGGAGGAGCGGGGGCGCTTGTGCAGGATGGTGGCCTCGACGACGGCGGCCAGGGCGAGCTCGACGTTATCCTGGGCCAGCCCGGGCAGGAGGTACTTGTCCGAGATCACCTCGCCCTGCTCGGTCAGCTTGATCTCGCCGTGGAGCGTCCCCCAGGGCTGGGCGAGGATGGCGGTGTGGGTGGGGCCGCCGCCGCGCCCGATGGTGCCTCCCCGCCCGTGGAAGAGGCGGAGGCGGACGCCGTAGCGCTTCGCGACGTCGCGAAGGTGGCGCTGGCAGCGGTGGATCTCCCACTGGCTCGTGGTCACGCCGGCCGCCTTGTTTGAATCCGAGTAGCCGAGCATGACCTCCTGCACGTCACCGCGCAGCGCGACGATGCGCCGGTAGGCGGGCTGCTCGAGCATCTGGGCGAGAATGGCATCGGCCTCGCGGATCTGCTCGATCGTCTCCAGCAGCGGGACGAAGCCGATCCGCGCCACACCGGCGTGGATATCGACGAGCCCGGCCTCGCGCGCCAGCAGAACGGCGGCGAAGACGTCGTCCGCGCCGCGGCACATCGACACGATGTATGACTCGATCACGGCGGGCCCGTAACGGTCGAGGGCTTCGCGCATGGCCACGAACGTGCCGTAGGTCCGGGTCGCATCGTCCTCCAGCGGCGGCGTCGTCGTGGCCAGCGGCCGCCGTGACCCCAGCTCGCGAGCGAGCAGGTCGCGCCGTGCCTCTCGCGACACGTCCTGGTATCGCCCGGCATGCTCCTGGAGGCGGTCGAAGAGCTGGGCGAGGGCGTGGTGATGGGCGTCGGCGTGCTCGCGGACGTCCATGGTCGCCAGGTGCAGCCCGAAGGCCGCCAGCGTGCGCACCGCCAGCTCGAGCCGGCCGCGAGCGATGAATTCGCCGCGGTGAGCCAGCAGGGACTCCCGCACCACGACGAGGTCGGCGAGGAGCTCGCCGGCGCCCAGGTAGTCGCGTCCCGGCTCGTGCGGCCCGCCCTCTGCCAAGCGGCGGCGGGTGTTGAGCAGCTTCTGCCGGATCGCCGTCAGCTTGAGCCGGCAGGGCTCCTCGGCGTTCAGGCGCCGGTAGCGCGGGTCCAGCTCCTGGAGGTTCTCCAGGTCGGCCGCCAGCGACGACTCCAGCTCGGCGGTGACGCCCGCGATGCGAACCGAGGAGGAGAGGTCCTTGCGGAGCTCGTCGACGACGCGGAGCGCGTCGCGGATGGCGTGGTCGTGCTGGAGGGCGAGAACGTCCAGCATGGTCTCGGAGGTGACGTGCGGGTTCCCGTCGCGGTCACCCCCGATCCATGTGCCGAAGGTGAGGGGACGGGCATCCAGCGGCAGCTCGAGGCCGAGCCGGGCGAGCTCGTCGGTGAAGGCCCGGAGCGTCTGCGGCACGGCGTGGCGGTGGAGCGCGTCGAAGTAGTAGACGGCGTTGCGAGCCTCGTCGATCACCTCCGGGCGCGCGACGCGCAACTCGTCGGTCTGCCACAAGAGGTCGACGAGCTCCTCCAACCGGCGCCGGACGCGGCGCTCGGCGACGCGGTCGGGAGGGCCGTCACCCGGGCCGAGGGCGCGGTCCCACTCGTCGAGCAGGCCGGCGATCTGCTGGATCTTGGTGAGCACGGTGCGTCGGGCGGCCTCGGTGGGATGGGCGGTGAAGACCGGGCGCAGCGCCACCTGGCGAAGGTCGGCGGCGATGTCGCTCGTGGCGAGCTCCGCGGCGGCGATCTGGTCGACGGTCTGCGACAGCCACGTTCCGCGCTGCCTGTGGATGGCCGCGAGCTCGCGACCACGGTGGACCTGCTCGGCGACGTTGGCGAGGTGGAAGTAGGTGGCGAAGGCACGCACCAGCCTGGTCGCGCTCACGGTGTCGAGCGCGCTGAGGAAGGCGGCGGCGGCCGTGCGATCGGTGCCGATCAGAAGGCGGACGCGCTCGAAGAGGTTGAGGAGCTCGGCTCCCTCCTGGCGGACGAGCGTGCGGCCGAGCACGGCGCTGACCTCTGAGATGTCGCGACGTAGGCCCGCCTGCCGATCGGGCACGTCGGTGCGACGAATGCCCGCTGGTGAGCTCTCGGTGCGCATCGGCGCTCCTCAGTGCCGGTCGTGCGATCGAGACCTTGTGACCGCCGTGGGCGTTCACCCTAGCCGGTGATCGCCCCGCACGGAGTGCAGGCCGGAATGCGTCGGGTACCGTGCCTCGGTGGCTTCCAGCAGGGGACGTGCGCGCCCATGAGCCCACTGCAGGAGCTTCTGCTCGCCGCTGCCGGCCTCGTCGCCGGGACCGCGAGTGCGATGGCCGGTGGTGCCTCGTTGCTGACGTTCCCCACGCTGCTGGCCCTCGGGCTCCCGCCTCTGGCCGCCAACGTCACCAATACGACAGGGCTCGTGCCGACCTCCGTGGGTGCCGCGCTGGCATCGAGGGTCGAGCTGGAGGGCCAGCGTTCGCGCCTCGCGTACCTGGCCGTGCCCACCGTCCTGGGTGCCGGGACCGGCGCGATCGTGCTGCTGACCACGCCGGCGGGGGTGTTCGAGGCCGTGGTGCCGTTCCTGATCGCCGGCTCGTCGCTGCTGCTGCTCGGCCAGCCCTGGATCGTTGCGCGCGCTGGGCGGCGGCTGCTTCGAAGCGATCGCCGCGGGTCATGGGCCAGCGCGTTCGCCTCCTGTCTGTATGCGGGCTACTTCGGCGCGGCCGCCGCGGTGCTGTTCATGGCGCTCGTCGGGCTGTTCTCGTCGGGTGTCCCTCCACCAGCTCAACGCGATCAGGAACGTGCTGCTCGGCGTGGCCAACGCCGTCGCCATGGTCATCTTCGCCTTCGTCGCGCCTGTGCACTGGGAGGCCGCAGGCGCCTTGGCCCTCGGCAGCCTCGTTGGCGGCATGGTCGGGGCGCGGCTGGCGCGGCGCGTGCCCGCCCGCCCGCTGCGGGTCGGCATCGC
>DASQFQ010000181.1:0-7686 GCA_035633075.1 Solirubrobacteraceae bacterium | reverse complement strand
CGGGCACGAGCTGCTTGGCCGACGTGTGGGTGATCGGGCGCAGGCGCGTGCCCTTGCTGCCCGACAGGATCAGGCCCTTGAGGTTCTCCATGCCGGCGCCAGCCTAGTGGGTGTCGCCGCGTGCGCCCGCATGATGCGCGGCGGCCGCCGTCCGCCGCGCATCTGCCCGCTCATCAGGTGCCTCCGAGCTTGCGGTGATCCCAGGTGACGCGATCGCGCTCGACGAACTCGAGCCCGACCCGCTTGGGCACCTGCTTGCGGAAGGCGTCGCGGACCGGGTCGAACTCCGGGCCAGGGCCGCTGTAGCGGTCGACCAGCCCCATCGCGATGCCCTCGACGACCTCGGGGTCGCGGTGCAACCGGGCCTCGGTGCGCAGCATCACGCCGCGCAGCTCCTCGTAGGTCGAGCCCGACTCCACCTGCAGCGTCGCGCGTGGGTCGCGCTCGAGGTTGCGCGCCTTCTGGGACTTCGCGTAGGTCCACGCCCACAGCCGACCGTCCCGCAGGAGGTACCAGAGCGGCATCAGGTGCGGGAAGCCGTCATGCCCATTGGTCGCGCAGATCACCGTGCGCTCGGCCTCGAGGTAGCCCTCGGCCTCCGACGCGGACATCCTGATCTGATCGCGGCCGCTCACCGGCTGGGAGCGAGGAGCTGCTCCGCGGCGGCGAGGACCGCCTCGCGGGCGTCGGCGGGCTCGAGCACCGCCGCATCGCCCGCCTCCTTGAGCACCTCCTTGACGAGGTAGTCCTCGCCCTTGTAGGCCCACTCGACGATCACCGCGCCGTCGGCGAGCTCGGCGAGCACCGTGCGCTCCTCGCGCGCCCAGCGCGCCTGGTCGGGCGAGATCCACACGTGGGCGACGCGCGAGCCGCCGACCTCGCCGGTGCGTGGCCAGCCCTCGATGTCGGCGATCGGGTCGACGTCGGCGCGCGGCTCGTAGCCCTCGTCGAGCACCGTGGCGCTCTTGATGCGGTCAAGCCGGAAGTGGCGCAGGCCATCCTTCTCGACGTCCCAGCTCGGCGCGTACCAACCCTCGCGGCCGTTCATCAATGCGTAGGGCTCGACCACGCGCTCGGAGAAGCGGTCCTCGCTGGGGGAGTAGTACTCGATGCGCATCCGGCGCCGGGACTCGATGGCGTTGCCGACCACCCGCGCGACCTCGGCGTCGTCACCCGTGGCGGTGGTGACCAGGAGGCCCTCGCGGCCCACGTCTCCGAGGGCGGTCTGGAGCTTGCGCTTCGCGGACTCGAGGTGGGGGGAGAGGTGCACGCCGAGGAAGTCGATCGCGGCGAGCAGCGCGTTGCCCTCGATCGGGAGCAGGCGCGCCGGCCGGTCGAAGGTGTCGGAGTAGGGTTCGGGGTCCACCTCGATCTTCCCACCGGGTAGGACCTCGGCATAGAGCACGTAGGCACCGCCGCCGAAGTTGACGACGTTGAGCACGCTGATGTCCTCGCGCAGCTCCTGCTCGGTGATCTGGAGCTGCTCGCAGACCTCGGCCACCGGCAGGTGCCGGCCCTCGCGGCCGGCGGCGATCAGCACCGAGGCGAGCGTGACGAGGCGGGCAAAGCGCTCGGGGCGGATGGCGGCCTCCTGGCGAGAGCGCGCGGGCGGCTCGTCGGCGTGCTCTCCGCTCACGGGCGGCCGCCCCTCGGCGACGCTCACCCGGGGGTCGCCGGTGTGGCGCTCGACGACGCAGTCGAGGCGGTCGCGCGCCTCCTGCACCAGCTCCGACGGGCCGGCGATGCGGACGTGCTCGCCGTACCCCAGGACCCAGGACACGAGCAGGCGCGGGATCGCGTACTGCGTGCGGTAGAGGTGCCCGCCGTCCTCCGCCTCGGTCATCTCGCCGTAGAGCCCGAAGTTGCGCTCGACGTGCCAGGCGATGCGCTCCGAGCACCAGATCTCGGCGGTCCCCAGGGCGTCGCCGAGCTGCCACGGGATGCGGTTGGCGTAGACGCGGGGATCGAAGTCGGCGGGGCGCTGGAAGTCGTGCTCGGCCTTGGTGGCGTAGGCGACCTTCCCGCGTATGCGCGAGAGGCGGAAGACGCGCTCGGCGTCGCGCTCGTGCGCGTAGCCCACGAGGTAGAACTGGCCGCCCTGGTACAGCAGCTGGTAGGGGTCGACCTTGCGCTCGGCGACCTCGCCCGACTGCATCGTGAAGTACTCGAACTCCACCCGCTTGCGCCGGTAGATCGCCATGTCGACCTTGGCCAGCCGGGCTGACAGCTCGGCGCCGCCCGCCGAACCGGTGATGCCGAGCCCGACAGAGCGCTGGGTCGGCGACTCCAGCGGGCTCGGGCGGCCCCAGGTGATCTGCTGCAGGGCGAGGCGCAGGGGCTCGGCGTAGGCGAACTTGCCGTCGAGCAGGCTCAGCGCGGTCTGCAGCGAGGCGTGCTCGGCGTCGGTGAACTCGATCGGCGGCAGGTGGAAGGCCTCGGGCGCGAGCGAGTAGTTCTCCTGCTCGGTGAAGCCGTCGGCGGGCTTGTCGACGCGCAGGCGGATGCCGAGGGCGTCGAGCTCGGCGCGGTCGGCGTAGAAGCGCCGGGCGAACGCGTCCTCGGTCATGTCTGAGTAACCCTCGACGTCGCGCCGAATCTCCGTCGCCGTCACGGGACGGCGCTCCGCCATCAGGTAGGAGATCAGCGAGAGCTGTCGGATCAGCTTCTCGGTGTCCTTGGCCACGAGCGAAACCTTAGTCGCGCCGTGCCTCCGGCACCGCCGGTTGGCGCTCGGATTGCGCCAAATTGCGGGGTTCTGGACCCGCCTAGGCGGCTTGGCGCGCCGCGAAGTAGGCGCCGCCGCCGAGCGCGCGGTCGAACGCCGACCACTGGCTGCCCTGCGGCAGCTCCTTCTCGAGCCGGTCGAAGGAGCCCAGGCGGCCCCCGAGGTTGTCGATCATGTGCACGAGCGTGGCCTCGCGCGTGCAGGGCACGACCGGCGAGCCGTGCTCGAGCGCCCCGTGATGGGAGAGGATGATGTGCAGCACGGCGGCGCCCAGGTCGGGCGGGAAGCCGGGCAGGTCCTCGATCAGCCGGCGCACGCGGTAGTAGCCGAGCGGGATCTCGCCCTGCAGCTTGCCCAGGTCGGTCATCTCGATCGCCGTCGCGCTCGCGGCGTAGGCGTCGAGCTTGCCGATGTCGTGCAGCAGGGCGCCGGTCACCGCCACCTCGCGGTCGATTCCCGGGAACGTGGCGGAGATGGCCGACACCGACTGCGCCACCGACAGGCAGTGCTCGAGCAGTCCATGGCGGTAGGCCTGGTGGTAGTACTTGGCCGCCGGCGCGTCTCGGAACTGGCGCCAGGTGTCGGCGCCGGGCCCGAACAGGGAGTCGAGCAGGCCGCGCAGGTGGGGGTTCTGGATCGTGTCGACCAGCGCGCGCAGGTCGGTCTCCATCTGGTCGGCCGAGCGTGGCGGCCCGTCGAGCAGGTCGTCGAAGGCGTACTCGTGCGGCTCGGCTGCGCGCAGCGAGCGCAGGGCGATCTGTGGGCCGTAGCGCGGATGCACGCAGTAGCGGCCCGCGACGCGCACGGCGGCCCCCGCCTCGCATACCGAAGCGAGGGCGGCGACACCGTCCCACACCATCGCCGAGACAGACCCGGTGCGGTCACCGAGCCCGAGCTTGAGGTATTCGCCGCCATCGCGCTTGGAGCGCAGCTCGCGCTCGCGGACGAGGAGGACCTGGTCGACCTCCTGGCCGTCGATGAGCTGGTTGACGAGCACGGTTCAAAACGCTAAAGACGGGTGCGGACGATGCAACGAAGCGCGCTGATCACCGGAGGCCACGGCGGACTGGGAGTGGCCGTGGTCGAGGCGTTCCAGGCCGAGGGGTGGCGGGTGGCCGCGCCCACGCGCGCCGAGGCCGACCTCACCGACCCCGCCGCGGTGCGCCGGGTCGTCGAGGCGGCGGGGCCGCTGGACGCCGTGGTCAACCTCGTCGGCGGCTTCGCCGCGGGGCAGCCGGTCGCCGAGACGCCGATCGAGGAGTTCGAGCGGATGTTCACCTTGAACCTGCGGCCGACCTACCTGGTCACTCAGGCGGCGCTCGCACGGTTGAGCCCCGACGGCGCGGTCGTCTGCGTGTCCTCCGGCGCGGCGCGCAACCCGTTCGCCGGCGCCTCGGCCTATGCGGCCTCCAAGGCCGCGGTGGCTGCATTCGCCCGGACGCTGGCCGCCGAGGGCGTGCGCTGCAACGTGATCGTCCCCTCGGTGATCGACACGCCCGCCAACCGTGCCTCGATGCCGAACGCGAAGATGGTGGCGCCGGAGCGGATCGCCGCGGTGATCCTCTTCCTCTGCTCGCCCGCCTCGGCCGCCGTCAACGGCGCCGAGCTCCAGGTCTAGTGGACCATTAGCCCCCATAGAAGACGATCGCGCGGTCCGCGAGCGCGCGAGTCTCGCGCTCGTTGCCGATCGCATTGAAGGCGATGGCGGCGAAAGGGATGAGGCGGCCGGCGAAGCGCTTGGCCACGCGGCGGCCGACCATCCTGGCGAGGTGCGTCGCGAGCGCCTCGTCACGCTGCAGGCGCGAGCCGACGAACGCCTCGGCCATGGTCTTCCCTGCGCCGTCGAGCGCCTGGCGGGCGCTCTGAGGATCCCCGTAGAGGCTCTGGAGCACGAGCAGCTCCGCGGGCCGCATCGGGTCGTAGGGGTCATAGCCGAAGGCGGCGGCGATGAAGAAGACCATCCGCGACTGGATCCAGGCCGCCGCGGCAAGGTCGGGGACGATCGTGACGATGCCGCCCACGCCGGTCGCGGCCCCGCCGAAGCGCGCGAGCGCGGCGTGACGCTTCTTGGCCATCAGCGCGAGCTCGCGCGGGCCGTGGGCGTAGCGGCGCCGCTTCTCCGCCGCCCACGCCTCCGCCGCCGGGGCATGGCGCTCGGCCGCGGCGAGCGCGAGGTGCTCGGGGGCGCGCAGGGGGTCCGAGCGCAGCCGCTCCCAGAGGCCGGGCGGCAGCTCGCGCGTGCGAGCGTCGTGGGCGACGCGCTCGGGCAGGGTGGACATGCCGCCAATCTACCCACGGAATCCCTCCCGCACCGTGGGCGCGATGGACACGCACCCGCGCGAGGGCGTCCCCACGCATGTCCCACGCCTTGTGCCGTGTAGTTACAATTGCTACGAGGCGCCCCAAGGATGGGGCACGGAAAACGATGGAGCCACTCTTCGAATACCGCCTGAGCGTCGACGGCTGCGAGACGCGCGCCCTCGAGCTCGAGGGCGACGGGCCGGGCCTCGTGCTGCTGCACGGCTGGGGGGACTCCGCCGACACCTGGCGCCCGCTGCTGTCCGAGCTGGGCCGCCGCGGCCGGCGCGCGCTGGCCGTCGACCTCCCTGGCTTTGGTCGCGCATCGCGGCTGGACCACGGCGCGATCCTGCCCCAGCTCGACGCGTTCGCCGGGACGCTCGTGCAGGAGTGGGCCCAGGACGGAGAGGTCGTCGTCGTGGGCAACTCGCTGGGCGGCGTCACGGCCCTGCGGCTGGCCGAGCGGGCCGACCTGCCCCTGGCCGGGGTGGTTCCGGTGGCCCCCGCGGGGCTCGAGATGCCACGCTGGTTCGAGCTGGTCGAGCGAGATCCGCTCGTCCGCCGGCTGCTCGCGTTGCCGCTGCCGATCGCGTCGCCGATCCTGCGCGCGATGGTCGGCGAGGCCTACCGCCAGCTTGTGTTCGCCAAGCCACGCGCCGCCGAGGCCGCGGTGGTGGCCGCGTTCACCGCCCACCACGCGAGCCGGACCCAGGTCGCCGCGCTGCTGGAATCGGGCCGTCGGCTGCTGCCCGAGCTGGCCACGCCGCCCTTCGACTTCGCGCTGATCCAATGCCCCGTCCTGCTCGTGTGGGGCACGCGCGACCGGATGGTCCCGCACGCCGGCGCCCGGGTTCTGCTGGACGCATCGCCCGACACGCGCGTGGAGCTGCTCGAGGGCGTCGGGCACTGCCCCCAGCTCGAGGCCACCGAGCGCCTGCTCGAGCTGCTGCTGGACTTCTCGGCCGCGACGGCCGAGGCGGCATGACGCCGGCTTCCGCTGCCTGAGCAACTACCCTTCCCCGCCATGAGACGGGCCGTCGCGCTGCTCCCGGTGCTGCTCCTCCTCGCCGCCGCGGCCCCCGCAGCCTCGCAGGAGCAGCGGATCGCGCCCGGGGCCAAGGCCGGCGGGATCGACGTCGGCAACCTGACCGTGCCGGAGGCGGCTGCCAGGCTCGAGCAGACGGCCGGCGTCGCCCTGGCGCGCAACGTCGCGGTGCACGTGGCCGGGCGTCGCGTCCGGCTGACCATGAAGCGCATCGGCTTCGAGTTCGACGCCCTGCGCACCGCCAAGCGCGCCTACTACGCCGGTCGCACGAACTCCGCCGTCGACGTGCAGCTAGCCGTGCGCTTCGGGCGGGCCGCGGTGCGGGACTTCGCCAAGGGCGTCGTCCGGGCCGCCTACCTGGCCCCGCGGGACGCCGCCGTCCGGATCACGGTGCGCAGGATCTACCGCAAGCGCTCGCGGACCGGCCGCGCCCTCGACGCCGCCAAGCTGCGCGCGTTGATCGAGCAGACGCTCGTCGCCCCCGCCGCCGCGCGCAAGCTGCTCCCGAAGCGCACGGTGCTGCGGGCCAGGGTCAACGCCAACGACCTCGCCAAGGTCTACCCGACCATCATCACGATCGACCGGTCGAGCTTCAAGCTGCGCCTGTTCAAGCGGCTGAAGTTCTCCAAGAGCTACGGCATCGCGGTCGGGGCCGCCGGCTATGACACCCCCTCCGGCCGCCACCGGATCCAGAACAAGCAGGTCAATCCGAGCTGGAGCGCGCCCAACAGGCCGTGGGCCGGGCTCTTCGCGGGGACGACGGTGCCGGGCGGCTCGCCCCTGAACCCGCTCAAGGCGCGCTGGCTCGGGATCGCCAACGGCGTCGGCATCCACGGCACGGGCGCCGCCTACTCGATCGGGAGCCGCGCGTCGCACGGGTGCATCCGGATGCACGTGCCCGACGTCATCGACCTGTATCCGCGCGTGCCGATCGGCACGCCCGTCCTCATCAGCTAGTTGCAAGCTGGCCGAAGTTCATGCCGCCGTCGTAGGACATGATCGCCACGGCCAGCGCGCGGTCGCCGGCTGTGGGGTGTTGGGCTTCTCCTGCGCGATGAGCCCTCGTCGATGGCGGACAGGCGGTCGAGGTGCCGCGCGGGGGACAGGTTCCAATAGTTTCAGGTCAATGTCCCCTTCCACCCGCTCCGGGGTCGTGCTGGTCACGGGCTGCTCCAGCGGCAGCGGCAACGCCACCGCCGAACGGCTCGCAGGCGCCGGCTGGACTGTCTACGCCACCGCCCGGCGTCCCGAGACGCTCGCGGACCTCCTCGTCACGCCGTCCGTGCGCGCGATCCTGGCGCCGCACGCGCTGCTCCCGGATCGGGCGTGGGACGCGTTCCTGCGCACGCGGTTCCCGGGGCCTGGGGAGGGCGGCGTGGGCTACGGCGCCTACGCCGGCGCGGTGCGCCGGTACGAGTCGGCGGGCATGCGGCCGGCCTGGCCTGCCGAGCGCAGGGAGAAGCAGCTTGGACTCCAGTGAGGTCAGTCGCCTGGCCGAGCGTGCGGGGCGCGAGCGCCGCGTCGGCCTCGACACGGAGTTCATGCCCGAGGGCCGCTACCGCCCCCTGCTGTGCCTCGTGCAGGTGTGCGTGGGGGGCGAGATCGCGGTGCTGGACCC
>DASQFQ010000180.1:0-3274 GCA_035633075.1 Solirubrobacteraceae bacterium | reverse complement strand
GCGCGGCCCGCTGGGGATCGAGGTTCCTCGCTGAGCGAAGATGTGCGAGGTGAACGGCGAACCTCTGAAGGCGCAGCTCGAGGCGCTCGGCGCCCTGCTCCGTGCGCAGCGGATGGCGGCCGACCTGTCGCTCCGGGAGCTCTCGGAACGGACGAAGGTCTCGAACGCGTATCTGAGCCAGCTCGAGCGGGGGCTGCACGAACCCTCCTTCAGCGTCTTGAGGGCGATCGCGTCGGCGCTGGGCGTGCCCCTCGGCCCACTGCTCACCCGCGTGGGGATGCTCGAGGGCGGTGAGGGCGAGAGCGAGTCGCATCTGCGGGAGACCGAAGCCGCGATCCTGCGCGATCCCGAGCTGAGCGAGCCGCAACGGATCGCGCTGCTGAGCGTGTACCGCAGCTTCATGGCGGCGAAGCTCCCATGATCGCTTTGCCACGCGAGTGATTGATATAGTATGCAGATGGGCCTAGTCGACTGGCGCGAGCTGTACGCGTCGAATCGTGCGGTCATCGAGCGGGCCGGCGGAGGCCGCAGCCACGGGTCGCCCGCCGCAGTCCGATCCGCCCCGAATCCCGGCACCTGGGAGGAGCGGACGTTCACCGCCGCCGGCAGGACTCGACGCGCGCTGGTCCACACGCCCGCGAGCATCCAGGAGACGGCTGTTCCGCTCGTCTGCGTGCTGCACGGTTGCACCCAGGACGCCGCCGGGTTCGCCGCCGCGACGCGGATGAATCACGCGGCCGACCGGCACGGCTTCATCGCCGTCTATCCGCAGCAGCAGCGCGGCGAGAACCCGCGGTGCTGCTGGAACTGGTTCGAGCCCCAGCACCAGACGCGCGGCGCGGGCGAGCCGGCGTCGATCGCCGGGGTCATCCGCGAGGTGATCGGGACGACGTCGCCGTGGACGGTGGACACGCGCCGCGTCTTCGTGGCCGGCCTGTCTGCCGGTGGCGCCATGGCCGCGATCCTGGCGGTCACCTATCCCGACCTCTTCGCCGCGGTCGCCGTGCATTCCGGGCTCGCCTACGCCTCCGCCAACAGCGTGGGCGATGCCTTCTCGGCGATGGCGCGCGGCAGCGGAGACGCCGTTGCGCGAGGCCGCGCCGCCCACGCCGCGATGGGCGACCGCGCCCGCCCCGTCCCGAGCATCGTCGTGCATGGCAGCGCCGATCACACGGTCGCTCCGGTCAACGGAACTCAGGTGCTCGAGCAGTCGATGGCCGCCAACCGCCTCGCGGCGCCTGAAACCTGCGACTGCGAGATCACGCGCCCGACCGCCAGCTCGCGGGGCCAGATCGGCGGTGGATACCCCTATACGCAGTCCCGATGGACCGACCGCGGCGGCGCCCTGATGCATGAACTCGTCGAGGTCGAGGGGCTCGGACACGCCTGGTCCGGCGGGCTACCCGGCGGCTCGTTCACCGACCCCCGCGGACCGGACGCAACCGATGCGATCTGTCGCTTCTTCGCAGATGCGACCACCAACACGCCACTCGGCTGACAGGCTGCGGCTCCCAATCAGGCGGTCACTACGCCGCCCGCGAACTGGAGATCACCCGCATCGATGGCGCCCTACGACGTGCCGGCGGAACTCGCCGACGACGTCACCACCGCAGGAGCGTCGGCGCCAGCTGGTCCACGCCGCTCTGGGAGGCAGCCTCGACCGCGTCGAGGCCCAACTCGAGCCCGGCCCATGGCTCTCGCGCCGGCTTTGACGTCCCCCTTGTCCTAGGCGACGTCGACGCGGTCGCGGCCGCCCTGGACCGCGATCCGCAGCTACTCGCGAGGGAAGCCTGCGACACCGACACGCGGCCGCGGTCGTGCCGCTGTCACTCGGCCTGCCTGCGCCCGCACTCCACGCGAGCGGCAGCGCGCGAGCAGCCCGCGCGGACTCCGGCAACGGGAGTCGGCGGAGGCCGCGACGGCGACGCCCGAATGGCGGTTCGTCATCCAGATGCGGCAACGTTCATGTACCTCGATCGCATCACCGCAGCGTGGCCCGAGGAGCATGAATCTGAGCCCCGTGCGCATTCCGGCCGACGAGTTGGGCGCTGTCCGAGGCTGCACCGTGCTGACATCTCCGCATCCCTGACCACGATGAGGCCTTTGGCGCGCCCCCCGCCGACGCGGGCCATGCGTTCACCGGCCCAGGATGCGTACGAGCTCACGGGCGCGCGCGGGCAGCGGATCGACCAGCTCGCGCGCTTCAGCGAGCCCGGCGCGGAGCTCCGCGTCGCCGACCTCGACCGGCATCATCGAATCCTGGATCTCCGCCAACCGGTGATCCGCCTGCCCAACCGCCTCCACCGCCACGTCGAGGAGGCTCCGCGCGCCCTGCGAGGCGCGCCCGGCCGTCGACGGCTCAAACGCGCCGCCCGCCAGTCCGTGGCGCCCGGCGAAGCCGGCGTGGGTTCGCTTCGCGCGGCCGTAGGCGACCTGGACCGGCCGGAACAGCTCCTCCTCGAGCCGGTCGGCGGTCCGCTCGTCGAGCAGCTCGTAGGCCGCGCCGAGCGCCGCGAGCGCCACGCCGATCTCGTCAATCGCGCGCGCCAGGTCCTCGAGCAGCTGCTGCCTCGCCTCCGCGGTCGAGTAGGCCATCATGGCCAGGGTATGCGCCGGCGGCCCCTGCTCCACGATCGCGGGGCTGCGGCACGCCCAGCGACCGCCGAGTTAGCCATTAACGCAAAGAGCAAGCAGCTGACCACCTAGTTAAGGCAGAGCACGCTGGCCCAGCCGGCACTGCGCTTTCGCGAGGCTGCTGCTTGTCGTCCGGCGCTACGTCGCAGACTCTCGCTTCGCGACATTACGGCAGCACACGGCAACCCAGTCGACCAGACTGCGCTTCGCGCGACCTGCGGAAGCGAGGGCGGCGTCACGCGAGACGCCTGCTCGTCGTCCCGCAGCGGGCGTGAGTCAGGGGGTCGCGGAGATACTCGCTCCTCGCGCGTTGCAGCAGCGGCCCGTGCAAAGCACGGTTGCCCAAGTGAACCATGAGGTGGGAGCCAGCGTCGGAGCCGGCCGAGGTCGGCGAGTTCAGGCCAGGCTGACGCGGTCATCCTTGCGGATCGTGCCCGTCGCTTCTGCGACGGCGTAGACGCCGGCGCAGGGGTAGAGCGCGCCCGCCACGTCGATCCGGTTGTGTCGGGCCAGGGCCTTGAGGATCCGGGGGTCCCTCGGAAGGTCCTCCTGCGCGAGGCTTGGCATGACGCAACGAGGGTCTGGCAAGGCCACGCCGATCTGCACGTCGTCGCCGATCGCGAGCGTGCGACCGAGCCAC
>DASQFQ010000179.1:0-3691 GCA_035633075.1 Solirubrobacteraceae bacterium | reverse complement strand
CGAGCTGCGCCCCTCGACGGCGGCGCCTGGCCCGATGGAAGGGGATTCGGTCGTGCGCCCCTGCACCTCGACCAGCAGCTCGCGGTGTGGAGCAGCTCAGTGAATAGGCAGACGTACACCGTGACGCTCGCCGGTGGGAAGCCCAAAAGTGGTGCGCGCAGCCGATGTGCGCCACTCGGTCGCGTGGGCATGTGACGTCCCCATCGACCAGGTGGCGATCACCGCGTTCAAGGGCATCTGGGCTGCGGACTGGGAGCCCCGCTACCCCTCTCCCCGCGCGCGCCGCTAGAGGGGCCTCATCCGCGGGGCCTCATCCGCGCAAGTCAGTGGTCCAGCGACCAACTGAAATGGGCCCAACACCTGGGAGGCCACGCTCCAGAATTGGCAGTCGGAGTTCCTCGCGGTCGGCTCGATGGTCATCTTCAGCGTCTACCTGCGCCAGCGCGGCTCGTCGCAGTCAAAGCCGGTGGGCACCCCGCACGCCGAAACGGCCTCGGAGAGCTGACTACTCGACCGTGACGGTCTTGGCCAGGTTGCACGGCTGGTCGACGTTGAGGCCCCGCAGCCGCGCGATCCGGTAGGCCAGCAGCTGCAGGGGGATGACGGCGAGGATCGGCTGGAGCATCCAGTCGGTGCCGGGGACGCGCAGCAGCTCGTCGGCGTGGGCGGCGATCTCCTCGTTGCCCTCGGTGGCCACCGCGATCACGTGGGCGCCCCGCACGCGGACCTCCTGCATGTTGGAGACGACCTTCTCGAGCACGGGCGAGTCGGTGGCCACCACGACCACTGGGGTGCCCTGCTCGAGCAGGGCGATCGGGCCGTGCTTCATCTCCCCGGCGGCGTAGGCGTCGGTGGCGATGTAGGAGATCTCCTTGAGCTTGAGCGCGCCCTCGAGGCAGACCGCAAGGCCGACGTGGCGTCCGAGGTAGAGGAAGAACTCGGCGCGATGGTGGCGTTGGGCGACGCGGTCGATGGCGTCGGTCGACTGGTGCAACAGCTCGTCGATGAGGCGCGGAACGCGCTTGAGGTCGGCGACCAGCTCGCACAACCGCTCGGGCGGGAGGGTGCGGCGGAGCTCGGCCATGCGCAGGGCCAGCAGGTACATGGCCGCGACCTGCGCGACGAATGTCTTGGTGGCGGCAACGCAGACCTCGAGGCCCGAGCGCGTGAACAGCACGCCGTCGGCGTCCCGCGTGGCCTGCGACCCCATGGCGTTGGCGATCGCGAGGACCTTGGCGCCGCGCTCCTTGGCCAGTCGCATGGCGGCCAGCGTGTCCGCGGTCTCGCCGGACTGCGTGATGCCGATCACGAGGTCGCCGGGGCCCACCACGGGGTCGCGGTAGCGGTACTCGGAGGCGACGTCCATCTCGACCGGCACGCGCGCCCACTGCTCGAGCGCGTAGCGGCCGATCAGGCCCGCGTGGTATGAGGTGCCGCAGGCGACGACGACGATGCGGCGGCAATCGCTGAGGAACGCGTCGTCGATGGTCCCCAGGCCATCGAGGTCCACGCCGTCGCGCCGCACGGTGCGGTCGGCGATCGTCTCGGCGACGGCGTCGGCCTGCTCGTGGATCTCCTTGAGCATGAAGGTCTCATAGCCGCCCTTCTCGGCGACCTCCTCGCTCCAGTCGACCTCCTCGACCTCGCGCTCGATCGGCTCGCCCGCGGCGCTGAGGAACTCGACTGAGTCACGCCGCACGACGACGATCTCGTCGTTCTCGATCAGCTGGACATGTCGCGTGTGGGCGAGGAACGCGGGGATCGCCGAGGCCAGGAACTGCTCGCCGTCGCCGCGGCCGACGATCAGCGGGCACTCCTTGCGCGCCCCCACCAGCAGCTCGGGCTCCTCGGCCGAGATCGCCACGAAGGCGAAGTGGCCACACAGGCGCGCGTACGCGCTGCGCACGGCGTCGACCAGCCCGTCCTCCAAGTGCAGCGAGATCAGGTGGGCGATGACCTCCGCGTCGGTCTCTGAGGTGAAGCATGCGCCGCGAGCCGCCAGCTCCTGCTTGAGCTGCATGTAGTTCTCGACGATGCCGTTGACCACGACGTGGACGCGGTCGTGGTTGTCGAAGTGGGGGTGCGCGTTCTCCTGCGACACGCGGCCGTGGGTCGCCCAGCGCGTGTGCCCGATGCCCGTCGTCACGGGCGGGGCCGCCACGGCGACGCCGCCGCCGTCCTCGCGCGCGCGCACCGACGCTCGCAGCGCGCTGAGGTTGCCGACCGCGCGAACGGACTCGAGCTCGCCGTCGGAGAGCAGGGAGATCCCCGCGGAGTCATACCCGCGGTACTCGAGCTTCTCGAGCCCAGCGAGGAGAACCTCCTGAACCGGGCGATAACCGACGTAGCCGACGATGCCGCACATGGCAGGGCCTTCCGTTAGCGAAGCCGGGGCCCGCCGCTTGGCCGGCTCCCCTCCTTGCCCGGCCATTCTATTGGCGCCCCGCCACTCCTTCTTCTCCGCTGGTGCCGGACTTCACCGCGGCGACCAGGCGGGCGCACACCGCGTCGGCCTCCTCGTCGGTCGGCGCCTCGACCATCACGCGCACGAGGGGCTCGGTGCCGCTGAGGCGGACGAGGACCCGGCCCCGCCCGCTCAGGGACGCCTCCTCCCGCTCGATCGCCCCACGGACGGCCTCGATCGCCGTCTCGAGCTTCCCGCGATCCGACATGCTCACGTTGACGAGCCGCTGGGGGAGCTTCTCCATCGCGCGGCGCTCGGCGAGTTCCTCTCCGCCCAGCGCCTCCAAGGTGAGGAGGGCAGACGCGATCCCGTCGCCCGAGGGGACGAAGCCCATGTCGATGATGTGTCCAGACTGCTCGCCGCCCAGGGCCCACGACCGCTTGCGCAGGGCCTCGAGCACGTAACGGTCGCCCACGGGCGTGGTCGCCACCTTGACGCCGGCCTCCCGCATGGCGGTGTGGAAGCCGTAGTTGGTCATGACGGTCACCGCCACGCCGTTGCCGGGCAGCCGGTCGCGGTCGCGCAGATGCAGGGCGGCGAGCGCGATCAGCTCGTCGCCGTCCACCACCGTTCCGCGGTGGTCGACGGCGAGCACGCGGTCGCCGTCGCCATCGAAGGCGAAGCCGACGTCGTGGCCGCCCTCGCGCATCGCGCCGGCGAGGTGCTCGACGTGGGTCGAGCCGCAGCCATCGTTGATGTTGCGCCCGTCGGGGGCGGCCCCCAGCAGGCCGACCTCGGCGCCCAGCCGGCGGAATATCTCCGGCGCAGCACGAAAGGTGGCGCCGTGCGCACAGTCGAGCAGGACACGACGGCCGCCCAAGTCGAGTTCGGCGAAGCGCTCGTGCAGGCCCCGTAGGTAGTCCTCCAGCGCCCCGTGCAACCGCCGTGCCCGGCCGCCCCGCGCGGCCGGCACCGGTCCAGCCTCCACCGCCCGCTCGATCTCGTGCTCGACGGCGTCGGAGAGCTTGTGGCCGTCCTCCCCGAAGAACTTGATGCCGTTGTCGCGGTACGGGTTGTGCGAGGCGGAGATGACGACGCCGAGGTCGAGCCCGTAGCGGCCGATCAGCAGCGGCGCGCCCGGAGTCGGCAGCACGCCGCCGAGCAGCGCCTCGCCGCCGGCGGCCGCGATCCCCGCCGCCACGGCGGCCTCGAGCATCTCGCCCGACTCGCGCGTATCGCGCAACACGAGCACGCGAGCGGGCGCGTGCCCCGCCGAGACGCGGGCGG
>DASQFQ010000178.1:0-3362 GCA_035633075.1 Solirubrobacteraceae bacterium | reverse complement strand
GACCTGAACGAGCGCCTGCGAGCGCTCGGCCTCACCGTCTACGACCCCGAGCTGGCCGCTTTCACGCTCGGCGGCGGCGGCGCCCACTGCCTGATGCAGGCGCTGCGCCGCGAGCGCGTGGCCTGATGGAGGTCCGCCCCACGCGGGCGCTCGAGGACCTGCGCGAGCTCGACCGCCTCACGGGCGGGCCAGAGGGCGCGCGCAGGGTCTGCTGGACGCCGGAGTGGCAGCGGGCGCGCGCCTTCCTGCGCGAGCGGCTCGAGGAGATCGACGGCGTGAGCGTCGAGCAGGACGAGGCCGGCAACCTCTGGGCCGACCTGCCGGGCGAGCTCGACGAGGCGGTGGCGGTGGGATCCCACCTCGACTCGGTGCCGGACGGCGGCTGGCTCGACGGCGCGCTCGGCGTGATGGCGGGGCTCGAGCTGCTGCGCGCGGCGGCGGAGAGCGGCCGCCCTCGCCACACGCTCAAGCTGATCGACTTCGCCGACGAGGAGGGCGCGCGCTTCGGGCGCAGCCTCTTCGGCAGCTCCGCCGTGGCCGGCACGCTGGACCCGCAAGCGGTGAAGGACCTGAGCGACGACGAGGGACGCGCGATTGCCGACGTGCTCGCCGAGTACGACGTTGAGCTGGCGCGCGCCCCGCGGGCGGCCGGCCGGCGCAAGGGACTCGTGGCCTACCTCGAGCTGCACATCGAGCAGGGTCCGGTGCTGGAGAGCGAGGGCATCGCGGTGGCCGCCGTGAGCGGCACCTTCGGAGTCGAGCGGCACCGCTTCACCTTCACCGGTCAGGCCTCGCACGCCGGGACCACGCCGATGGACATGCGTCGTGACGCGGGCCTGGCCGCGGCCAGGACCGCGCTGGCTGTGGAGCGGATCGCCAAGGAACACGGCGGAGTCGGCACGACCGGCGTGCTGCGGCTCGAGCCCGGCATCGCCACCGCCGTGCCGGGGCGGGCGGAGCTGGTGGTGGACCTCCGCCACCGGGAAGCGGCCCCGCTCGCCGCGATGCTCGAAGCGGTGCGCGAGGCCGCCGGGGACGCGGAGACGGCCGAGATCTGGAGGATCGAGCCGATCCCGTTCGACGAGCGCCTCGTGGCGGCCGCGCTCGAGGCAGCGGGCACGGGGCGAACGATCCCGAGCGGCGCCCTCCACGACGCGGCCGAGATGGCGCGACACGTGCCGACGGCCATGATGTTCACCAGCTCCACCAACGGGCTCAGCCACGCGCCCCAGGAGGACACGCCCGAGGAGCACCTGGAGCAGGCGATCTCGGCCTTCGGCCGCCTGGCGGCCGGCCTGATCTAGCTCTCGATCGCCACGCGCAGCGTGCGCAGCGCGCGGTCGCTCGCCCCGCGCAGGCTGCCGCCGTGCGCGATCGTCTGCTCGATGTAGTCGAGCGTCTCGGCGCTGAGGCGCTCCCCTGGCAGCACGTTCGGGATCCCTGGCGGGTACGCGGCGAGCGACTCGGTGGCCACGCGCCCCACCGCTTCGCGAGCGGGCACGATCTCCTGCGGGCCGAGGAAGGCCTCCCGCGGAGTCATCACGAGCTCCCCCCACGGCGGCGGCGGCGCGAAGCGGGCCGCGGCGGGCTCCTGCGCCTTCGCGCTCACCGTCTCGACCGCCCGGCGCAGCGCGCTCAGCAGCCGCTCGCCCGCGGGGCCGGCGTCCTCCCCCATGCCGAACACGGCGACCATCACGTTCTCGCCGGCCAGCTCGATGTTCACGTCGTCCTGCTCGCGCAGGAGGCGCGCCAGCTCGTAGCCGCTCGCCAGCGTGCCGCGCACGTCGATCGCGAGCCGAAGCGGGTCGTAGTCGAACACGCCCGGCGCGCCGGCCAGGCGCTCGTCGAGCACGTCGAGGCCGGGAATCTCGCGCACCGCAGCCCGCGTGCGGGCGAGCGCCTGCAGCGTCTCACCCAGCAGCTCGCGCCCGCGCGTGGCGGCGCTGCGCCGCGCCGCGTCCAGCGAGCCGAAGAGGAGCGAGTTGGGGCTCGTCGACTCGACCAGGGTCACGCAGCGATCCACGATCCCCTCCTCGATCAGGTCGCCGTGCCCGAGGTGGATCATCGCCGACTGGGTCAGGCTGCCGACGATCTTGTGCGTGCTCGAGATGACGAGGTCCGCGCCGAGGCTGAGCGCGTGCGCGGGCAGGTCCTCGTGGAAGGGCAGGTGGGCGCCCCAGGCCTCGTCCACGACCAGCGGCACGACGTGGCCGTGAGCCACCTCCGCCAGGGCGGCCACGTCCGCGACGGCGCCGAAGTAGGTGGGCGAGACCACCGTCGCGCCGGCGGCGCCGGGCGTCTCGCGCAGCGCGCGGTCCAGCGCCTCCGGCGTCATGCAGTGCGCGATGTAGAGCTCGGGATCGAGCTCGGGCGACACGAAGGTCGGCCGCAGCCCCGACATGATCAACGCGTCGATCGTGCTCGAGTGAGCGTTGCGCTGCGTGACGACCCTCTGCCCTTGATGCCCGAGCGTGAGCAGCGCGACGTGGTTCCCCTGCGAGGCCCCGTTCACGAGCCACCAGCTGCGGCTCGCGCCCCAGGCCTCGGCGGCGAGCCGCTGCGCCTCCTCGAAGGGGGTCGGCTCGTCGCCGACGTCGATCCCCCAGGTGAGCGCCGGGATGTCCAGCGCGAGCGCGCGCTCGCCGATCGCCTCGACCAGGCCGGGATCGGCGCCCGGACCGCCCTTGTGGCCGGGCACGTGGAGTCGCCCTGGCGAGCGCTCGGCGTAGGCGCGCAGCGAGTCGAGGTACGGGGTGTCGGACTGGCCGGCCAAAGGTGGCCGCGAGTCTAGAAGGGGGGCTCGCCGAGGACCGTCGCGACCGCCGACTCCGGATCGGCCGCCTGCTCCATCCCTTCGATCTCCCAGCTGCCGAGACCCACGACGCGCTTGCCCGCCTTCAGCGCGAGTGCGATCTCGGAGAGCGTGCCGTAGCCGCCGCCGACGGCGACGAGGGCGTCCGCCGCCCGCACCACGAGCGCGTTGCGCGCCTCCCCCAGGCCGGTCGGGATCGCGATGTCGACGAAGGGGTTGGCGGCGGCGCGGTCGGTTCCGGGCAGGATCCCGACGGTCGTTCCTCCCGCTTCCCTGGCGCCCCGGCAGGCCGCTTCCATGACGCCGCCGAGACCGCCGCAGACGACCACCGCCCCGCGCCGCGCGAGCTCGCGCCCGACCGACTCGGCCGCCTCGAGGTCCCCGCCATCCCCGGGCCCGACGACCGCGATGTAAGGGCTCAGGGGCGCGGCTCGTCCGCGACCGTGGGTGCGTCGTCGACCGGCGCGGGCCGCGGCGCCTGCTGCGCCGGCGGGCGCGACCGCGGCTCCACCGCCAGCGCGATCCGAGCGGTCGAGAGCACGGCGCCCGC
>DASQFQ010000177.1:0-9467 GCA_035633075.1 Solirubrobacteraceae bacterium | reverse complement strand
CGCATCAAGGAGGACGCGCCCGGGACGTGGCTGTATCACTGCCACGTCGAGCAGCACATGATGCGCGGGATGATCGGCCTCTACCGGGTGCGCCGGTGAGCGCTCGCCTCGCCGTGGCCCTGGCCGCGCTGGCGGTCGCCGTGGTGGCCGCGGCCCCGGCGCGCGCCGCGGAGCGCACGGTCGACATGCCGGGCAAGTTCTTCGAGCCTCCGAGCCTGACGCTGCTGGCCGGGGACACCGTGACGTGGACCAACAGCGACGCGTCCGCCCACAATGTCGCGGCGCTCGACGGCTCCTTTGAGTCGGGGAACCTTGGCCCCGGCGGGAGGTTCTCCTTCACCTTCCAGCAGCCCGGGCGCGTGCCCTACCGCTGCACGATCCACCCGTTCATGTCGGGGAGCCTCGACGTCTTCGCGTTCGCCCTGCGCGGGCCGGCCTCGCCCGTGGCGGTACGCCGCCGGGCCGTCCTACGCGGGATCGCCCCCGGGGGCGTGCGCACGGTGACGATCGAGCAGCGGCGCCCGGACGGCAGCTTCGTCGCGGTCGCCAGCGCGCCCGTGGGTGCGGACGGGGCCTTCCGCGCCACGGTCGTCCCGGCGGGCCCGGCCGTGTATCGCGCCGTCGCCGGCGGTGACCCCAGCCTCCCGCTCGCCGTCCCGGTCAGCGCGCGCCTGAGGACCACGGCGCGCCGGCTGCGCGGCGGCCGCGTCGCCCTGCGGACGCTCGCCCGCCCGGCGCAGGCGGGTGCGCCCGCCGCGCTGCAGCTCTACTCGCGCGAGCGCTACCGCTGGAGGCAGGTCGCCCACGGCCGGCTCGACGGCCGCTCGGACGTGACGTTCATCGTCACGTCGAAGCGGCGCCTGCGGGCGCGCGTCGTGTTGCTGCGCGGCCGCGGGGGCTACGCGCCGGCGGTCGGCCCGGTGCGGAGAATCGCCCCGGCCCGGCGACGCGTCAGTGCTTGAACTTGATCGCCTTCGCCGTGTGCGGATGATGGAGCTAGCAGCTCCTCGTGCACGAGCGCCTGCGACGCGGTCGTTCACCTCGTCGTCTGTCAACGTGGGGCTCCTTCTCCGCCGGGTCCTCAAGGCGTCTGGCTGGGCTGCGCCGGGGTCGCCAGCGACGCTATGCGCCAGCCGCCCTGCGTCTTGACCAGCTCGATCGTGTCCCGCGACGGCGCCTGGCCCTCAGCGGACGTTCGCACCTCGGCGTTGGCGCGCGTCCCGCGGATCCGGACCTCCCCGACGATCAGGCGCGGCTGGCGCACCTGGCCGAGCCCCTGCTGCAGCGCGATCTCGCAGGGCAGCCCGATCTTCTTGAGGTCGGCGATCAGCACCGAAGCGAGCAGGCGATCGCAGAGCGTCTGGTAGTCCTTGGCGGCCGTCGCTCGCCCGAATGCCGTCAGCGTCTCGCGCACCTGGACCGCGTCGCTGGGCGCCTGCTCCCCGCATCCGGCCCAGGCCCCGGCGACGGCCACGAGCGCCAGCGCGCGCCTCACCGACGCTCCAGCCCGTGGTCGCCGAACGACGCGTCGCGCACCGCGACCGCGGCCTCGGCGCGGTCGAGCTGGGCCGCGAGGTCCTCGATCAGTTCGTCGGTGATGGCGTTGAGGCAGCCCGGGCGGTTCAGGGTGAGGGTCGCCATCGCTCCCGCGACCTCGTAGAGCACCGTGCCGCCCACGGCCGCAGCATAGAATGGGTCTTCATGGAGGGCTCCACCGAGCCCCAGATGGTCGGATCCTGGCTGCGCTGCTACCGCTGCTGGTCGCAGGAGCTCGAGGTTCAGGTCCACTACGAGGGGATCCACCGCATCGATTCCGTCACCGGAGAGCGTGGCGAGGTCGTCGACGAGCTCCAGGAGGCCGTCGTGCAATGCCTGGACTGCATGCACGACCAGCCGCACCTGACCTTCTCCAACGGCCGCATCGAGCCGATCGAGGATCGCTGGGAGCGAATGGTCGCCGGCACGCCGTGGGTCGCCTCCTGCACCGTGACGGTGGACGCGGAGTCCGTGGAGACCTGCTCGGGCCCCGAGGCCGCGGACTCGCTCGCCTACGCCGCCTTCGGCGACAACGGCACGCGCGAGTTCTTCACGCACGTGCGCTTCCACAAGCACGACGACGAACAGATCGTCGTTCACCTGCTCGTCGAGCTCTACGCCCGCTCCTCCGAGGAGGCAACTGGGGTGCTCGAGGAGGCCGCCCGCGGCCTGCTCGCCATCACCTCGCTGGCCGAGGAGTCACGCCCGCCGGCCGCGACCGGCGACAGCCCGCACTAGTAGTAGGCCGCTCACTCCACCAGCGCCCGCAGCTGCCGCACCGCCAGCGCCAGCCCGGCCAGGTCGGCCTTCCCCTCGCGGGCGAGCGTCCGCGTGAAGGCCTCAAGCCGCTGGCAGACCTCCCGGCGGGCGGCGAGGAAGCGCTCGACGGCCTCGTCGGGGCCGGCGCCGTCGGCCTCGGCGAGCGCGTGGCGGGCGATCTCGCGACGCGCCTCGCGCACGTCCTCGCGCACGGCCTGCCGCGCCCAGCGCTCCATCCGTCCATAGACGGGCAAGGCGTTGATCTCCGTCTCGAGGCGTGCCAGGCCGACGCGCTCGCCGACCGCCGCGAAGACCCGCGCCACCTCTCCGACGGGGCGTCCGGTCGCCGCGGCCACCGCCACGACGTTGGGGGCGTGGATGAGGTCGCCTCGCAGCATGTGGGCACGCGCCAGGGGCTCGGGTACGCCTTCGCCGGCCAGCCGGGCGGCCTCCTCCTCGCGCCGGCGCAGGCGCTCCTCGTCACCCAGCTCCGGCAGGGTGGCCGCGAAGCGTTCGAAGCCGTCGCGATCGGCGGCGATGATCCCCTCCAGATCGCCGGCCGGCGCCTCGGTTAGGTACCAGCGGGTCACCGCGTCGACCAGGGCGTCCATGCCGGTCATCAGCTCCGCCTGCAGCCCCCGCTCGATCCGGCCGTCCAGGGCTTCGATCGCCTCCCACTCGGCCTCGGCCCCCGTCACCTCGCGTCCGATGCGGTAGGCGCGGACCACGTCGGCCGGCTCGACGCCGCGCTCGGCGACGAGCTGGGAGACGAAGGTCGGCCCCAGCGCGTTGACCACCATGTTGGCGTTGATGGTGGCCACGAGCTCGCGCCGCAGCGGGTGCTCGGGGACCAGGTGGCCGAAGCGCTGCACGATCGCCGGGGGGAAGTATCCGCGCAGGTCGCGCGAGAGCCAAGGGTCGTCGGGCAGGTCCGACCCCAGCAGCGAGCGCGTGATCCGCCGCTTGGCATACGCGAGCAGGAGCGCCAGCTCGGGGCGCTCCATGCCGCGGCCGGCCCGCCGGCGCTCGCCGATCTCCTCGCCGGTGGGCAGCGCCTCGTCCTCGCGGCGCAGGGAGCCGTCCTCCTCCAAGGTCGCGACGAGGTCCTCATAGGCGTCGATCCGCGCCGCGGAGCGCTCGACCTCCTCGGAGAGGATCTGGGCCTGCAGGAAGGAGTCGTAGAGCACGTGGGAGACCACGTCGTCGGTGACCTCGAGCAGCAGCGCGTCGCGGTCCGGGCGCGTCAGCTCGCCGCGGCGCTCGGCCAGGCCCAGCAGGATCTTGAGGTTGACCTCGTGGTCGGAGCAGTCCACCCCGGCGGAGTTGTCGATGAAGTCCGCGTTGATGCGGCCGCCCGCATGGGCGTACTCGACGCGTGCCCGGCGAGTGAGGCCGAGGTTCCCGCCCTCGGCCACCACCCGGCAGCGCAGGTCGCGCGCGTCGACGCGGATCGCGTCGCTCGAGCGGTCGTGCGCGTCGGCGTCGGTCTCGGTCGACGCCTTGACGACGGTGCCGATGCCACCGTTCCAGAGCAGGTCCACATGCGCGCGCAGGATCGCCCGGATGACCTCGTTGGGGGGCAGCGCCTCGTCCTCGATCCCGAGCGCCGCGCGCGCGGGCTCCGACAGCGGGATGCGCTTCGCCGTCCGCGGCCACACCCCGCCACCCTCGGAGATGTGCGCGCGGTCGTAGTCGTTCCATGACGAGCCCGGCAGCTCGAAGAGCCGCCGGCGCTCTGCGAAGCCCGTGTCGGGATCGGGGTCGGGGTCGATGAACACGTGGCGGTGGTCGTAGGCGGCCACCAGGCGGATCCGGTCCGAGAGCAGCATCCCGTTGCCGAACACGTCGCCGGACATGTCGCCGATCCCGACGACCGTGAACGGGTCGCGCGCGGGATCGAGGTCGAGCTCGCGCAGGTGGCGCTTGACCGACTCCCACGCGCCGCGCGCCGTGATCCCCAGCTTCTTGTGGTCATAGCCGCTGGATCCGCCCGAGGCGAAGGCGTCGCCGAGCCAAAAGCCGTACTCCTCGGAGATCGCGTTGGCGGTGTCGGAGAACGTCGCGGTGCCCTTGTCGGCGGCGACCACCAGGTAGGTGTCGTCGTCGTCGAGCACTCGCACGTCGGGCGGGTGCACGACCGCGCCGTCGACGAGGTCGTCGGTGACGTCGAGCAGCGCGCGGACGTAGGCGACGTACTGGCGCTCGACCTCGCGCTCGAGCTCCTCGTGGTCGGCCGGCCGCCGCTTGAGGTAGAAGCCGCCCTTGGCGCCGGCGGGGACGATCACGGCGTTCTTCGTGAGCTGGGCACGCATGAGGCCGTAGACCTCCGTGCGGTAGTCCATGCGATCCGACCAGCGGATACCGCCGCGCGCGATCCGGCCGCCGCGTAAGTGGATGCCCTCCATCTCGCGCGAGTAGACGTAGATCTCGACCAGGGGCGGGGGTTGCGGCATCGCCGGGACGTCGGCCGAGCGCAGCTTGAAGGCCATCGCCCCGCGCCCGCGGCGGTAGGCGTTGGTGCGCAGCGTCGCGTCGATGACTCCGAGCTGGTTGCGCAGGATCCGGTCGTGGTCGAGTGAGGCCACGTCCTCGAGATCGGCGAGGATCTCCTCGTGCCGCGCGTCCTCGGCGGCTTCGTCGCGCTCGTGCCCGGGGTCGAAGCGCAGCTCGAACAGGCTCACGAGCTTCGCGGTCAGGCCGGCGTTCTCCGCCAGCACCTCGTTCTGGTAGCCCTCGGTGAAGCGCGAGCCCACGCGCTGGCGGTACTTGCGGTAGGCGCGCAGGATCTCGATCTGGCGCCAGTCGAGGCCCGCCATCAGCACCAGGCGGTTGAGCGGGTCGGACTCGGTGTCCTCGCGCCAGACCGCCGCGATGCAGTCGGCCAGCCGCGCGCCGTGGGCGTCGAGGTCGAGCGCCCGGTCGCCGGGGCCGAGCACCCCGAAGTCCTGCACCCAGGTGTCGCCGTCGCCGCCGTGGAGCCGCGTGGGCACCTCCTCGATGACGCGCAGCCCGAGGTCCTCGAGCATCGGCATGGCCTGCGACAGCTCGACCTTGCCCCCGCTCTTGTAGAGGCCGACGCGCGTGCGCTCGCCCTGCTCGTCGTGCTCGTTCTGCAGCCCGACGACGAAGGGCTCGCCCAGCGTCTCCAGCCGGACGAAGCAGCCGATGTCGTGCACGGCGAGCGACGGCGAGGTCGACGCCTTGTAGTAGCGCGGAAAGCGCCGCGCCCACGCATCGGCCAGCGCGCGCCCGCGGGCCCCGCCGTGACGGGCCACCAGCAGGTCGCGCAGCTCGTCCTCCCACGTCCGCGTGAGCGCGATCACCTCCTGCTCCAGCTCGCTGAAGCTCACGTCGGGGCAGCCGCCCGAGGCGTGGACGGAGAAGTGCACCTGCACCCGGTCCCCCTCGCCGAGCACGATGTGGGAGTCCACGCTGGGGGTGCTGTAGCGCCGCTGGAGCAGCGCGCGCAGCCGCTCGAGCAGCTCGGCGTCGTAGCGGGAGCGGGGCAGGGCGACGATCACGGCGACGCTGCGGCCGTCGGCGTCGCGCCGGCCGAGCAGCCGCACCTGCTCGCCGTGGACGGTGAGCAGCGCCACGACGGCCCCGCGCAGCTCGTCGGTGGGCGCCGCGAACAGCTCGTCCTTCGGGAAGGAATCGAACAGCGACACGGCCGCCTTGTAGTCGTGCGACCCCTCGATGAGGTCTTCCGAGCGCAGGATCTGGCGAAGCTTGCGGTTCAGCAGCGGCGTCTGGCTGGCGGGCTCGGCGTAGGCCTTGGTGGTGAACAGCCCCAGCATCCGGGCTTCGCCTACGATCTCGCCCCCGGGCGAGATGCGCCGCACACCGATGTAATCCATTCGAACCCGGCGGTGCACGCGCGAGAGCCGGTTGGTCTTGGAGACGATCAGCAGGTCGCCCTCGAGCGCCCGGGCACGGACTTCGGGCGGTATCGAGGCCATGGGGACGGGCTGCGCATAGGATGAGCTCGCCGTGTCGGCGAGTATCCCGAGCCCGGAGCCGGGCGCGACCGCGATCGCGTCGTCGGTGAAGCGGTACTCGCGGTAGCCGAGGAAGATGAAGTGGTCGAGTGCCAGCCACTCGAGGAAGGACACCGTCTCGTCCACCTCGTCGTCGGCGTAGCGCGAGGCGCCGGCGCTGGCCATCTGCACCATGCGCTTGGCGCGGTCGGCCATGGCGGGGAAGTCGAGCACCGCCCGGCGCACGTCGCCGAGCACGTCGCGGACCGCGTCCTCGAGCGCCTGGAGCTCCTCGCCCTCCAGCCGGCGGTCGAGGTCGAAGTGCATGACGGACTCGCGCGTGGATGCCTCGCGCGGGTGCAGGACCTGTCCGATCGAGCCGTCCGCCGCCCGCTCGACGCCGATGATGGGGTGCATGACCCGCTGGATGCCGAGTTCGCGGGCGCGCAGCTCGTTGCTGACCGAGTCGAGCAGGAACGGCCAGTCCTCCGTGTTGGTCTCGACCACCGAGCCCGCGGTCTCGTAGCCGTGCTCCGCCCGACTCGGGTTGAAGGCGCGCACCGCGATCGGCGGCTCGCCGCGCTCGGATGCGAACGTGAAGGCGGCGGCGATCTCGGCCTGCACGACCTCGGGGTCCAGGCCCTCGGTCCCGTCCCCGCCCAGCCGCCGCAGGAAGGCCTGCGCGAACGCGCGCACCGCGGGCGCGCGATCGGCGGGCACTCGGTCCTCCGCCAGGCTCACGTGCCCATCATCCTCCGCCGGCGCAAGCCCTGCACGCTGGAGGCGCTCGATCCGAGGGCTCCGACGACGTCATCGATGAGCGCTAGGCCCGCTCCAACCGCTCCTCCAGCGCGTCGAGCTGCGCGGACACCGCGGGCGGGATGCGGTCGCCGAAGGTGTCGAAGAACTCGCGGATCAGCGGGATCTCGGCCTTCCACTGCTCGGGATCGACCCCGAGGATCCGCTCGAGGTCCTCCTCGGGCACGTCGAGCCCGTCGGTGTTCAGCACGCTCGGGGTGGGGACGCGGCCGATCGGCGTGTCGCGCGCCTCCACCGCGTCGTCGCAACGGCGGAACACCCACTCGAGCACGCGCGAGTTCTCGCCGAAGCCCGGCCACAGGAAGCGGCCGGTCTCGAGGTCCTTGCGGAACCAGTTGACGTAGAAGATCTTCGGCAGGACCACGCCGTCCCGCTCGCCCATCTTCAGCCAGTGGCCCCAGTAGTCGGCCATGTGGTAGCCGCAGAACGGGAGCATCGCGAACGGGTCACGGCGCAGCTTGCCGACCTCGCCGGCCGCCGCCGCGGTCGTCTCCGAGGACATCTGGGCGCCCAGGAAGACGCCGTGCTCCCAGTCGAAGGCCTCGTGGATGAGCGGCACCACCTCCGAGCGGCGGCCGCCGAAGAGCATCGCGTCGACGGGGACCCCGGCGGGGTCCTCCCAGTCCGGTGCGATCGCCGGGTCCTGCGCGGCGGGCGCGGTGAAGCGGGCGTTGGGGTGGGCGGCGGGCGAGTCCGATTCGGGCGCCCAGTCGTTGCCCTTCCAGTCGATCGCGTGGGCGGGCGGCTCCTCGGTCATCCCCTCCCACCACACGTCGCCGTCGTCGGTCTTCGCGCAGTTGGTGAAGATCGAGTTCTCGCGGATCATGGCCATCGCGTTGGGATTGGTCTTCTCCCCCGTGCCCGGCGCCACGCCGAAGAACCCGGCCTCCGGGTTGATCGCCCACAGGCGCCCGTCGTCGCCCAGCTTCATCCACGCGATGTCGTCGCCGACCGTCTCCACGGTCCAGCCCTCGAGCGTCGGGATGAGCATCGCGAGGTTGGTCTTGCCGCAGGCCGAAGGGAAGGCGCCCGTGACGTACTTGGACTCCTTCTCGGGAGAGGTCAGCTTGAGGATGAGCATGTGCTCGGCCAGCCAGCCCTCATCGCGGGCCATGACGCTCGCGATGCGCAGCGCGAAGCACTTCTTGCCCAGCAGCGCGTTGCCGCCGTAGCCCGAGCCGTAGGACCAGATCTCGCGCGTCTCGGGGAAGTGGACGATGTGCCTGTTCTCGGCGTCGCACGGCCACGGCACGTCCTCCGTCCCCTCGGTGAGGGGCATCCCCACGGAGTGCAGGCAGGGCACGAACTCGCCGTCGTCGCCCAGCTCGTCGAGCGCGCCCTTGCCCATGCGGGTCATGATCCGCATGTTCACCGCGACGTAGGCCGAGTCGGTCAGCTCGACCCCGATGTGGGCGATGGGCGAGCCCAGCGGGCCCATGGAGAACGGGACCACGTACATCGTGCGGCCCTGCATGCAGCCGCTGAAGAGCCCCGAGAGCGTCTCGCGCATCTCGGCGGGGGCGCGCCAGTTGTTGGTCGGCCCGGCGTCCTCTTCGCGCTCGGAGCAGATGAACGTGCGGTCCTCGACACGGGCCACGTCACCGGGATCTGAGAGGGCCAGGTAGGAGTTGGGGCGCTTGGCGTCGGAGAGCCGCTCGAAGGTCCCCGCCTCGACGAGCTGCCGGCAGAGCGAGTCGTATTCCTCGGCGCTGCCATCGCACCAGTGCACCGAATCGGGCTGCGTGACGGCCGTGACCTCCGCGACCCACTGCAGCAGCGCACGATTTCGCGTCGGAACGGTGATCTCACTCACGCGGTTGCTCAACTCCTCATTCGGGTCTGAGAGCCTGCTTTCTACTCCACGTTCCCCTCGGAGGGCGCCGTCACGCCCTCCTTGCGGGGAACCAGCACGAGGCGCTTGAACTCGGCCACCAGCACGCCGTCCTGGTTGAGCACCCGCGTCTGGACCCGCACCGTCCCGCGATCCGGCTTGGACTGGGACTCGCGCACCTCGAGCACCTCGGACTCGCAGAACAGCGTGTCGCCGTGGAAGACGGGCGCCGGGTGCTTGAGCTCCTCCGTCGCCAGGTTGGCGATCGCCTTGCCCGACACGTCGGAGACGCTCATCCCCAGCGCGAGCGAGTAGACCAGCGGGCCGACGACGACGTTGCGCCCCTGCTGGGACCGCTTGGCATAGACGTCGTTGATGTGCAGCGGGTGGTGGCTCATCGTGAGGAGGCAGAACAGGTGGTCGTCGGCCTCGGTGACGGTCTTGGCCGGCCAGTGCTTGTAGACGGCACCGACCTCGAATTCCTCGAGGTAGCGGCCGTAGGGATGGGCGCCGGTCGCCTCGCGGGCGGCCTGGTCGGTCTCGAC
>DASQFQ010000176.1:0-4916 GCA_035633075.1 Solirubrobacteraceae bacterium | reverse complement strand
ACGTCTACCGCCGCGCCCGCTCCGCCGCCGAGCGGCGGCGCCTCGCCGCCTCGAGCCAGCTGCACGACCCCGAGCGCGACCGCCGCGAGGAGGACCGCCGTTTCACCCGCGAGGAGCGCCGCGAGCGCTCGCGGCTGGGCCGCGAGGCGCGCACCGCGCGCCGCGTCGTGGTGCCGGCCGTCCCCGCCGGCGAGCGCCGCCTGCGCCAGACCTACCGCCGCCTGGGCCGGGTGATCGGCCTCTCCCCGCGCACCATCCACCGCCGCATCGTGGAGGGCATCGCCGAGGCGCCCTACTCCAACGTGACGATCAAGACCGACGTCCCGCGGTCCGCCTTCAACTACCTCAAGGAGCGCAAGGACGAGTTCCCAGGGGTAGCGGTGGAGAAGCTCTACCTGCGCTCCTATCCGCACCGGTCGCTCGCAGCCCAGCTGTTCGGGACGCTGCGCGAGATCTCGCCCGACGAGCTCACGAAGAAGCGCTACCGGGGCGTTGCTCCGAGTACCCGCATCGGCAAGGACGGCATCGAGGAGACCTACGACCGCTACCTGCGCGGCAGCGACGGCTACACCCGCGTCGTCATCAACGCTCTGGGCAACCGCGACGACCGCCGGCGCGTGACGCGGCGCGAGCCCCAGCAGGGCCAGCGCCTGCGCCTGACCCTCGACCTCGACCTCGAGCGGGCGGCCAACGACGCGCTCAAGCAGGCGATCGCGGCCGCCAACCGCAACTTCAACCCCGCCAAGGCCGGCGCCTACGTGGCGATGGACCCGACCAACGGCGAGGTCCTCGCCCTCGGCTCCTACCCGAGCTTCGACGCCAACGTGTTCGCCAAACCCCTCTCCCAGGCGACCTTCGACAAGCTCAACTCCGAGGACCAGGGAGCGCCGCTGTTCAACCGTGCGATCGCCGCCGCTTATCCGACGGGCTCGACCTTCAAGCCGATCACCGCGCTGACCTCTCTTCAGGAGGGCATCCTCACCCCGACCCAGACCATCTTCGACGACGGCGAGTTCAAGCTCGGACCCCAGACCTTCAAGAACGCCCGGGACGCGCGCTACGGTCTGCTGGCGCTGCCCGAGGCCCTGAAGGTGTCCTCCGACGTCTTTTTCTACACGCTGGGCGAGCGCGCGAACTCGCACGGGCCGATCATCCAGCGCTGGGCGCGCCGCCTCGGCCTGGGGCGGCGTACCGGTATCGACCTGCCGGGCGAGTTCGACGGCCTGGTCCCGGATCGCCGCTGGCGCGACGCGGGCTTCGCCAACTATCGCACGTGCGTCGCCCGCGAGAAGGTGCCGGCCCAGACCTTCGCGGCGCTGAAGACGTGCGGCGGCATCGAGCGGCCGTGGTCGACCGGTGACAACGTCAACCTCGCGGTGGGGCAGGGCGACCTCCAGGCCACGCCCCTGCAGCTGGCGACCGCCTACTCGACGATCGCCAACGGGGGCAACGTGGTCCGGCCCCACCTCGCCCAGAGCGTTGAGGACGGCCTCGGGCGGGTGGTCCAGGAGTTCCGAATGCCGGCGCGCCGGCACGTGGCGTTCTCCAACGCCAACCAGCACACGATCCTCGAGGGGCTGCGCCGGGCGGCCGGCGAGGACGGCGGCACCTCGGCCGACGTCTTCGAGGGCTTTGCGGGGGGAAAGCTCGCCGCGTACGGCAAGACGGGTACCGTGGAGCGTCCGGGCCAGCCCGACCAGGCCTGGTACGCCGCCTACGTGCCCCATCCCAGCCGTCCCATCGTCGTCGTGGTCACCGTGGAGAAGGGCGGCTTCGGCGCCGAGACAGCGGCGCCGGCGACGCGGCTCATCCTGTCCGAGTGGTTCGATCTCGGCAAGGACAAGTTCAAGGTCGGAACCTCCAAGACCCGATGAGCTCCGCCCCTCAGACAATCCAGCCGGCCTCCGAGCCTCCGCCCCCGCTCGTCCCGCGCGTCTGGCGGCTGCGGCTCGACCCGCTGCTGCTGATCGCCACCGTCGGCCTCGTCGGCTGCTCGCTGATCGCGATCAAGGGCGCGACGGCCGACGACGTGGCGGGGCACCCTTACTTCTACGTCGAGCGCCAGGCCCTCTATGCGGTGGTGGGGCTCGTGCTCATGTACGCGATCTCGCGGGTCGACTACTCGCGGCTGCGCGAGCTCAAGTACCTCACGTACGGACTGATGATCGGCTCGATCGTGCTCGTCTTCGCGCTCGCCTCCGCCACGCGCGGCTCCAAGCGCTGGATCGAGCTGCCCTTCTTCCGCTTCCAGCCCTCCGAGCTCGGCAAGCTCCTGCTCGTCCTGGCCCTCTCGGCCTTCATCGTCGACCGCATGCGGCGTATGGGCCGCGACACCACGGCGCGTGTCACGCTGCTGGCCCTGCTCCCGGCCATGCTCGTCATGGCCCAGCCCGACCTCGGCACCGCGCTCGTCTACATCGTGGGGGTGATGGCCCTACTGTTCGTGGCCGGAGCCCCGTGGCGGCACTTCGCGGCCCTGGCGGCGCTCGGGGTGGTGTCGATCACGCTCGTGCTGGTCGCCGCCCCGGCCACGGGCGTCGAGGTTCTCAAGCCCTACCAGGTGCAGCGCCTCACCGCCTTTCTCAACCCCTCCGGCGACCCGGGAGACGCCGGCTATCAGCAGCAGCAGTCGCGCATCGCCATCGGCTCCGGCGAGAAGACCGGCCGGGGCGTGGAGAACGCGACGCAGACCGGGCTGAACTTCCTGCCCGAGCACCACACGGACTTCATCTTCGCGGTGGTCGGCGAGACCTTCGGGTTCGCCGGCGCCGCGTTCGTGCTGTCGTTGTACGCGCTGCTCATTTGGCGCGGCCTGCACATCCTCACGGTTGCGAAGAACCTGTACGGCGCGCTGATCGCCGGCGGCATCACGTCGATGCTGTTGTTCCAGATCTTCGTCAACGTGGGGATGACGGTCGGGATCATGCCCATCACGGGCGTCCCGGCACCACTCCTGAGCTTCGGCGGCTCGTCGATGCTCGTCACGTTCATGGCCATCGGCTTCCTGCAGTCGGTCCACGCGCAGGCGCGCGAGACCGCGTCACGCAAGGGCCGGGCCACTGTCTTTCAGTAGAGATGAGGAATTCAATTGAAGAAGCAAGTACTGGTCACGGTGGACCGTGGGGAGACCCGCGTTGCCATGCTCGAGGCGGCCGGCGATCCCTCGCCCGCGATCGCCAAGCGGGGCGGCCGCCCGAAGAAGGGTGAGGTCCCCGGCGACTACCGCGTCGCGGAGATCTACTTCGAGCGCCGCGGTAGCCGCTCCATCGTCGGCAACATCTACAAGGGCAAGGTCGACAACGTCCTGCCCGGCCTCGAGGCGGCCTTCGTCGACATCGGCCTCGACAAGAACGGCTTCCTGCACGTCGACGAGATCGTCATCCCGGGAGTGGAGACCGCCAAGCGCGGCCGTGGCCAGAGCGGCCCGCGCATCTCTGACCTGCTCTCCCCCAGCCAGGAGATCGTCGTCCAGGTCGTCAAGGACCCCCTGAAGAGCAAGGGCGCGCGGCTGTCGATGGAGGTCACCATCGCCGGGCGTTACATGGTCTACGCGCCGACCGGCGAGGGCGTCGGCGTCTCGCGCCGGCTGGAGGACTCCGAGCGCGAGCGACTGCGCCGCGAGGCCAAGCAGCTCGACCTCGGCGGTGGCGGCGCCATCATCCGCACCGCGGCGCAGGGGGCCAAGCGCGTCGACTTCGAGCGCGAACTGCAGTACCTGTTCAAGCTCAACGAGGTCCTGCAGAAGCGCGTGGCCGACACGACCGCGCCGGCCATGGTCTTCCAGGAGGCCGACCTGTCGGTGCGCGTCGTGCGCGACATCTTCTCCGCGCACTTCGAGAGGGCCGTCGTCGACGACCCCAAGCAGCACCAGCGCCTGCTCTCGTTCTTCGAGCGCACCGGGCCGGAGCTCGTCGACCGCATCGAGCTGTGGGAGGACGAGGAGGCGCCGCTGTTCGAGGCCTACGGCGTCGAGCCGGTGATCGCGGGGATGCTCGAGCGCCGAGTGAACCTCCCCAGCGGCGGCTACCTGATCATCGACTACGCCGAGGCGCTGACCGTCATCGACGTCAACTCGGGCTCCTACACGGGCCGCGGCAAGGCCGCCCGGCTCGAGGACGTGATCACCAAGACGAACCTCGAGGCCGCCGAGGAGGTCGTCAACCAACTGCGCCTGCGCGACATCGGCGGGATCATCGTCATCGACTTCATCGACATGGCGCGGGCGCGTAACCGCGACGCGGTGCTCAAGGTCCTGCGCAAGGCGCTCGACGAGGACCGCACGAAGACCTTCGTCGTCGAGATCTCGCCGCTCGGGCTGGTCGAGATGACCCGCCAGAACGTCACCGACGGGGTGCGCGAGGTCATGACCAAGCCGTGCCCGACCTGCGACGGCGAGGGGGTCGTGAAGTCCGAGGAGACGATCGCAATCGACGTCGAGCGCCGGCTGCGCAAGCTCGTCGCGGCGGTCGGGGCCGACGGGCCGGAGGCCTACCTCGTGCGCCTGAACCCGCGGGTCACCGCGTACTTCACCGGCGACGGCGCCCGCAACCTGCACGCGCTTGAGTCCGAGACCGGGCGCCGCCTGCACTTCGAGGGCTCCGACGGCCTGCCCCTGGACCACTTCGCGATCACGCTGGAGGGGACGCGCGACGAGGTCGAGCATCAGGCCGTGCCCTTCTCCGAGGGCGACGAGGTGCACGTCGACATTGTCGAGCCGCACATGTACAACGACGACGACGCGGTCGCCAAGGTCGACGGCTACATCATCGAGGTGGTCAACGCGATTCCGTTCGTGGGCGAGAAGAAGCTCGTGCGCATCGAGGAGGCCGGGCGCACCGCCGCCCGCGCCGTGCTCGTCGGCGTCGAGGCCGACGAGGCGGCCGCCGCCGCGGTCGAGCGCGCCAAGGCGGCGCGTG
>DASQFQ010000175.1:0-1603 GCA_035633075.1 Solirubrobacteraceae bacterium | reverse complement strand
CCGGCCGGCGTGGGGCCAGCTCGGCCAGCTGCTCCCGGACGATCCGCATCTCCTCGCGGTCGCCCTCGTCGGCCACGAGGCGCCGCACCTCCTCGCGAAGCGCCGAGCGGACGCGCCGGCGGGCGGCGGCCTCGCGCAGCGCCGTGCGCACCGCCTCCGAATCGGTCAGCTCGCCGGCCCGAACCACCTCGAGTGCGGCGGCGGCAGTGTCGTCCAGGCGAACGTGCAGCGATCGGGACATGCGCCCATCGTAGCACGAATCATGCTACGTCCGTGGTCCACTCGTGACCCCCGGACCTCTCAGGCGCGCGAGTACAGCGACTCGCTCTTGCGCGCGGCGTAGGTCCTCTGGGCGGCGGCGCGTGCCTCGCCGAGCGTGGTCATGCCCTGCGCGACAAGCAGCCGGAGCTGCCCGAGGAAGACCTCCCCGGTGAGAATCGCGTCACCGAGCGCGGTGTGGCGCCCGATCACGCTGACGCCGAGCCGGGCCGCCATCGCCTCGAGTGAGTGGTCCTCGTGACCGGGGTGCACGACGGCGGAGAGCAGCAGCGTGTCGAGCGCGGGCTGCCTGAGCCGGACGCCGGTCTGTGCCTCCTTGAGCTCGATGAACCGCAGGTCGAAGCCGACGTTGTGCCCGACCAGAACGGTGTCCTCCGCGAAGCGCGCAAAGTCGGGCAGCACGGCGTCGATCGTCGGCTGGCCGCGCAGCAGCTCGGGCGTGATCCCGTGCACCGCCACGGACGCGGGCGACACCGAACGTCGCGGGTCCACCAACCGGTCGAAGGTCTCCCGGCGCAGCAGCCGACCGTTGACGATCCGCACAGCCCCGATCGAGACGATCTCGTCACCTCCAGACGGGCTCAGGCCGGTCGTCTCAGTGTCGAACACCGTGTATGCGAGCGCGTCCAGCCGGCGATCGTCCCACCCCGCGGCCTCCTCGGCGGGCTGGAAGAGGTCGAAGTCGTAGAACTCCGGCCGCCGGTCGACGGTCTCGCCGCGGGGGGTCGCCGGCGTCGGTCGAGCCCCGGGCGTGACAGCGGCGAGCGGGAGCAGCAGTCGCACCCATGCACCGCCGGCCTCGGAGTCGGGCTCGGACCACAGCTCGCCGCCGTGCTCCTCGACCACGTCGCGCAGCGTCGGCGCGATCCCGCCGTCGTCGCGCCGCAGTGGCTCCGACGCCCAGGCACTCAGCGTCTCCTCACGCAGTGGCTGCCCCTCCCAGCCGAGGCCGAGCCGTGCGTGGCGGCCCACCGGCCGGAGCTCCAGGCGCAGGTGCTCGACACCCGCATCGGCTCGCAGGCGCCCAGCGAGATGACCGGCTGCCTGGACGACCGCGTAGCTGTCGACCTCCAGCCATAGGTCGTCGGGCGGCTCCGTCGCCGTCACGCTGAGCCCGCCCTCGAGGCTGCGCCGCAGCGCGGCGAGCAGGTCGCGCCCGAGCACCTCTTCGAGCGACCACTGGGCCCGTAGGTCGCCGGCGTGCTCGCGCACCGCCGCTTCGACGAGCTCGCCCAATCCGACCGCCTCGTGGCGGATGACCTCCTCGAAGCGCTCACGCTCTGCCCCGACCAGCTCGGGGTAGTCGAGCATGCTCTCCACGGCC
>DASQFQ010000174.1:0-2557 GCA_035633075.1 Solirubrobacteraceae bacterium | reverse complement strand
AGCGCCTGCTGCGACCGGGAACGGGTCGTGCAGATCATGCGTATCCTGCTCGACAACGTCCTCCGCCACACACCTGAGGGCACGGACTTAACTGTGAGGGCACACCGCGACAATGGCGCCGCCGAGCTCACGGTGGCTGACACGGGGCCCGGCCTCCCGGCCGGGGCGCGCGCGAAGGTGTTCGAGCGCTTCTACACGGGCGACGCCGCTCGCGGGGCCGGCCTCGGACTCGCGATCGCCCGCGAGCTGGCCGAGCGGATGGACGGGCGCCTGCTGCTCACGACGGAGAGCGACCGCACGGCATTCACGCTCGAGCTGCCCGCGGACGGTACGACCTGGTGAGGCGGGCGGCGGCCAGCGCCGCGGCGGCGCTGGCCGCCGCGGCGCTGTTGCTCCTTGCGGCGGGCTGCGACGGCAACGGCGATGGCGACGAGCCCGCCGGCAGGAGCAAGGTCACGACCACGCGCGTGCAGGTGGTCGAGGGCCTGGGCCGCGAGGGCGGCTTCGACCCGGCCCAGATCTACGACCGGCTCTCACCCGGCGTCGTGACCGTCCTGTCGCTGTTCGGCCAGGGCACGAGCCTGCTCGAGGACGGGGGCGAGGGCGGCCAGGGCTCGGGGTTCCTGCTCGACGGCGACGGCTACATCGCGACGAACGCGCACGTGGTCACGACCGGCCAGGGCGCCGACACGGCGAAGGCGGAGCAGGTGTTCGTCGAGTTCCTCGACGGCAACCGAGTGCCGGCCGAGATCGTCGGCCACGACCCGAACGCGGACGTCGCGCTCCTGAAGGTGGACCCGGAGGGGCTGTCGCTCACGCCGCTGCGGCTCGGCGAGTCGCGCACGATCTCCGTCGGCGAGCCGGTGGCCGCGATCGGCAGCCCGTTCGGCGAGCGCCAGTCGCTCTCGATCGGCGTGATCTCGGCGCTCGACCGCACGATCCGCTCGCTCACGCAGTTCCAGATCGGAGACGTCATCCAGACCGACGCAGCGATCAACCCCGGCAACTCGGGGGGGCCGCTGCTCGACGCCGAGGGGCGGGTGATCGGCATCAACGCGCAGATCAAGTCGCAGTCCGGCGGCGGCGAGGGGGTTGGCTTCGCCGTCCCGGTCGACGCGGTGCGGCGCTCGCTGCGCGAGCTGCGCGACAAGGGCCGCGTGGAATACGGCTACCTGGGCGTGGAGACGCTGACCATCTGGCCGCAGCTTGCGGACCGGCTCGACCTCGACGTCGGCACCGGCGCGCTCGTGCAGGAGGTGGTGGCCGGCAGCCCGGCCGAGGATGCCGGCATCGAGTCCGGCGACGACGAGATCTCGTTCCAGGGCCAGGACCGCATCGCCGGCGGGGGCGACCTGATCGTTGCCGTGGACGGCGAGGAGCTCACCCGCGAGCACGACCTCGCGGACGAGATCAGCGCGAGGAGCGCCGGCGAGCAGGTGCGCCTCACACTCCTGCGCGACGGGAGGCGGCGCACGATCGACGTCGAGCTCGGGCGGCGTCCCGCCGGCTCGCGCCCCTAGGCGTGCGCGCGCTCGTTCGAGACCTGGCCCTGGCGCTGCGCGAGCGCGTCCTGCCGCACCTCGGCTCGCACGCCGCCCGTGCCCACGAGGCCGAGGCCGCGGGCGGCGACGTGACGTTCGCGATCGACGCGGAGGCCGAGCGCGCGCTCGAGGCCTTCCTCGCCGAGCGCGCGCCCGACGTGGCGTTCTACTCGGAGGACCGCGGGCTGGTGGAGCCCGCGGGACCCGCCCGCATGGTCCTCGTGGTCGACCCGATCGACGGCACCCGCCCCGCGCTCGCCGGGCTCGAGTCGTGCTGCGTCTCGGTGGCGGCGGCGCCGCTCGACGGCGAGCCGGCGATGGCGGACGTGACCGTCGGCTGCGTCGTGGAGATCCCATCGGGCCAGGTCTTCCTCGCCGAGCGGGGCGCGGGCGTCGTGGAGGGGCCGCCGGTGCGGCTGTCGCGCAACGAGCTGGTCGAGCGCATGTTCTGGACCTACGGGTTCCGCGGGCGCCCGGCGCGTCCCATGGCCGCTGTGCTCGGGGACCTGATCGACGCGTCGTCGGTGGGCGGCGCCACGTTCGAGCTCGGCTCGGCCGCGTTCGACATGACGCGGGTGGTCACGGGCCAGCTCGACGCCTACGTGGAGCCCGGCCCGCGCCTGATCGACGAGGTCGCGGGCATGCGCGCCGAGTTCGAGCGCGTGGGCGGCGGGGCCGTACTCAACAACTCCCCCTACGACCTGGCGGCCGCGGCGCTGATCCTGGAAGAGGCCGGCGCCGTCGTGAGCGACGCCTACGGGCGCCCGCTTGGCGCGTGCCCGCTGCTCGGCTCCGCGCACGAGTTCCAGATGTCCGTGGTGGCGAGCGGGAATCCCGCTCTGCATGCGGCCATTCTCGAGGCGCTTGATGCAGGGTTCTCGCGGGTTTCTGGGTAGTGTGGTCCCGGTGGAGGTACCCCAGGTGACGGACGGGCGAGATGTCTCGCTGACCATTCCAGCGCGGGCGGATTACCTCGTGTTGGCCAGGCTCGCGCTGTCGGCTGTATGCCGCCTCAC
>DASQFQ010000173.1:0-2120 GCA_035633075.1 Solirubrobacteraceae bacterium | reverse complement strand
GGAGCCCGAGCTTGCCGAGCAGGTGCGCGACGTGCGTCTTCCCGGTCGTCTCGCCCACCACGAGCTCCTGCGCGATCTCGCCGTTGGACATGCCGGCCGCCACGAGCTTTAGGACCTCGTGCTCGCGCGGAGTGAGGTCGTCGAGTCCGTGCGGAGGCTCCCGGCGCGCAACCCGCGTGCGCGAGAACTCGGCGATCAGGCGTCTGGTGACCGACGGCGCCAGCAGTGCGTCGCCCGCCGCCACCACCCGGATACCCTCGACCAGTTGCTCGGGCGGGGCGTCTTTGAGCATGAAACCGCTGGCGCCCGCCTGAAGCGAGTCGTAGACGTACTCGTCGAGGTCGAAGGTGGTCAGGATCAGCACGTGCGGGATGTGCTCGCCTGAGTCGGCGGCGATCTCACGCGTGGCGGCGATGCCGTCGAGCTCGGGCATCCGGATGTCCATCAGCACCACATCGGGCTCGAGCCGTCCCGCGCCGTGAACCGCCTGGCGACCGTTCGCCGCCTCGCCCACGACCTCGATGCCGCTTTCGGCATCGAGCACCATGCGAAATCCGGCCCGCACCAGCGCCTGGTCGTCGGCCAGCAGGACGCGGATGCTCATGTCTCCAGCGGGATGCGCGCGCGCACGGAGTAGCCCGCGTCGCTTCCCGACCCCGTCCACAACTCGCCGCCGTAGAGGGCCACCCGTTCGCGCATCCCGACGAGACCGTGCCCCTGATGGGATCCGTTGGCCGTAGCAGCGCCCGTTCCGTCGTCGGAGACCTCGAGCTCCAGCTCCCGCTCGCCGTAGCGGACCGCGATGCGCGCGTGCGTTGCGCCCGCGTGCTTGATCGTGTTCGTGAGCGCCTCTTGGACGATGCGGTAGGCGGATAGGTCGATCCCGGGCGGAAGCGCCCGCGGCTCTCCAGCAACCCGCAGCTCGATCTCGAGGCCGGCGCCGCGGGCGTCCTCGACCAGACCGTCGAGATCGCCGATCCCGGGCTGCGGCTCGAGCGCTGCGCCGGAGCCCTCCTCGCGCAGCACGCCGAGCGAGCGACGCATCTCCGTGAGCGCGCTGCGCCCGGTCTCCTCGATCGAGCGCAGCGCCTCGCCCGCGCGCTCGGGGTCGCGATCGAGCACGCGTCGCGCCCCCTGGGCCTGAACCACCATGACCCCGACGCTGTGCGCGACGACGTCGTGAAGCTCACGCGCGATGCGGGCCCGCTCCTCTCCCACGGCCACGCGCTCGCGCTGAAGCTGCTCGCGATGCAGCAGGGCTACTCGAAGCGAGCGCGAGCGCATGCTGCGGCCCACCAGCCAGGGCGTGGCGACGATCAGGCCCGCGGAGAACAGGAAACTCTGGGCGTCCGCCGGCCCGGTGGCGATCACGGCGCTCCACAGCCCGGCGACCCCCAGGCCGGCGCCCACGAGCGCGGGCCGGTCCTCGGTGTGTGCGCCGAGCGAGTAGAAGGTGACCGCTCCCGCGACGAGCGAGGCGAACGGCGGCGGCTCTCCGGCGAACAGCCCGCCGCCGAGGATCGCGTTCAGCGCGGCGGTCGCCGCGAAGATGCCGGCCACAGCAAGCGGCGCGCGTCTGCGCGCGGCGAGCGGCAGCGTCAACAGCAACCCGCCGGCGGCGTCCAGCAGGCCGCCGCCGGCGTAGTCGCCCAGCAGCAGCTGGAGCTCCAGCGCCGTCGCCAGCGCGACCGCGATCAGCCCATCGAGCAACCAGCTGTCGCGCAGGCGTTTCACACGACCGACGCTACCGCCCCGCGAGCCACGCGTCCTCGTCCGCAGGGACGAGAACGGGTCGTCCACCGGGACCACGCGCCGGCCACACAGATCGTCCTGCGGGCCACCCGAGATCGCCGGCGCGGCCGACGACGAACGGGCCGAGCGACGCAAAGGTCTGGGTGCGCTGCAGATCCGGCGCCCAGCGGGAGGCGCGCAGCCGGACCGGCGGTCCGGCGAGCACCGACCGACGTTTTCCGACCAAGGAGATGAGTAATGACCAATCCGCCTGTGATGCGCCTCAGCGGCCTGACCAAGCGCTACGGCGACCGAGCCGCCGTCGAAAGCCTGACGATCGACGTCCCAACCGGCGTCGTCGCCGGCTTCGTGGGCCCCAACGGCTCGGG
>DASQFQ010000172.1:0-19673 GCA_035633075.1 Solirubrobacteraceae bacterium | reverse complement strand
TGTCGTCCCCCTCTTTCGCCGAGCTCGGCGTGTCGCCCGCAGTCGCGGACGCCCTCGCCGCGCGCGGCTTCACCAGACCCTTCGCCGTCCAGCGCCTGGTCATCCCCGACGCACTGTCCGGTCACGACGTCCTCGCCGAGTCCCCCACGGGCTCGGGCAAGACGCTCGCCTTCGCCGTGCCGATCCTCGAGCGGCTCCGGCGCGAGGACCCGCGGCCGGCGGCCCTCGTCCTGGCCCCCACCCGTGAGCTCGCCGGGCAGATAGTCGACGAGTCCCGCGCCGTCGCGGAGGCCCGGGGCCTATCCGTCGCGGCCGTCTACGGCGGCGTCGGCATCGAGCGCCAGGCCAAGGCGGCACGCCGCGCGCATCTGATAGTCGCTACCCCGGGCCGCCTGCTCGACCTGATGGCGCGCGGCGACATCCGCCTGGACAATATCCGGATCCTCGTCCTCGACGAGGCCGACCGGATGATGGACATGGGCTTTCGCCCCGACCTCGAGCGCATCGTCTCCACCATCCCGACCGACCGCCAGACGCTGCTGTTCTCCGCCACTCTCGCCGGGGCCCCCGGCGACCTCGCCCGTGCCTACACGCGCAACCCGCGCCGCCACGGGCAGCGCGCGGCGCCCGAGAGGACGGCGCCGGTCGAGCACCGCTTCGTCTCGGTCCTGCACGAGGCCAAGCTCGACACGCTCGTCGCTGAGCTCGACGTGACCCGCGGGCTTGCGCTCGTCTTCGTCCGCACCAAGCGCGGCGCCGACCGCCTGGTCAAGCGCCTCGGCGCGAAGGGCGTGAAGGCGCTCGCCCTCCACGGCAACAAGACCCAGAACCAGCGCGAGCGCGCGCTCGCGAGCTTCGAGGCCTGGGACGTCGACACCCTCGTGGCGACCGACGTCGCGGCGCGCGGGATCGACGTCGTCGACATCACCCACGTCATCAACTTCGACGCGCCCGAGGACCGTGACGGCTACGTGCACCGCACCGGCCGGACGGGCCGCGCGGGCCGCGACGGCGTGGCGATCACCTTCGTTCTCGGCGATCAGGCCCGCGACGTGGGCGCGATCGCCCAGGGGCTGGGGCTCCAGCGCGACTTCGAGCGCGCCGGCTTCGCGCCCCACGCGACCGCCCGACCGGAGCGCCAGTCCGCGCACCAGCCGTTGCGCCGCCCCGGGCGCAGCCGCAACCGCCGCTAGGTCGTCGCCTCGACGGGCGCGGCGTTCGCCCGCGCCCGTCGTCCGGCCTTTACGCGCTCGGTCCGGTCGAGGCTGACCTTGCGCAGCCGCACGCGCTCGGGCGTGACCTCGGCGCACTCGTCCACGCGCAGGAACTCGAGCGCCTGGTCGAGCGACAGGCGCCGGTGCGGGACGAGCCGTACGAGCACGTCGGACGTCGAGGAGCGGATGTTGGTGAGGTGCTTCTCCTTGCAGGCGTTGACGTCGAGGTCCTCGCCGCGGGCGTTCTCGCCGACGATCATGCCCTCGTAGACCTCCTCGCCCGGCCCGACGAACAGCGTGCCGCGCTCCTGGAGGTTCATCAGCGCGAACTGCGCGGCGACGCCGCGGCGGTCCGCGACCAGCGCGCCGGTGGGTCGCGTGCGCAGCTCGCCCGCCCAGGGCTCCCAGCGCTCGAAGACGTGGTGGATCAGCCCGGTTCCGCGCGTTTCGGTGAGGAACTCCGTGCGGAAGCCAATCAGACCGCGCGCGGGCACGAGGTAGTCCATTCGCACCCAGCCGGTGCCGTGGTTGACCATGTGCTCCATCCGGCCCCTGCGCAGCGCGAGCAGCTGGGTGACGACGCCGACGTAGTCGTCGGGCACGTCGATGGTCATGCGCTCGAGCGGCTCGTGCAACCGGCCGTCGATCTGGCGCGTGAGCACCTGGGGCTGCCCGACGGTCAGCTCGAATCCCTCGCGGCGCATCAGCTCCACGAGCACCGCGAGCTGGAGCTCGCCGCGGCCCTGCACGTCCCACACCTCCGGGCGCGCGGTGTCGGAGATCCGCAGCGAGACGTTGCCGACGAGCTCGGCGTCGAGCCGGGCACGGACCTGCCGCGCGGTGAGCTTGGAGCCGTCCTGCCCGGCGAGCGGGGAGGTGTTGATGCCGATCGTCACCGACAGCGACGGCTCGTCGACGGTGATGACCGGCAGCGGCCTGGGGTCGTCACGATCGGCGAGCGTCTCCCCGATCGTGACCTCGGCGATGCCCGCGACGGCGATGATCTCGCCAGGCCCGGCCTCCTCGGCCTCGACGCGGTCGAGGGCCTCGGTGACGTAGAGCTCTCCCACCTGGGCGCGCTCCACGCTGCCGTCGGCGCGGCACCAGGCGATCGGCTGGCCGCGCCGGATCACGCCGTTGCGCACCCGGCAGAGCGCGAGCCGACCCACATAGGGCGAGGCGTCGAGGTTGGTGACGTGGGCCTGGAGCGGATGGCCCGGGTCGTGGCGCGGCGCCGGGATGCGCTCGAGCAGCAGGTCCATGAGCGGGCCGAGGTCCTCGCTGTGGCCGCCCTCGGTCAGTGAGGCCTGCCCGGCCCGCGCGTTGCAGTAGACGATGGGGAACTCGATCTGCTCCTCGTCGGCGTCGAGGTCGAGGAACAGCTCGTAGACCTCGTCGACGACCTCGGCGATCCGGGCGTCGGGCCGGTCGACCTTGTTGATCACGACGATCACCGGCAGCCGTGACTCGAGCGCCTTGCGCAGTACGAAGCGCGTCTGGGGGAGGGGACCCTCGGAGGCGTCGACGAGCAGCAGCACGCCGTCGACCATCGTCAGGCCGCGCTCGACCTCCCCGCCGAAGTCGGCGTGGCCGGGCGTGTCCACGATGTTGAGCTTCACGCCGCGGTAGCGGACCGACGTGTTCTTGGCGAGGATCGTGATGCCCTTCTCGCGCTCGAGGTCGGTCGAGTCCATGACCCGGTCGACGATGTCCTGGTTGGCGCGGAAGGCGCCTGACTGCCACAGCATGGCGTCGACGAGCGTCGTCTTGCCGTGGTCTACGTGGGCCACGATGGCGACGTTGCGGAGGTCATCGCGGGTGGCGGGCACCCCCTGAGGCTAGAAGGCCCGCGCCCTCTAGAGTGGAGGCATGATCTTCTCCCGCGACAAGACCTCACTCGTCGAGCCCGATCAGGCGCTGCCAGGCCGCCCAGACGAGATGCCGGTGCCCGAGCGCCACGAGGTGCTCGGCACGCCGCTGAAGCCGCCGTTCCCTGCGGGCCTCGAGGAGGCCGTCTTCGGCATGGGCTGCTTCTGGGGCGCCGAGCGCGTGTTCTGGGAGGCCCCTGGCGTCTACACCACCGCCGTCGGCTATGCGGGCGGCCACACGCCCAACGCGAGCTACCGCGAGGTGTGCACGGGCAAGACCGGCCACACCGAGGCGGTCCTCGTCGTGTTCGACGCGGCCAAGACGTCCTACGAGGAGATGCTGCGGCTGTTCTGGGAGGGCCACGACCCGACCCAGGGCATGCGCCAGGGCAACGATCGCGGGACCCAGTACCGCTCCGCGGCCTACTGGACCACGGAGGCCCAGCACCAGGCGCTGGTCGCGTCCCGGGACGCCTTCCAGCAGGAGCTCGCGAACGCCGGTCACGGAGACATCACGACCGAGCTGGCCCCCGCCGGTGCGTTCTACTACGCCGAGCCCGACCACCAGCAGTACCTCGCCAAGAACCCAGGCGGCTACTGCGGCCTCGGCGGCACCGGCGTCAGCTGTCCCGTGGGCTTGGGCGCTCGCTGAGCGGTACACCTTCCGGCGGCGGAAGGTGTAACCCGGGCATGAGGACGCCCGTCATCGCCGCCGCGCTCGCCGCCGCCGCGCTCGCCATCCGGGTCACGATCGTGATCGACACCGGCGACGGCCACTCGGAGCGCTTCTCCACGGCCATGGTCCCCGGGCGCGACGCCGTCCGCGGCGAGGACGGCAGGTGGGTGGAGCTCCCGGCGGCCACGAAGGCCGCCCTGCTCACCGCGGCGGGCGACCTCTCGCCGCTGCGGCGCGTCCTTCAGCCCGTCCCGTAGAGCCGGTCCCCCGCGTCTCCGAGCCCGGGGCGGATGTAGCCGCGCTCGTCGAGCTCGCGGTCGATCGCCGCGCAGAAGACGGGCACGTCCGGGTGCCGTTCGCGGACCGCCTCCAGGCCCTCGGGGGCGGCGACCAGGCAGACGAAGCGCAGGTGGCGCGCACCGCGCTCCTTGAGCCGGCCCAGGGCGTGCACGGCGCTGCCGCCCGTCGCGAGCATGGGGTCCACGAGGACGACCTCGGCGTCGGGTCCGTGCTCGGGGATCTTCTCGTAGTAGCCGACGGGCTCGAGCACCTCCTCATCGCGGTAGATCCCGAGGTGGCCGACGCGGGCCTCGGTGATGAGGCCGAGGAACCCGTCGACCATCCCGAGGCCGGCGCGGAGGATGGCGATCACCACGATGTCGTCCGCCAGGCGCGCGCCCACGGCCGGCTCGAGCGGCGTCTGGACCGGCGTCACGGCCACGCGCAGGTCGCGCAGCGCCTCGTAGCCGAGCAGCATCGCCGCCTCCGAGAGCCGCTGGCGGAAGACCCCTGCCGGGGTCCCGCGGTCGCGCAGGACGCTCAGGTGGCGGGCGACGAGCGGATGGTCCACGACGGTCACGCCGGTCACGCCCGGTCACGCTATAGCCTCGGCCTGTGAGCGCGGCCCGTCGCAACGTCGAGATCAAGGCGGTGGACCCCGACCCCGCGCGCACGCTCGAGCGCGCGCTCGCGCTCGGAGCCTCCGACCAGGGGGTGATCGCCCAGCGCGACACCTACTTCGCGGTCCCAACGGGCCGGCTGAAGCTGCGCGAGCAGGAGCCGGGCGGGGCCGAGCTGATCGCCTACGAGCGCCCCGACGAGGTCACCGTCCGCGTGTCCGCCTACCGGCTCGTGCCGGTTGCGCACCCGGGCGAGCTGCGCGCGGCGCTCGAGGCCGCCGCCGGGATCCGGGTCGTTGTGGCCAAGCAGCGTCGGCTGCTGCTGTGGCGGACGGTGCGGATCCACCTCGACGACGTCGAGGGGCTCGGGCCCTTCGTGGAGCTCGAGGCGGTCGCGGACGCGGGCTCTGACCTCTCGGGCGAGCGCGGGCTGGTCGCCCACGTGCGCGCGGCGCTGGCGATCGAGGACGCGGCCCTGCGCGAGGGCTCCTACGCCGACGCCGCGATCGCGGCGGCGCCCGACCCCGACCTGCTTGCGCTGGCGCGCGAAGCCGCGGGCCGCGCCTACGCCCCCTACTCGGGCTTCCCGGTCGGCGCCGCGGTGCGCACCGCCGACGGCCGGCGCTTCGCGGGCGCCAACGTCGAGAACGCGGCCTATCCCCAGGGGCAGTGCGCGGAGGCGTCGGCGCTCGGGGCGATGGTTGCCGGCGGCGGTAGTGACGTGGCCGAGGTCGTGGTCGTTTCGCCCGGCCGCGAGCTGTGCGCGCCGTGCGGGGGCTGCCGCCAGAGGCTGCGCGAGTTTATGCCCGCCGACGCCCCGATCCACCTCGCCGACCTCGAGCGCGTGCGGTACACCACCACGCTGCGGGCGCTGCTGCCCCTCTCCTTGGGCCCGGAGTCGCTCGCTTGAGCGCGCACGCGGCCGCCGCCGTCGTCGCCCGCCGGGCGCCGGGCTTCAAGCCGCGCATCGGCCTCGTGTTGGGGTCGGGCCTGGGTGAGCTGGCCGAGGACCTCGTCGATCCCGTGACGGTTCGCTACGCGGAGATGGCCGGCTTCGAGGTCGGGACGGTCGCCGGGCACGCCAGTGCCCTGATGCTCGGTCACCTGGTGGGCGTTCCGGTGGCCTGCCTGAGCGGGCGCTCGCACGTGTACGAGGGCGCCGACCTCGCGGCGATCACCACACCGGTGCGCACGCTCAAGCTGCTGGGGATCGAGGCGCTGCTGCTCACGAACGCCAGCGGGTCCCTGCGCTCCGAGGTGGGTCCCGGCAGCCTCGTGGCCATCCGCGACCACATCAACCTGCAGGGGTTCAACCCACTCGTGGGCCCGAACGACGAGCGCTTCGGAGCGCGCTTCCCCAGCCTGCGCGATGCCTACGACCCAGAGCTGCGCGCCGCCCTGCACCGCACCGCGAAGGCGCTCGGCACGCCGCTGCACGAGGGCGTCTACCTCGCCTGCGCGGGCCCGAGCTTCGAGACCCCGGCCGAGATCCGTGCCTACCGCACGCTCGGCGCCGACCTCGTCGGCATGTCGACCGTCCCCGAGGTGATCGTGGCGCGGCACGCCGGCCTGCGGGTGGCGGCCGTCTCGGTGGTGACCAACCTCGCCGAGGGCCTCGGCGACGAGCCGCTCTCCCACGCCCAGACGCTCGCCGAGGGTGGGCGCGCGGGGTTGAGCCTGCGGCCGCTAGTGCGCGCCTGGGTGGCCGAGGTGGGAGGTGGCTGACCCGGACGTGCTGGCGCTCGTCGCGGCCCGCGCCCTTCCGCTCGTCGACCTCACGAGCCTCACCGGGCAGGAGGACGCCGCCGCGATCGCCGCGCTCTGCGCCCGGGCGGTCACCCCCGCGGGGCCGGTCGCCGCGGTCTGCCTCTACGGCCGCTGGGTCTCGCTCGCGCGCGCGGAGCTCGGCGATGCCCCGGTCCGCGTGGCCGCGGTCGCCAACTTCCCGGAGGGGGACCTCGACGCCGCCCGGGCGGTGGCCGATGCCTCGCGGGCGGTCGACGACGGCGCGGACGAGGTCGACGTCGTGCTGCCGTGGCGGGCCTTCCGCGCCGGCGACCGCGCCGGCGCGCTCGCCGTCGTGGAGCACACGCGCGCGGTGTGCCCGGCGCCCGTGCGCCTCAAGGTCATCCTCGAGTCGGGACGGCTCGGCGAGCCCGCGACGATCGGGGCCGCGGCGCGCGACGCCCTCGAGGCCGGAGCGGACTTCGTGAAGACCTCGACCGGCAAGCTCGACCCCGCCGCGACGCCGCCCGCCGCGGCGGTCATGCTCGACGCGGTGCGCGCCCACGGCGCCGGAGGGTTCAAGGCCTCGGGCGGCATCCGCACGGCGGAGCAGGCCGCGGAGTACCTCGAGCTCGCCGACGCCATGCTCGGCCGCAACTGGGCGTCACCGTCGACCTTCCGGTTCGGCGCCTCCAGCCTCGTCGACAACCTGCTCGCCCGCCTGGGATGACGTACTTCGCGCAGGAGCTCATCCGCCGCAAGCGCGATGGCGCGGCGCTGGAGGACGCCGAGCTCGAGTGGCTCGTGCGGGGCATCGCCGACGGCTCGGTGACCGACGGGCAGGCCGCTGCGTTCGCCATGGCCGTGTTCTTCCGCGACCTCGACGCGCGCGAGCGCGTGACGCTGACGCGGGCGATGACCCGCTCGGGCGCCGTGCTGGAGTGGGACCTCCCGGGCCGCGTGGTCGACAAGCACTCGACGGGCGGCGTAGGTGACAAGGTGTCGCTGATCCTTGCTCCCGTGCTCGCCGCGTGCGGCGCCTTCGTGCCCATGATCTCGGGCCGCGGGCTCGGCCACACCGGCGGGACGCTCGACAAGCTCGACGCCATCCCCGGTTACGACAGCCGGCCCGAGCTGGAGCGCCTGCGTGACGTGGTGGCGACGGCGGGCTGTGCGATCGTCGGGCAGACCGCCGAGCTGGCGCCTGCGGACCGCCGGCTCTACGCGCTGCGCGACGCGACCGGGACCGTCGAGTCGATCCCGCTGATCGTCGCCTCGATCTTGTCCAAGAAGCTCGCCGAGGGGCTCGACGCGCTGGTCATGGACGTCAAGGCGGGCTCGGGCGCGTTCATGCCCGAGCGCCAGCACGCGCGCGAGCTGGCGCGCGCGATCGTCGAGGTGGCCGAGGGCAGCGGTCTGCCGTGCGCCGCGCTGCTCACCGACATGAACCAGGTGCTCGGCCGCACGGCCGGCAACGCCGTCGAGGTGCGCGAGGCGATCGACGTGCTGCGCGAGGGCGAGGGCGAGCCGCGCCTTGTGCAGGTCACGCTCGCGCTCGCCGAGGCGGTGCTCGCGCTGGCGGGGCTCGACGCCGACCCCGGCGGCGCGCTGGCCTCCGGCGCGGCGGCCGAGCGCTTCGGCCGCATGGTCGCCGCGCTCGGCGGCCCCGCGGACCTCCTCGACGGACCGGAGCGCCACCTTCCCCGTGCGCCGGTGACGCGCGAGGTGCGGGGCGGCCCCGGAGGCGTCACGGGGGTGCGCGTGCGCGAGCTGGGCCTCGTGGTCATGGAGCTCGGCGGAGGGCGCCGGCGCGCGGACGACGACGTCGATCCTGCCGTCGGGCTCACCGCGGTCGCCGGCCTCGGCGAGCCAGCGGAGCGCCTGGCGGTCGTCCACGCCCGTGACGAGGCGAGTGCCGAGCGCGCGGCCGAGCGCGTTCGGGCCGCCTTCGAGGCCGGCGACGAGCCCGCGCCGACGCCGGTGCTCGTCGAGCGCTGCTAGTGCGAGGGACCGGTACGCTCGCCCGGCCCCGACACGAGGAGGAGGCGATGGCCGAGATTCCCGACGAGGTCCGCGAGCTCTTCACGGCCGCGAACTATGCCCACGTCGCGACGCTGATGCCCGACGGCTCGCCGCACTCCGTGGCCGTCTGGACCGGCCTGGAAGGCGACCACGTCGTGTTCTTCACCCAGGTCACCTCGCAGAAGGCGCGCAACCTCGAGCGCGACCCGCGCGTGGCGATCTCGATCACCGACCACGACAACCCGTACCGCAGCGCGCGCATTCGCGGCCGGGTGGTCGCCACCAGGCGCGGCGAGGCTGCGATGGAGGTCATCGATCGCCTCGCGGTCCGCTACACGGGCGAGCCGTTCCCCATGCGGGGCCCCAACTCGATCGTCTACGAGATCGAGCCGCTCAAGCTGTCCTCGATGCAGCTGCCGTTCGTGCACCGCCCCGCCGCAGCGTGAGCAGCGTCCCCATGGCGGAGCTCCACGTCCACGTCGAGGGGACGGTCACCCCGGACCTCGCGCGCCGCCTCGCCGAGCGCAACGGCGTCGAGGTGCCGGCCGGGACGATCGCCTCGGACGGGCGCTTCGCCTGGAGCGACTTCGTCGACTTCCTGCGGGTCTACGACGCCGCCACGAGCGTGATCCGCAGCGGGCGGGACTATCGCGACATCGTCTTCGAGTATCTCGTCCGCTGCGCGGAGGAGGGGGCGATCTACGTCGAGCTGACCGCCTCGGCCGACCACGCCGCGCTGGTCGGGATCTCCGACGAGGACCACCTCGACGGCATCGCGCAGGGGATCGACGACGCTCGCGCGCAGACCGGCATCGAGGCCCGGATCATCATGAGCTGCGTGCGCCACTTCGGCCCGGAGAAGGCGGTCGAGGTGGCCAGGCGCACGGTCGAGCGGCCGCATCCCTACGTCACCGGGTTCGGCATGGGCGGCGACGAGGCGGCCTACCCCGCCCACCTCTTCTCCGACGCCTACGCCATCGCGGCGCGGGCCGGCCTCGGGCTGACCGTCCACGCCGGCGAGTGGGCGGGACCCGAGAGCGTCCGCTCGGGGCTCGCGCTCGGCGTGAGCCGCATCGGGCACGGCGTGCGCGCTGTCGAGGACCCCGAGCTGGTGCGCGAGCTCGCCGAACGCGGGATCGTGCTCGAGGTCTGCCCCACGAGCAACGTCGTGCTCGGCATCTATCCGGCGATGGAGGCCCACCCCCTGCCGCGGCTCCGCGAGGCCGGCGTGCCGGTCACGCTGGGCTCCGACGACCCTCCCTACTGGGACGCCAGCATCGGGGGCGAGTACGCGGTCGCGGCGACCGCCTTCGGGCTCGACGAGGCCGCGCTGCGGGAGATCACGCGCACGGCGATCGGGGCGGCGTTCGTGCAGGAGGAGGTCAGGCAGCGCCTGCTCGAGTTGGTCTAGGCTGCGGCGCACCACAGCCAGCGCCTGAGGAGAGGACTCTGTGAAGCACCCCCTGATTCGCCTGCTGCTGATCGCCGCGCTCGGCATGGGATGGGTCGCCGGGTGCGGCTCCGACGACGAGAAGCCGGCCGGCGGCGGCGCCGCGAGCACGCCCGCGCAGAAGAAGATCCGCGTGGCGATGGTCACCGATATCGGCGGCCTCAACGACCGCTCCTTCAACGCGCTGGCCTACAAGGGCCTGCAGCGGGCGAAGGCCGAGCTCGGCGGCGACATCCGCGTCGTGACCTCGAGCAAGAACGCCGACTACGTGCCCAACCTCTCCTCGCTCGCGCGCCAGAAGTACGACCTCATCGTCGCGGTGGGCTTCCTGATGGCGGAGGCGACCGACAAGGTCGCCAAGAGCTTCCCGAACGTGAACTTCGCGATCATCGACTTCTCGCAGGCGGGCCTGAAGAGCAAGCCCGCCAACGTCCAGGGCCTCGTGTTCAGGGAGCAGGAAGCCGGCTACCTCGCCGGCTACGTGGCCGGGCTGTACGTCAAGGACAAGGGCGGCGACCAGGTCATCTCGTCGGTCGGCGGCCAGTCGATCCCGCCCGTGGACCACTACATCGCGGGCTATCAGGCCGGCGCCAAGAAGGCCAACCCAGGCGTCAAGACCCTCAACGCCTACACCGAGGACTTCATCGATCCCGCCAAGTGCAAGGAGCTTGCGCTCAACCAGATCGGCGAGGGCTCGCAGGTCGTCTTCCAGGTGGCCGGCCAGTGCGGCCTCGGCGCGCTCGACGCCGCCAAGGAGAAGGACGTCCAGGGCATCGGGGTCGACGCCGACCAGGGCTACCTCGGCCCGCAGGTCATGACCTCGGCGCTCAAGAAGATCGACCTCGCGGTGCTGCAGGTCGTCAAGGACGTCCAGGCCGGCCAGTTCAAGAAGGGCACCGACGCCGTGTTCGACCTCAAGGGGGACGGGGTCGGGCTCGGCAAGCTGTCCCCGGCGGCCGAGCCCTTCAAGGCCGACGTCGAGACGGTCCAGCAGCAGATCGCCGACGGCACGGTCAGGGACATCCCCGACGAGGTGGCCAAGTAAGCCAGGACGCCAGCGAGGCTCCGCTCGCCCTCGAGCTGCGGGGCGTCACCAAGCTGTTCGGCGCGGTCGTCGCCAACGACCGCGTCGACTTCGATCTGCGCGCGGGGGAGGTCCACGCGCTGCTCGGGGAAAACGGGGCGGGCAAGTCGACGCTGATGAGCGTCCTCTACGGGCTCTACCGCCCGGACGAGGGCGAGGTGCTGCTCGACGGCGAGCGCGTCACGATCGACTCGCCCCGGCGGGCGATCGAGCTGGGGATCGGCATGGTCCACCAGCACTTCATGCTCGTGCCGGTCATGACGGTGGCCGAGAACATCGTCCTGGGCGCGGAGCCGCACCGGGGGCCGCTGCTGGACGCGCGCGCCGCCGCCGAGCGCGTGCGCGAGCTCTCGGAGCGCTTCGGCCTGGCGGTCGACCCCGGCGCCCGGGTGGCCGACATCTCCGTCGGCCAGCAGCAGCGCGTGGAGATCCTGCGCGCGCTCTACCGCGGCGCCGACCTGCTGATCCTCGACGAGCCGACGGCGGTCCTGACCGCGCCCGAGACCGCCGAGCTGTTCAAGATCCTGCGCGCCCTCATCGCCGAGGGGAAGTCGGTCGTCTTCATCTCACACAAGCTGCGCGAGGTGCTCGAGATCTCCGACCGCGTGAGCGTCCTGCGCCGCGGCAGGAAGGTCGCAACGGTGCAGACGGCCGAGGCGACCGAGGAGAGCCTGGCCAAGCTGATGGTGGGGCGCGAGGTCCTCTTCCGGGTGAGCAAGGACGCGCATCCGGCAGGTGAGCCGCTGCTGCGCGTCGACGGCCTCGAGGTCGACGACGACCGCGGCCTGCCAGCGCTGCGCGGCATCTCCTTCACGGTGAGCGGGGGCGAGATCGTGGGCGTCGCCGGCGTCGACGACAACGGGCAGGCCGAGCTCGTCGAGACGCTCGCGGGCCTCAGGGTCCCGCGCGCGGGGACCATCGAGGTGGCCGGCCTCGACGTCACCTCCGCCGGCGTGCGGGGCAAGCTCGCCGCGGGCATCGGCCACATCGCCGAGGACCGCCATCGCCGGGGCCTGGTGCTCGACTTCTCACTCGCCGAGAACCTCTGCCTGCGCGAGTACCGTACCCGCCGGCTCTCGCGCCTGGGCCTGCTCTCTCCCCGCCGCATGAACGAGCGCGCGGCCCCCCTGCTCGACGAGTACGACGTGCGCGGCGGGAGCTGCGACACGCTGGCCTCCTCGCTCTCGGGTGGCAACCAGCAGAAGGTCGTCATCGCCCGCGAGATCGCCCAGGAGCCCGACGTCCTCGTGGCCGCACAGCCCACGCGGGGCCTCGACGTCGGCGCGATCGAGTTCGTGCACCGCCGCCTGGTCGAGCAGCGCGACGCCGGGCGCGCCGTCCTGCTCGTCTCCCTCGAGCTCGACGAGATCCGCTCGCTGTCGGATCGCGTGCTCGTGCTCTACGACGGGCGGATCGTCGCGGAGCTGCCGCCCGAGACCTCCGAGGAGGAGTTCGGCGTGCTCATGCTCGGCGGCGGCCGGCCCCGGGAGACGGCGTGAGCACGCCGGTCACCGTCGCCTCGCGGCTCTCGGGCTACCTGCGCGGCGGCGGGATCATCACCCCGCTGCTCACCGCGCTCGTCGCCTTCATCGCCGGAGGGCTCGTGGTGGCGCTCACGGGGTCGAACCCGTTCACGACCTACAAGGCCATCTTCGACGGCAGCGGTCTCAACTGGCTGTTCCCGTGGATCTCCTCCGAGGACCGCACGACCGCCGCGCTGAACCTGCAGCAGACGCTGATCCTGACCACCCCGTTGATCCTCGTCGGCATGGCGGTGGCCTATGCCTTCCGGGCCGGGCTGTTCAACATCGGCGGCCAGGGCCAGTACCTGGTCGGCAGCTTCGCGGGCGTGTGGGCCGGGTCCTCCCTGGACGGCCTGCCGGCGGCCCCGCACGTGGCCGTCGCGATCGGGATGGGCACGCTCGCGGGCGCGATCTGGGGAGGCATCGCCGGGCTCCTGAAGGCGACCACGGGCGCCAACGAGGTGATCACGACGATCATGCTCAACTACGTCGCGCTGTGGATCGGCGTGTACGCGTTCGGCCTGGGCGGGCCGCTGCACTCCTCCACCCAGGAGTCCGTGCCGATCTCCAACGAGGTCCTCGAGGGCGCGAGGCTGTCGGTGTTCTGGGGCGACCCCGAGCTGCAGGGGCTGCATGTCGGCTTCTTCGTGGCGCTGGTCATGCTCGGGCTCTTCTGGGTCCTGCTCAACCGGTCGGTGACCGGCTACGAGGCCCGCGCCGTGGGCTTCAACCCCGACGCCGCGGAGTCCGGCGGGATCCACGCCGGGCGCACCTATGCGCGGGTGATGCTGCTCTGCGGCAGCTTCGCAGGGCTCGCCGGGGCGCTCGACGTCCTCGGCTGGCAGTTCACCGTCGCCACCAACGACATCCAGAACTCGCAGATCGGGTTCATCGGCATCGCCGTGGCGCTGCTCGGCCGCAACACCGCGGGCGGCATCTTCTTCTCCGCGCTGCTGTTCGGAGCGCTGATCAACGGGACCTCGGTGCGCAACCTCGATCCGGCGATCTTCGAGCCCGAGCTGGCGACCAACCTGACGACGATCGTGCAGGGCCTGATCGTGCTGCTCGTGAGCGCGCCGGTCATCGTCACCTCGATCTACTCGCTGCGACGGCGGCTGCGGCCGGGCGCGCGTGAGCAGGAGGCGGAAACGTGACCGCCGCGCCGGCCGCGCTGTCGCGCCTGCCCGGCGGGCGCTCGGTCGAGCCGCCGGCGCTCGCTGGCTGGGGTGGGGTCGCGCTGGGCGTGCTGGCCTTCTACCTCGCCCTGCCCCCGCTGCTGGTGCGCTCGCCGGTTCCGTCGCTCGTGCTCGCGGCGGGCGCGGCGGCGGCGGGGGTCTGGACGCTGCGCGCGGGGCGCCGGCGGCTCGGCTGGGGAGCGCTCGCGGCCGCCGCGATCGGCTCGGCGGGCGCGGTGGCGGCGACGCGCTCCGGTGTCGGCAACCTCGAGCGCGTCGTCGTGTGGTCCGCCCTGGCGGCGGCCATGCTGCGCTTCGCGACGCCCCTGACCTTCGCCGCGCTGGGCGGCGTGGTGTCCGAGCGCAGCGGGGTCGTGAACATCGGGCTCGAGGGGATGATGCTCACGGGGGCCTTCTTCGGCATCTGGGGGGCCGACCTCACCGGGGGCTGGGTCGGCGGCCTGCTCGTGGGGATGCTCGCCGGGGGGGTGCTCGCCCTCGTCCACGCCGTGTTCGCGGTCTCGCTGCGCGCGGACCAGATCGTCTCCGGGACCGCGATCAACCTGCTCGCGCTCGGGATCACCGGCTACCTGTTCCTGCACACCTACGGGGCGCAGGGCACGCCGGACGGGCTGCCGCAGGCCCCCGACATCTCGCTCCCGGTCGGCTGGATCCCCTTCGTGGGCGACGCGGTGGAGAAGCTCAACGTGCTGGTCTGGCTCTCGCTCGTGCTCGTGGTCGTGGTCTGGGCCGTCGTGTTCCGCACGACGCTCGGGCTGCGGCTGCGCGCGGTGGGCGAGCACCCGCGCGCGGCGGCGACCGTGGGCATCTCCGTCTATCGCACCCGCTACCTGGCGGTCGTTGCCTCCGGGGTGCTGGCCGCGATGGGCGGCGCGTTCCTGTCGATCGGCTTCGTGCATTCCTTCAACCAGAACATGACCGCGGGCAAGGGCTTCATCGCGCTCGCCGCGGTGATCTTCGGCAAGTGGCGCCCGGGGGGCGCGCTGGCCGCCGCGCTGCTGTTCGGGTTCTCCTCCGCGCTCGCCCAGCGGCTGCCGGTGTTCTCGCCCAGCACCGCGACGCTGCTGCAGGCGCTCCCCTACGTCCTGACCCTGATCGCCGTGGCCGGGGTGATCGGCCGCTCGACGCCTCCGGCCGCCGACGGCGTGCCGTACACGAAGGAGTAGGGCGCGGCGGAGCGGCCGAGGACCGGCTCCGCAGCGACCCGTGGCTCACCCTTGGGCGGCGCAACTCGAGATCGCGGGAGTCCATCCATTGATCCTCGCAGCGACCGCCGGCGCCCTGCGGGGTCGTAGGGCGGCCCGCGCGGTCCGAGCGTGTCTCGCAGCGGTGCTCGTCATTGCGTATCGTCGCGCGGAGATGATGGAGCGAGGCAAGACCCGGAGAAAGGGCAGACGAGAATGGGCGTGAAGGTGCGAGAGGCGATGACCGAAGCGGTGCTCACGATCGCGCCGGGCCGCAGTCTGAGGGAGGCGGCCCGGTTCATGATGGAGCACAACGTTGGTGCGGTCGTGATCCTCGACCCCGAGCAGCCCGGCCCGGGGATCGTGACCGAGCGAGATCTCGTACGCTCGCTCGGATCCGGCGAGGACCCCGACCGCGAGCTGATCAAAGATCACCTCACATCGAAGGCCACGTTTGCGGACGGCGACTGGGGCCTCGAGAGGGCGGCCGACGCGATGGCACGCGGGGGCTTCCGGCACCTCGTGGTCGTGAACGACGGGCAGGTCGAGGGGATCATCTCGATGCGCGACATCATCCATGTGTGGAGACCGGACTCCTAGGCCGGCGGCTACTTCCCGCCACTGATACGCGGGCGATCAGCTCTTGCTGCGGTACAGGCGCACGGTGAGCGGCGCGAATACAGCGGTCAGCGCCGTGGCGCTAGCCAGCACGAGCCCGATCTCCCCGGCCGTCACCGTCCCCTCGATGAGGCCGCGGACCGCCGTCACCAAGTGGGTGATCGGGTTGACGCCGACGAACCCCTCGAGCCACCCCGGAAGCGTCTTCGGCTCGACGAAGATGTTGCTAAGGAAGATCAACGGGAACAGCGCCATGAAGCCGGTGTTCATGACGGCGTTGGGGGCCCGCATCAGCAGGCCGACGGTCGTGAAGACCCACGACAGGCCGAAGGCGAACACGACGACCAGGCCGATCGCGGCGACGATGCCGCCGACTCCGGCAGCCGCCTGGAACCCCATCGCCATGCCCAACAGCACCACGACAGTGGCGGCGATCAAGTAGCGCACGCTGTCGCCGACCACGGCGCCCACGAGCGGCGCCGGCCGCCAGATCGGCAGAGAGCGGAAACGGTCGACGACCCCCTTGGTCATGTCCGTGTTCAGCGAGACGCCCGAGTAGACCGAGGTGAAGAGCACGGACTGCACCAGCACCCCCGGGAGCAGGAACTGCAGGTAGTCGCTCGTCGACCCGGCCACCGCCCCGCCGAACAGGTAGGTGAACATGAGGAGGAAGAGCACCGGCGTCAGGCTCACATCGATGAGCTGCTCAGGGACGTGCTTGATCTTGAGCATCCCGCGCCAGCCGAAGGTCAGGCACGTCGAGAGCGCGCTTGGGCGCGGCGGGCGCTCGCCGGAGGCGAGCGCCGCGTGCACCGCCTCTTCTAGCGCGGGCCGGGATTCGGCTGGTGTCGTCGGTGCGGCGCTCATGCGACGTCCTTTTCGATCGCGATGGGATCTTCGTTCGCCGCCGGCTCCTCGGCGGGGTGGCCGGTCAGCGCGAGGAAGACCTCGTCGAGGCTCGGCTGGCCGAGGGAGAAGTCGGCGACCGTGACGCCGGCACGAAACAGCTCGGCGATCGCGTCGGAGGCCCGCTCGGCATCGGCGACCGGCGCCGACAGCGCTCCAGGATCGGGCTCCAGGTGCACGGGCGCGTCGAGCGCGCGTGAAAGCACCCGCTCGGCCTCGGTGCGCCGCTCGGGATCGAGCAGACGGACGTGCAGCGTTCCCTGGCCAATGGATGCCTTGAGCCGGCCGGGCGTGCCTTCCGCGATCACCCTGCCGTGATCGATGACGGCGATGCGGTCTGCGAGCTGGTCGGCCTCGTCGAGATACTGGGTGCAGAGCAGGACCGTGGTGCCCTCGGCGACGAGCGCCCGGATGATGTCCCAGACCTGGTTGCGCGAGCGAGGGTCAAGACCGGTCGTCGGCTCGTCGAGGAACATGAGCTGCGGAGTCACGACGATGCTGGCTGCGATGTCGAGCCGACGCCGCATACCGCCGGAATATTTCTTGACCTGGCGGCCCGTCGCCTCGACCAGACCGAACGCCTCGAGCAGCTCGGTCGCCCGTGCCTTGGCCTGGCCCCGCGAGTAACCCAACAACCGCCCGAGCAGGACGAGATTCTCCCGGCCGGTCAGATCCTCGTCGACCGAGGCGAGCTGCCCGGTCAGGCTGACCAGACCGCGCACCGCGTCGGCCTCGGCCACGATGTCGCGACCGAGCACCTTCGCGCTCCCGGAGTCGGGGCGCAGCAACGTCGCGAGCATTCGGATCGTCGTCGTCTTGCCGGCCCCATTCGGGCCGAGCACCCCGTACACGGCGCCTCTGGGCACGGCGAGATCGACGCCGTCGACGGCACGGGTGGTGCCAAAGTCCTTGACGAGGCCGGACGCCTCGATGGCGAGAGTGGGTTGCGGTGTCAACGTGGCTCCTCGGATCTTGCCGTCCCGAGCGTTCGCGTGTGCCGCCGGGTCTCCATCAGGGACCCCGTGGAGTCCCAGGACTCATCGGGGGCGCACCCAAATCTTCGGACTTCAGGCGGTCTCCAGTGCGCTGATCCGGCACGGCCTCATCGACGAGTACCGGCGGCGCTACCACGAAAACGGGCGACTATTGTGGCGCCATGGCACACGCCGGTCAGGAGATCCACGGGTCGGACGGGTTCCGCCTTCGCTTCGTCCGGACCGCAGCTGAGACCGGCGGCGGGAGCTTGGAGATGGAGGCCACCTACAGCGGTTCCGGCTCGCTGCCGCCGGAGCACGTCCATCCACGGCAGGTTGAGCGATTCGAGGTGCTTGACGGCACCATCCGGGCGATCATGGGCGGCACTGAGCGCCAGTACGCAGCTGGGGAGACGTTCGAGGTGCCGGCCGGCACGCCGCACCAGATGACCGCGGAGGGCCCGTCGCGCGTGCGGTGGGAGATGCGGCCTGCGCTGCGCACCGCGGAGGTCTTCGAGCGCTTGCACGGTGGTCGTGACGCCGGCGCCCGAGCCGAAGCGTCGATCGCCGAGTTCTTGGCGGAGTTCAGCGACGAGATCCGCATCACCGGCGCCTGAGCTCGCTCCTGCCGTCCGTGCTCTGCTCAGGCGTCGGGACGGCGTCCGGCGGCCAGCAGCGTGATCCCGGGGAACTCCAGGCCAGCTGGCGTTGCGTACGCGCTGACCGCTTCCTGCACGCGGGCGCGAAGTGCCTGCTGGGCTTCCTGGGGCAGCGCCGCGAGTACCTTGGCGAGCGGCCCAGCGAGAGTGGTTGTCCTCGCCCACCATTCCTCGAACGAGGCAGCGCACAGAGGCACGGGGAACTCGCTGACGACCACGTCTGCCAGCTCGGCGCCGGAGAGCAGGCCCGTCAGCTTGTCGGCATCCGCGAGCGAGAAGGGCCCCGGCACGCCGGGCGGAGGCACGGGCGCGCCGACCTGTGCGCTCATCGCGTCGAATACGACTCCGAGCCAGGGGTTGCGCTCGCGCGGCCCCCAGACCGCGAGCGCGACCCGTCCGCCGGGCCGCAGGACTCGGCGGATCTCGCGGGCGGCCTGGGCGGGGTCGAGCGCGAACATGAGTCCCTCGCGGCAGAGGACGACGTCGTAGGAGCCGTTGGGCTGCTGGATGCGCTCAAGGTCCAGCTCGCAGGTGCTCACGTTGCTCAGCCCGAGCGCGTCGGCGCGCGCGGACGCGATCGAGGTCATCTCGGAGGCCACGTCGGATAGGACCACCTCGCCTCCGGGAGCGACGCGCATCGCTGCCGCCAGTCCCAAGCCTCCTGGCCCGCACGCCAACTCGAGCACGCGCTCGCCAGGTTGGGGCCTTGTCAGCTCGAGCATCTGCTCCGCGACTTCTGCGCCGCGTGCGTCGGCGTAGTCAGCGTGCTCCGCCCACCCCCCGGCCACGGCAGCCCACATGCCGTGGAGACGCGCGCGGAGGTCATCACCCGGGTCCTCTCGGCCCGATCGCGCGTCCGGCTGCTCGACGATGCTTCTGGCTTCCACGACACACCTCCTGGTCGATACCTTACAATCGAGTACTCGTAGCGAGTAATGAAGTCAGGTGTAAGATACCCAAATGGCTGAGCGTGTCAAGCCCAAGCGCCGCTACGACTCGCCGCGCCGGCGCGAGCAAGCCGCCGCCACCCGTCGAGACATGCTCGACGCGGCCCAACGGCTGTTCGAACAGCGGGGCTACTCGGCGACCACGATGGCGGCGATCGCCGCCGAGGCGGGCGTCGCGCTCAAGACCGTGTACGTTGCCTTCGAGACCAAGAGCGGCGTGCTGCGCTCGCTCTGGCATCTGCTCCTGCGCGGCGACCAAGACGACGTCCCCGTCGGGGAGCGGCGCTGGTACCGGGAAGTCATCGAGGAGTCGGACCCCGAGCGGCAGCTGCGCCTCACTGCCCGCAACTCGCGCATGGTCAAGCAGCGCGCCGCCGCGCTGATGGAAGTGATCCGCACCGCGGCTCCCACCGACCCCGACATCCAGGCGCTGTGGAGCCGCATCCAGACCGACTTCTACGACATCCAACGCCCGATCGTGCAGGCCCTGCACTCCAAGAAGGCGCTACGGACCGACCTCGATGTCACCCGCGCAAACGACATCCTGTGGACGCTCAACCACCCGGACCTGTGGCAACTGCTCGTCGGCCAGCGCGGCTGGACGCCCGAGCAGTACGAGCACTGGTTCGGCGACACGATCTGCTCGCAGCTGCTGACACTCCCAGCACGCCCGAAACCGCACGGCGACTGACCCATTCGGCGACGGCTCCTGGAGCCCGCCACTGAGG
>DASQFQ010000171.1:0-12682 GCA_035633075.1 Solirubrobacteraceae bacterium | reverse complement strand
AAATCGAGCGACTCGAAGATCTCCGCGTCGGGGAGGAAGCTGATCGTCGTGCCGGTTTCGTCGGTCGGCTCGCCCTTGAGCATCGTGCCCTGGGGAGCTCCGCGGCCGTAGTCCTGCGACCACATGAAGCCGTCGCGGCGGACCTCGACGTGCAGGCGCTCTGATAGCGCGTTGACCACCGAGACGCCGACGCCGTGCAACCCCCCGGAGACCTTGTAGCCGCCGCCGTCGCCGAACTTGCCGCCGGCGTGCAGGACGGTCAGGACGACCTCGAGCGCGGGCTTGTCCTCCTTCTCCATGACCGCGACCGGTATGCCGCGGCCGTCGTCGACGACGGTGACGGAGTTGTCGGGATGGATCGTGACGTCCACCGCGTCGCAGTGACCCGCGAGTGCCTCGTCCACCGAGTTGTCGACCACCTCGTATACAAGGTGGTGCAGGCCGCGCACCCCGGTCGACCCGATGTACATCCCCGGCCGCAGGCGAACAGCCTCGAGGCCCTCGAGGACGGTGATGTCCTCGGCGTCGTAGCCGGTTATCTCGCGTCCATCGCTCGGGGTGCTCTCTGCCAAGTGATTCCTCTGTCTACAGACGTGACGCCCCGGCGGCGGAGTACGTCCTCTCCGCAGGCGGGGCGTCCCTCAAACGTGTCATAACCCTAGCACACGAGGGCCCCGGATCTGACCCCTGCCAACGCACAAAAGTGCTGCAAAAGCGACAAGTTTCTGCCGCTCACCTGGGCCCCGGCCGGGCCTGGGCGCGCAGCTTTGAGACGGCCTGGCGGCCGAGGGCGTCGTTGAGCCTATTAACGACTCGCTCGGACAGCAGGTCGAGCTCCTGCGCCCAGACCGCCGAGACGCAGGCGACGGTGATCACGCCGTCGCGCTCCGCGACCGCCTCCGTCGCGTTCGCGAAGGCGGCGCCGGCGGCCTGGGGCCAGGCGCGCTGCACCTCCGCGAGCAGCGTCGCGGGCGCCAGCGAGCCGGTCAGGCGCTCCAGGGCGAGGGCGACCGGGCGAGGGCTGCGTCGCCTCACAGGACCGCCTCGTCGCGCACGGCGCCGTCCTCGATCACCATGCGCACGACCTCGGGATCCTCCGCGCCCGGGACGTGCGTCAGCTCGGTGGTCGTGATGACGCTCTGCCCGCCCTCGCGCAGGAGGTCGACCAGCCGGCGCCGGCGTTCGCCGTCGAGCTCGGACATCACGTCGTCGAGGAGCATCAGCGGCGGGCTGCCGCGCACGTCGGCGAGTGCCTCGCGCTCGGCGAGCAGGAGGGCGAGCAGGCCGAGGCGCTGCTGGCCGCGGGAGCCGTAGGCGCGCAACTCGCGGCCGTCGCGGTGGAACGCGAGGTCGTCGCGATGGGGGCCGTGGCCCGTGAACCCCCGCTCGAGGTCGGAATCCGCCCGGTCGGCCAGCTCGGCGGCCAGCGCCTCCTCCGTGGCCGCGCCGGAGCGCGGGCGGTAGCGCAGCTCGGCCGCCCCGTCGAGCCCCAGCGTGGCGGCGTGGGTCGTGAGCGGACCGCGCAGCCGATCGACGGCTTCCGCCCGGTCGCGGGTGAGCGCCACGCCGTGCTGGGCGAGCTGAGCATCCCACGCCGGGAGCGAGCCACGGCCGGCGCGGCCGGCTCGGATCGCCGCGAGCAGCGCGTTGCGCTGGGCGAGCGCCGCCGAGTACGCGCGGCGGGTCGCCACGCGGCCGGGCCAGAGGGCGGCCACGACTTGGTCGAGGTGCGCGCGGCGCAGCGACGGGGCGCCGACCACGAGCTCGAGTCGGTCGGGGAGGAAGACGGAGACCAGCGGGCGCGCCTCTGACTCCGTCAGCCGCTCGACGGGGGCGCCGTCAACGCGCAGCCGCTTGGGCTCGCCGGGTTGGAAGCCGACGGACACCTCGTGGTGCTCGCCGTCATGCTCCGCCTCGAGCTCGAGGCGCAGGACGGACTCGCCGAAGCGCACGCACTCGCGCTCGTTCGCGGTCCGGCAGGAACGACCCGTGCAGGCGAAGTAGAGCGCCTCCAGCAGGTTGGTCTTGCCCGCCCCGTTGAGCCCGGTGGCGACGGTGAGCCCGGAGCCCGGGCAGACCTCCGCCGCCTCGTAGGAGCGAAAGTTGCGCACCTCGAGACGCGTGACGTGCACGACGAATCCCTACACGTTGAGCCGGATCGGCATGAGCAGGTACTGAAAGCCGCTGCCGTCTGCCGCCTCGATCAGCCCCGGGCGCAACGGGGAGATCAGCTTGAGCACCACGTCGCCCGACTCCACGGCCTCGAGGCCGTCGCGCAGGAACTCCGGGTTGAACCCGATCTCAAGCGGCTCGCCCTGGAACGGTACCGGCATGCTCTCGCGTGCCTCGCCGACGTCCGGCGTCCGCGCCGAGACCGTGAGCTCGCCCTCCGAGAAGGCGAGCCGGAGGGGTGCGTTCTTCTGTGCCAGGAGCGAAATCCGACGAACGACGTCGGTCGCCTCCGCGCCCGCGAGCTGCAGCTCGTGGTCGTAGGCGTCAGGCAACAGCTGTCGATAGTTGGGGAACTGTCCGTCGATCAGCCGCGAGGACAGCACCACGCCGCCGGCCTCGAAGATGACCTGGTTGGTACGGACCGACACCGCCAGACGGTCGACCTCTCCGTGCTGGACGATGCGCGCGAGTTCCTGCAGCGCGCGGGCAGGAACGTTGGCCTCAAAGGATCCGGCCAGCGGGGCCTCGAGCGTCGTCTCCTTGACCGAGAGCCGGTAGGAGTCCGTGGCAACCATCCGCAACTCCCTCTCGGACGCGGACACGAGGATGCCGGTCAGCACGGGGCGCGTTTCGTCGCGCGACGCCGAGCGGGCAACCTTGACCACGGTCTCGACGAACGCCCCGGCGGGTACTTCCACGCGGCCGCCCTCCTCGGGCTCGGGGAAGGGCGGGAAATCCTCGAGCCGCAGGGTGCGAATGTGGAACGTAGCTGAGCCGCCGACGATCTCGACATCCTGCTCGGACGGTCGCAGCTCGAGGGAGACACTGGCGACGGGTAGCGCCCGTACCACATCGACCAGCAGGCGGGCAGGCAGTACGACGGCGCCGTCGCGGACGATCTCACCGTCGAGCGGGACGCGTAGGCCGATCTCCATGTCAGTTGCGCGCAGCTCGATCCCCCCGTCACCGGCCTGGAGTAGAACGCCCGAGAGCGCCTGAACGGCGCTGCGCGTCGAGGCGGCACGGGTGACGGTCTGCAGCTGCGAGAAGAGGACGTCGCGCGCGGTTGAAACCTTCATGTGGTCATTAGAGAGATAGAGATCACCGTCGTAAGGGGTGTCGATGCTGTGCACAACCCCGCAGCACGGCGCAAGGAGCGAAGGAAGGGGTGTACACAGACACGTGTGCGTGGGTGGGAAGTCTGTCAGGCGGGGTGGTCAGGACCGTTCCCTCCGCGGAGGTCCTCGGTGAGCCATCGCACGGTGGCATCGACCTCGGAGTCCTCGGCGATGCGCGCGGCCACGCGGCGGCACGCGTGCATGACGGTCGTGTGGTTACGCCCGCCGAAAGCGCGGCCGATGGCGGGGAGGCTCTGAGTCGTCAACTCGCGGGCGAGGTACATGGCGACCTGGCGCGGCCATGCGACCGGGGCAGCGCGACTGTTCGAGAGAAGTGCTTCGAGGGAGATGTCGAAGGCCTCGGCAGTGCGCCGTTGGATCTCGCCGATGGAGCGCAGCCTCGGCTTGAGCTTGGGATAGAGCCCGGTGAGGACCTCGTCGGCCAACTCCGCGTCGACCGGCCGTCCGGTGAGCGAGCCGAAGGCAACGATACGGATGAGCGCCCCTTCGAGCGCACGGATGTTCGCGTCGACACGGTCCGCGATGAGCTCGAGCGCCGCGTGCTCGGCTCTCGCCACGCCGTCCTGGCGAACGCGCTTGCGCAGGATGGTCAAGCGGGTGTCGTAGTCCGGGGGGCGCACATCGGTGACCAGCCCGGCCTCGAAGCGCTCGCGCAATCGGTTCTCGAGGGCCTCCATGTACCGCGGCAGCCGGTCGGAGGTGAGCACGACCTGCGCGCCGGTGGCGTGCAGCGCGTTGAAGGTGTGGAAGAACTCCTGCTCGGTCCTGGCCTTGCTCTGCAGGAACTGGATGTCGTCGACGAGGAGGACGTCGACGCCGCGATAGGCGGACTTGAAGGTCTCCATCGCCTTGGCGTGCAACGCGCCGACGAAGTGGTTGGTGAAGGCCTCGACCGTCGTGTAGCGAACGGTGAGTCCCTGGCCGTGGAGGGCCAGGTAGTTGGCGATCGAGTGCAACAGATGAGTCTTGCCGAGCCCCGTCGCCCCGCAGATGTACAACGGGTTATAGGCCAGGCCCGGCATCTCGGCCACGGACAGCGCCGCGGCGTGGGCCAGGCGGTTGGAGGCGCCGATCACGAACTGGTCGAAAGTGAAGCGCGGGTTGAAGGGGACCTCGGCGGCCGTCCAGACCGAGCGTGGGGCGGGCGGAGCACGGTCCAGCACGGCGGCGGCCTCCTCGGGCCCGGCCACCGCGACGACGATCCCGTCCCCCATCACCCGCTCCGCGCAGGTTTGGAGAAGCCGGCCGAAGCGCTCCGTGACCCACGCGCGACTGTCCTCCGGGGTCTCGACGACGAGGGTCGCGCCGTCGAGACCCCTCGGCGCCAGGGGCTCGAGATAGAGGTCCCAGGTGGAGTCGGTGACGGCCGCGCGAAGCCCGGAGCGGATGCGCCTCCACGAGTGGGAGAGGTCGTCGGTCACGGGAACACCAAAATGCCCCTTGTCCGGGGAGGGGGTGGGCTGGAGCGGTGCGGAGGGGTCTCGGGGACCCCGGAAAGGGCGAATATAACACCGACGCCGAGGTCGCCGTGCGGGCCGCCGGAGGCGGCTCGCAAAACGCGCAAGAAAGCTGCCACGGTGTCCTCACGACGCTCGAGTTCCTGCCCGCGTCGGGCCTCAGACCCCTGTGCGCCGGTGTCGACGGTGTGTGCACAAGCCGGTGCACGTGGATCCCCGTGTATCCTCTCGGCTCCGATGAAGCGGACCTACCAGCCCAAGAAGCGCAAGCGCGCACGCACGCACGGGTTCCGTGCCCGCATGAGCTCGCGCGCCGGGCGCGTCGTGCTGAAACGGCGCCGCGACAAGGGCCGTAAGCGGCTCACCGTCTAGTGGCGCCGTCCCTGAGTCCTTCGGGTTTCCGTCGGTCGCCCGCCGCAGCTCGAAGCGGGAACGACTAGGTCCGGCGATGTCGGAGCGCCCGAGCGCCGGGCGGGCCCCCAAGCGGCGCCGGCTGTCGCGCAGCGCGGAGTTCGAGCGGGTCTACCGCCAGGGCCGCTCGAAGGCCAACCGCTTCCTCGTCCTCTACACGTTCCCTCGTAGGGGCGACGCCGCCGACGAGGGCCCGCGGCTCGGCCTCTCAGTGGCGCGCCGCGTTGGCGGCGCCGTCGAGCGCAACCGCGTCAAGCGCCTGCTGCGCGAGGCCTTCTGGGCCGAGGCGGCCCGGCTTCCGGCAGGCGCCGACTACGTGGTTGTGGCCCGCCCCGATGCGGGGGCGCTCGCGCAGCGCGACGGCATGGACGGCGTGCGCGCGGCCCTCGCGGAGCTCGTGGACGGCCTCGGCGGGCAGCGGGCGTGACGTCGCTACGCGCGGGGCTGCTCGCCCCCATCCGCTTCTACCAGCGGTTCATCTCCCCAGCCTTGCCTCGCCGCTGCAAGTACCTGCCGACGTGCTCGGACTACGCGGTGCAGGCGATCCGCGCCCACGGCCCGCTGCGCGGAGCGATCCTCGGGGGCTGGCGCCTGCTGCGCTGCAACCCGTGGAGCCATGGGGGCTATGACCCCGTGTCGGCCCAGCGGCTGTTCGCGCCGCCGCCACTCGTGCGCCGGCGGCACTAGGCGGTCCGCCCGGCGAGGGACTCGGCGGCCCGACCACCCAGACGAACGGCGTAGTTCGTGCCGCGGTCCTCGGGATAGATCTGCGTCGTGTTTGCGAGCACCAGGCCCGGGACGCCGGTGTCCAGCGGCGGGATGCGCTCGCCGTAGCCGACGGTGACGATCGGCTGGGCCGCCGCCTCGCGATGCAGCCACAGTTGGCGTACCCAGGTCGTCTCGAAGGCCGGGTTCACCCTCTGGAGCCCCGGCAGGTAGCGGGCGAGCAGCTCTCCGGCGCCCAGGCGGAGCAGCTCGTGGCCCGCAGCGAGGTAGTTGGCGACGTAGAGAAAGCGCCGCCCGTCGTAGCGCTCCGGCTCGACGAGGTTGGTGTGCTCGATCAGGCCGACGAAGGGCAGCTCGGGATCCGCGATGTTGGTCCAGTAGAAGGGCGTGAAGCGGCGGTCGAGCTCGAGGAGGAGGCAGAGCGCAGTGTGATACTCGATGACCTCCAGCCGCGCGAGGTAGCGCTCGCCGACCGCCGCCGCCAGATCGTCGTCGAGCATGGCGCGGAAGACGTCGTTGGGCACGGTGGCGACGACGGCGTTGTAGCGCACCGGGTCGCCGTCGACCACGAAGTCGCGCGGGTCCACGCCGCGCCGGAAGGAGCCGGCCGCCCCGGCGACGACCTCGAGCCCGTCGCCCGCGCGGCGCAGCCGCACGACGGGCCGGTCGATGTGCACACGTCCACCCGACCCCTCGATCGCTGTGCACAGAGCCATCAGGAGCGTCTCCCAGGAACCCCGGGGATAGCCGAGCAGCTCCTGGCGCGCCTCGCGGCCGGCTAGCCGCCGCCGCATGGTCAGCTTGCCCCACAGCCACGCCATCGAGATGTCGTCGGCGCGGTCGCCGAACTTCCCGCGCAGCAGCGGGCCCCAGACCTTCAGGTAGGCCTCCTCGCCCATCGCCCGGAGGATCCAGGCCCGGGCGGTCTCCGCCTCGAAGGGCGCGACGTCGTCCGCTCTGCGCTGGAGACGCAGGACGGCGAGGCCCATGCGTGCCCGCGAAACGGGTGAGAGGGGGCGGAAGCGCAGGAGGTCCAGGGGCGCGGTGAACGGCCACGACCTGCCCTCGAGGAAGAACGCCACCGACGAGGGCCGCCACTCGAGCTCGCCAGGCATGCCGAGCTCGTCGTAGAGCCCGGCGATGTGGCGATCGCTGGTGAAGAGGTGGTGGTAGTAGCGCTCGAGCCGGTGACCGCCGCCAACGTCCAGCGTGGCCGCCTGGCCGCCGAGGCCGGGCCAGCGCTCGTAGACGTCGCAGGTGTGCCCGCCCTCGCCCAGCCGGTGCGCACAGACGAGGCCGGCCACGCCGGCCCCGACGACGGCGACCCTCATGTATCCGGTGGCGCGTGCTCGACCGCGGCGAGCGCCGCCCGCGCCCCCGCATCCTCGTCGAGGTTCGCCGAGCGCGCCACGACGTAGAGCGGCCGCTGCTTGACCTCGTCGTAGATGCGGCCGAGGTACTCGCCGATCGTCCCCAGCGTCAGCAGTTGGATGCCGCCGATGAGCAGCACGACGAACAGCAGCGAGGGCACGCCGCGCTCGTAGATGCCCGAGTAGCGCGCCACGATCGTCAGCGGCAGCAGCAGCAGGGCGAACCCCGCCATCGCAAAGCCGACGAGCGTCGCGATCTGCAGCGGGAAGTGCGAGAACGACGTCAGCCCGTCGAGTCCGAAGCGCAGCATCCGACCCAGGGGGAACTTGGTCCTCCCGGTCAGGCGCGGGTCACGGTCGTACTCCACGACCTCGCGCCGGAAACCGACCCACGAGCTCATCCCGCGCAGGAAGCGGCTGCGCTCGCGCAGGCGCAGGAGGGCGTCCAGGGGCGCCCGGTCGAGCAGGCGGAAGTCTCCGGCGTTGGCCTCGAGGTCGACCTGGGCCAGCCGGCCGAGGATCGCGTAGAACCCCCGGGCGGTCGCAAGTTTGAAGCGCGTCTCGCCGGCGCGGTAACGGCGCTTGGCGACCACGACGTCGGCACCCGAGCGCCAGCGGGCGAGCAGCTGCGGGATCATCTCCGGCGGGTCCTGCAGGTCACCGTCGATCATCGCCACCGCGTCGCCCACCGCGTGGTCGAGCCCGGCGGTCAGCGCCATCTGATGGCCGAAGGGCCGGGAGAGGTGCAGGACCCTGACGCGCTCGTCGTCGCCCGCGATCTCGTCGAGGATCGAGGCCGTCGCGTCGGTAGAGCCGTCGTCGACGAGCATGAGCTCGTAGGGGAGCCCCGAGAGCGCCGCGCTCACCCGCTCGTAGAACTCACGGGCCACGTCCTCCTCGTTGAGCATCGGCGCCACGACGCTGAGCAGCCGCAGCTCGCGGACGGACATGACCTGGTGAGTGTAGGCGCTTTGGCCCTTGGGCGCCGCTACGATCTCTGGCCGTGATCGCCGTCTTCGCGAACATCCTCCAGCCGCTGATCGACTTCTTCCACGCCTTCTTGGAGTTCTTCCATGACAAGGGGGGCCTCGGCTGGGGGGCGTCCATCGTCGCGCTGACGATCCTGGTTCGCGCGGTTCTGCTGCCGCTCACCTACAAGTCGTCCAAGGGCATGATCCGGCTGCAGCAGCTCGCCCCGGAGATGAAGGGGCTGCAGGCCAAGTACAAGGACGACCCGCAGCGTCTCCAGCAGGAGACGATGAAGTTCTACAAGGAGAACCAAGTCAACCCGTTTGCGTCCTGCCTCCCGATGATCGCGCAGCTGCCGGTCTTTCTGGCGCTCTTCTACATGCTGCAGGCCGACTTGCGGCGCGACATCTGCCCGTCGATCAACCCGCCGGGTCAGAAGCCGCAGCCGTGCGGCGCGACCGACGCGTCGCAGTTCCTGTTCGTCCCCGACCTCACCGACAGGGCCACGGGCGGGGTCCTGGTCGCGCTGATCGTCCTCTACGTCGGCTCCCAGCTCGTCTCGACACTGCTCATGTCGACGACCACCGACCGCAACCAGCGCATTATCTTCCTGGCGCTGCCGTTCGTGTTCATCGCCTTCATCTGGCAGTTCCCGGCCGGCCTGCTCGTGTACTGGATCACGACGAACCTGTGGACCATCCTCCAGCAGGCGATCATCAAGAAGCGGCTGGGGCCGCTCCGGGAGGAGGTGGCGGCGGCCGCCAAGGCAGCCAAGGAGGACAGGGCCCTCGCCGGGGTCCCGGCCGACGGCAAGCCCGCCTCGCGCAAGGCGAAGGATCGGGAGCTCGTCGGTACCGGCGCCGCCGGCACTGTCAAGCAAACGTCGAAGACCCCGCCGCCCTCGCCGCCGCGCAAGAAGAAGAAGCGCTCGGGGCGCCGGCGGTGACCCCCGAGGCCGACCTCGCACCCGCGGAGCGCGTCCGCGAGTTGCTCGAGAAAGTGAACGCGGCGCTCGACCTGAATGCCCGCGTCGAGGTCGAGGTCGAGGAAGCCGAGGGCACCATCCGGGCCACGCTGCACGCGGACGACCTCGGTCTCTTCATCGGACGCCACGGCCAGACCATCGACGCGGTCCAGCACCTCGCCTACAAGGTGGCCGCTGCAGGGGACCACGCATTCCACCGCGTCGTCGTCGACGCTGCGGGCTATCGCGGCCGCCGTGAGCAGGTGCTCCACCGCCAAGCCGACGAGGCCGCCGCGGACGCCGCCCGGACCGGGCGCCCGGTCGCGCTGGATGCCATGAGCGCGACCGAGCGCAAGGTGGTGCACGAGCACCTCAAGGACCGGGACGACGTGGAGACCTACTCGGAGGGCACCGAGCCCGACCGGCACCTGGTGGTCGCGCCGCTCGACAGCTGAGCACGTTCCACGCGCTGAGGCTCGGAGCCCAACGTTTCACGTTTTACACTTTCCGAGGGGCGCGTGGCGGGCCTCGTGTCCGCCTATGGCCTGGCGCCGGGGGTCGCGGGGTCTCTGAACGCCCTGCTGGGGCTGTTGTCCGACCCCGCCGCACCCACGGCGGTGCACGACCCACCACGCGCGGCCGACGTCCACGTCGCGGACTCGCTCGTCGCGCTCGAGGTACCCGACGTGCGCACCGCGGCCCGCATCGCCGATCTGGGCGCGGGGGCCGGGCTGCCGGGGCTAGTGCTGGCCATCGCTTTGCCCGCCAGCGACGTGGTGCTGGTGGAGAGCGCCGGGCGAAAGTGTGCGTTCATCGAGCACGCGATCGAGGCCCTGCGGCTCGACAACGCACGGGTCGTGCGCGCGCGGGTGGAGCAGTGGGCCGAGGGGATGGGCACGTGCGACGTTGTCTGCGCCCGGGCGCTGGGCGCGCTGCCGGTCCTGTGCGAGTACGCCGCGCCGCTCCTGCGAGAAGGTGGCATGCTCGTGGCCTGGAAGGGACTAGTCGAGGCGACGGAGGAGGCCGACGGGGGCGCTGCCGCGGAGATCCTGGGGCTCGCGCCGGCCGGCGTGCTCCCCGTCCTCCCGTACGCCAGCTCGGAACGCCGGACGCTGCACCTGTTCCGCAAGGTCACACCGACGCCGCTCGGGTATCCTCGGCGTCCTGGATTTGCCAAGAAACGCCCACTATCGACTGACATCCGCCGCCCACGGCGCTAGCGTCGGGAACATCATGAGCACCGTCTACGCGATCGCCAACCAGAAGGGCGGGGTTGGGAAGACCACGACTGCGGTCAACGTCGCAGCCTGCATCGCGGAGGCAGGGTACGAGACGCTGCTGGTCGACGTTGATCCGCAGGGCAATGCCACCGTCGGGCTCGGGATGGCGCGCGACCAGGGCCCGGGCCTGTACGAGGTTCTCGGCGGTGACGTGGCGGCGCGCGACGCGGTGCGGGCGACGCAGATCGAGCACCTATCGATGATCGTCTCGACGCCGGACCTCGCCGGTGCCACGATGGAGCTTCCGCGCCTGACCGGATCCGAGGGGCGCCTGCGCGAGGCCCTCGAACCAATCCGCTCCGATTTCGCATTCGTCTTGCTCGACTGCCCTCCCTCCCTCGGCCCGCTGACCGTCAACGCGCTGGTCGCGGCCGATCGTGTCATCGTCCCGGTGCAGACCGAGTACTTCGCGCTCGAGGGCCTCGCGGGGCTGCTCGCCACGCTGGGGCTCATCCAGCGCGAGCTCAACCCGCGCCTGACGGTGGCCGGCATGCTGCTGACCATGCACGACGCGCGCACCAGGCTCGGCCAGGACGTCGAGCGCGAGGTGCGGCGGCACTTCCCGCAGCTCGTCTTCGACACCGTGATCCCCCGCAACGTGCGGCTCGGGGAGGCGCCGAGTCACGGGCGCCCGGTCATCCATCACGATCCCCACTGCGCCGGTGCCGAGGCGTACTTCGAGCTGGCCAAGGAGGTGGCGGCCCGTGGCTGAGCCGAGCCGCGGGATGGGTCGAGGGCTCGCCGCGCTCTTCAACCCGGCCGCCGGGATCGAGGGGGAGCAGGAGCTGCGCCAGCTCCCCGTCGAGCTGATCTCGCCGAACCCGCGCCAGCCGCGGCGGCACTTCGACGAAGACACGCTCGTGGCGCTCGCGGGCTCGCTCACCGAGCGCGGCATCCTCCAGCCGGTCCTGGTGCGCCCGCGCCCGGGCGGCACCTACGAGCTGATCGCCGGGGAGCGGCGCTGGCGCGCCGCGCGAATGGCGGGGCTCGAGACGGTGCCCGCCCTCGTGCGCCCGCAGGACGACGCGGCGTCGCTCGAGCTGGCGCTGATCGAGAACATGGCCCGCGAGGACCTCAACCCGGTCGAGGAGGCCAGGGCGTGCGCCCTGCTGGTCGAGGAGCTCGACCTCACGCAGGAGGCGATCGGTCGACGCGTGGGGAAGTCCCGCGTCGCGGTCTCGAACCTCCTGCGCCTGCTCGACCTGCCGGACGAGGCGCTGGCGCTGCTGAGCGAGGGCAAGCTCACCGAGGGTCACGGCCGTGCCGTCCTGATGGCCCCCGACCACGACGACCGCCGCCGGCTGGCTCGCGCGGCCGCCGCCGAGAGCTGGACAGTCCGCGAGACCGAGGCTCGCGCCCGCGCCGCCGCCGACCGCAGGGCGGGCGCGCCGGTCCGCACTCCCCGGGCCCGCGCGGCGCACCCCGACCAGGAGGACGCCGCCGCACGCCTCGGCGAGGCTCTCGGCCGCGCCCTCGGGATCGAGGTGCGGGTCACTCCGCGAGGTGACGGCTACAAAGTCTCGCTGGCCTTCGACTCGCTCGACGCGGCCTTCGCGGTCGCCGCCCGCCTTGGCGCCGTCGAGCCCGCCTGACGGCGCTATCATCGGCCCGCCTCGGGGGGCGATTAGCTCAGTCGGTTAGAGCGCTTCTCTGATAAGGAAGAGGTCCCAGGTTCGAGTCCTGGATCGCCCATCGTGATGAAGGCCCCGCTCCGGCGGGGTTTATTGGTATGTGAGCACCGGCGCCTTCCCGCCACATCCGAGGCCTGTGGGCCGGGCCGGATCTCCGCGCGGGCCCGGCGGATCAGCTCCTCCGTCGCAACGATCTGGGCGTTGTCGATGGCTCGCAGGCAGGTGGACGGGATGCCGAAATTCGTGTGGCCGAGCTGGCGCTGGACCACGTTGAGCGGGACGCCATCGCGGGCGAGCTCGATGGTGTCGGCGTGGCGCAGCTGGCTGCGGGCGGCGGCGTTGGGTCCACCGGCGTCCACGGCGACGTTGCGCCGGGTTCCGGTGCGTCAGGGGCTCTGACCGCGAGGCGCGCCGCTACAGCCGCGGGATCCCGCCGCGCAGCTTCCGCGTGCAGGTGCGGTAGTAGCGGCTGAGAGCGAGGAGCCGTCCTCCGGTGGTCGCGACGCTGATCCGCACGCGGTAGCGGCCCTTGGGAAGCCCGCGCAGGTCGACGTACGAGCGGA
>DASQFQ010000170.1:0-14527 GCA_035633075.1 Solirubrobacteraceae bacterium | reverse complement strand
CGCGCCGCGTCTCTGGCCCGGTCGCGCGCCCGCGCCCCTGGCCCGCTCCGGCGTCGGCGCCGCGCACGGGCACCGCGGAGCGCCTGCGGACGGGCACCGCGCAGCGCCTGCGGACGGGCACCGCGGAGCGCCTGCGGACGGGCACCGCGGAGCGCCTGCGGACGGGCACCGCGAAGCGCCTGCGCGCTCTGCCCGATCACCGGATGCTCGACCGCCTGCTGCGCGGGCGCGTGTGGATCTGGCTGATCGGCCTGGCCCTCGGGGGTGTGGTGGCCATGCAGGTCTCGCTGCTCAAGCTCAACGCGGGCCTCTCGCGCGCGGTACAGGCCTCCTCCACGCTCGAGCGCCAGAACTCGGACCTCGAGGCGAGCATCGCCCGCCTGTCCTCGCCTGAGCGCATCCGCGCCGCCGCCGAGCGCCGCGGGATGGTCACCCCGCCGGCCGGCGACCTGCACTACCTGCGCGTGCGCCCGGGGCTGGACGCGGGCCGCGCCGCCGCGCGGATGAAGCCGCCCAGCCAGGCCGCGCGCGAGCTGATGGCCAACGGCGGCCGCGCGCCCGGCACGCTCGCTGCGGCCACGCTCACCGGCGGCCAGCCGACCGCGCCCGCGCCCGCGCAGACGCTCGCGGCGGCACCGGTCGCCCCGGCGCCCGCAACGACGACCGCGCCCGCGCGCGTGGCCCCCACTGCTCCGCCTACGGCCCCTGCGCCCGGCACCGCGACGTCGCCGGCCACGACGCCGGCGCCCGACCCCACCGACGCCGCCGCCGCGCCCGCCCCCGCCACCGGTCCCCAGGGGTAGGCCCGTGCGGCTGATCGAGCGGCGCATCGGCCTCGTGTTCGCCGGCTTCCTCGTGCTGCTCGGAATCGCCGCCGCCAAGGCCACCTGGCTCGGGATCGTCCGTGCCGACACGCTCAAGCACGCCGCCGCCACCCAGCAGAAGGCCGAGTTCACGGTCCCCGCCCGCCGCGGCGCGATCGCCGACCGGCACGGGATCGAGCTCGCCGTCTCCCAGCCGGCGACCACCGTCGCCGCGACCCCGTACCTGATCAAGAATCCACTGCGCGTCGCGGCCCGGCTGGCGCCGCTGCTCGACCAGCCCGAGGACGAGATCGTGCGCAAGCTCGCGCGCCGCGACACGGGCTTCGTCTACCTCGCCCGCCGCGTCCCCGCCGGGCGCGCGCGCAGCGCGCAGAAGCTCAACGTGGAGGGGCTGGAGTTCATCCCCGAGCACCGCCGCACCTACCCGCGCGACTGGATGGCCTCCCAGCTGCTGGGCGCCGTCGGGACCGACGGAGACGGCCTCGCGGGCCTCGAGTACTCGCTCGACCGCCTCCTGCGCGGCCGCGACGGCGAGCGCCGCCTGGTCAAGGACGCGCTCGGCGAGGCGATCGAGCTGCGCGAGACGCGCCGCACCGAGCCCGGCAAGCAGGTCACGCTGACGCTCGACGCGGCGATCCAGGACAAGGCCGAGGAGGTCCTCTCCGAGCTCGGCCGCGAGTGGAAGCCCCGCGGCGCCACGGCCATCGTCATGGACCCGCGCAACGGTGCCCTGCTCGCGCTCGCCAACTGGCCGCGGGTCAACGCCAACGATCCCGGCGAGGCCCCTGAGTTCGCGCGCCAGAACCGTGCGGTGGCCGCCACCTACGAGCCCGGCTCGACGTTCAAGGCCTTCACCGTGGCCGGAGCGCTGCAGGACCGCAAGGTCATGCCCGAGACGAAGTTCTCCCTGCCGCCGACCATCCGGCTCTATGACCGCGAGATCGGCGAGTCGCACCCCCGCGGCCCGGTGACGCTGACCACGCGCGAGATCCTCGAGCAGTCGAGCAACGTCGGCGCGATCAAGATCGGGCTTGTGCAGGGGGCCAAGCGCTTCGACCACTGGGTGCGCCGCTTCGGCTTCGGCAAGCCCACCGGGGTCGACCTGCCCGGGGAGGAGGCCGGCATCGTGCTCCCGCTCGCGAAGTACTCGGGCTCCTCGATGGGCAACCTCCCGATCGGCCAGGGGCTGGCCGTGACCCCGATGCAGATGGCCTCGGCGTACGCGGCAATCGCCAACGGCGGCATCCTGCGCCCCGCCCACATCATCGAGCTCGTCGACGGCCGCCCGCACCCCGAGCCGACGGGCCGGCGGGTGATGTCGGCGGCGACCACCGCCTCGCTGCGGCGGATGCTCGAGGGCGTCCTCGGCCCGGGTGGCACTGCGACGGGCGCCGCGATCAAGGGCTATGAGCTCGCGGGCAAGACCGGCACCGCCCAGAAGCCCGACCCGGTCACGGGCGGCTACTCGGAGACCAAGTACGTCGCGTCCTTCGTCGGCTTCGCCCCCGCGCGGCGCCCAAAGCTGCTGGTCACGGTGATGGTCGACGAGCCCCTGGGCGAGATCCACGGTGGCCTGATCGCCGCCCCCGCCTTCAAGCAGATCACGAGCTTCGCACTGAACTATCTCGGCATCCCGCCCGAGTAATGTCCGCCTCGTGCGGACGGTGAGCTCCACGACCGCCCACGAGGTCGCCAACCAGGGCCGGCCGTTGGAGGGCGTCAACTTCTTCGAGGCCGACCTGCCGTTGCAGGAGGCGCTCGCGCGCGAGGGCGGCGGCTGGGCGGTGGACCGGGCGCGCGACTGCGGCGCGGGGGCGGGCTCGGCGGAGGCCCAGGAGCACGGGCGCCGGGCCGAGCGCAACGGGCCGCGGCTGCTCACCCACGACAGCTACGGGCGGCGGCTCGACGTGGTCGACTACGACCCGTCGTGGCACTGGCTGCTGCGCGGGGCGGTCGAGCGCGAGATCCACGCGCTGCCGTGGCGCGATCCGCGGCCCGGTGCGCATGTCGCGCGCGCGGCGCTGATGGGGCTGTGGACGCAGGTCAACGCGGGCGTGCTGTGCCCCGTGTCGATGACCTACTCCGCGATCCCCACGCTGCGCCGGGACCCCGAGCTGGCCGCCGAGTGGGAGCCCCGCCTGACCCTGTCCGACTACGAGCGCGGCGCGCTGTGCGGCATGGCGATGACCGAGAAGCAGGGCGGCTCCGACGTGCGCGCCAACACGACGCGCGCCGAGCCCGCCGGCGACGGTTGGTACGAGATCACCGGCCACAAGTGGTTCTGCTCGCACCCGATGTGCGCGGTCTTCCTCGTGCTCGCCCAGGCGCCGGCCGGTCTCAGCTGCTTCCTGGTCGAACGCGGGCCCGGCTTCGAGATCCAGCGCCTCAAGGACAAGCTCGGCACGCGCTCGCTGGCCTCCTCGGAGGTCGAGTTCCGGGGCCTCGCCGCGCGCCGGCTCGGCGAGGAGGGCCGCGGGGTGGCGACGATCATCGACATGGTCACCCACACGCGGCTGGACTGCGTGATCGGCAGTGCGGCGGGCATGCGCCGCGGCGTCGCCGAGGCGGTCAACCACGCGCGGCTGCGCTCGGTATTCGGGGCGCGACTCGTCGAGCAGCCGCTGATGGTCAACGTGCTCGCCGACCTCGCGCTGGAGTCCGAGGCGGCCACCGCGACCGCGCTGCGGCTCGCGCGCGCGTACGACGAGGGCGACCACGAGCTGCGCCGCTTCGCCACGGCGGTGCTCAAGTACTGGGTCTGCAAGCGCGCGACCCCGCACGCCGTCGAGGCACTCGAGTGCCTGGGCGGCAACGGCTACGTCGAGGAGGGCCCGATGGCGCAGCTCCTGCGCGACGCGCCGCTCAACGGGATCTGGGAGGGCTCGGGCAACGTCATGAGCCTCGACGTGCTGCGGGCGATTGCCCGCGAGCCCGAGGGGCTGGCGGCCTTCCTCGCCGAGTGCGGGCTCGCCCGCGGAGGCGACGCGCGGCTCGACGCCCACCTCGACGCGCTGCCGGGCATGCTGGAGGCGCTCGCCGGGCCTGAGGCCGAGTGGCTGGCCCGCCGCGCGATCGAGGACCTCGCGCTCGCCTTCCAGGCCTCGCTGCTCGTCCGCTTCGCGCCCGCCGCGGTGGCGGACGCGTTCTGCGCCGGGCGCCTCGGCGAGGCACGCGGGCGCGCCTTCGGCACCCTGCCCGCCGGGGTCGACGGGGCGGCGATCGTCGAACGGGCGCTGGGCCACTAGCTCGCCTCGGCACGGCGGGCGATCGCGTGCGACATGTCGCGGCGGATGAGGTCTGAGCCGGCGCGGATGAACAGCCAGTAGAGGCCGAGCGGGCCCGAGTGCCCGGGTCCGTGGCGGTCACGCGGGTCTCCGTGGTCAGTCGCGTGCCGTCTTCGCTGGGCTCGAGGACGAGATCGACCCCGACCTTTCCGAGAACCTCAGCCACATCCGGTTGGGCCGCCAGCACCCTGCTGATCGCTCCGCTCATCCGCAAGCCGACGAGCTCCCCGAGCCGTTCGCGAGCGCGGTCAGGCTCCTGCGTGAGCATCCCGCGGGGCGCTTCGCCCTGCGGCTTTACGACCAGGAGCGACCGTAGACTCACGGCCGTGACGCTCCGCGACCTGCTAGGCGAGGGCCCCGCCGACGTCGAGATCACCGCTCTCGCCTACGACGATCGACGCGTGGAGCCCGGCACGCTGTTCTTCTGTGTCCCCGGCTTCACGCGCGACGGCCACGACTTCGCCCGCGACGCCGTCGAGCGGGGCGCGTCCGCGCTCGTCGTGCAGCGGCCGCTCGGCCTCGGCGTGCCCGAGGTGCAGGTCGAGGACGTCCGCGCCGCGATGGCCGTCGCCGCGGCGCGCCTCGCCGGCGATCCCACGGCCCGCCTGCAGGTCGTCGGCATCACCGGGACGAACGGCAAGACGACGACCGCGTTCCTCGTCCGCGCGCTGCTGGAGGCGACCGGGCGGCCGTGCGGCCTGCTCGGCACGGTGACCTCGGTGGTCGGCGGCGAGGAGCGTCCGGTCGAGCGCACGACGCCCGAGGCGATCGACCTCCAGCGCACGTTCGCGGGGATGCTCGAGGGCGGGGACGTCGCGTGCGCGATGGAGGTCTCCTCGCACGCGCTCGAGCTGCGGCGCGCCGACGGCATCCGCTTCGCGGCCGCCGTCTTCACGAACCTCACGCAGGACCATCTCGACTTCCACCCGACGATGGAGGACTACTTCCTCGCCAAGCGGCGCCTGTTCGCTGCCGACGTGCGCACCCGGATCGCCAACGTCGACGACCCCAACGGGGCGCGGCTCGCCGAGGAGTTCCCCGGCACGGTGACGTTCGCGATCGACAGGGACGCGCACTACCGGGCCACCGAGGTGCATTCGGGCTGGGCGGGCTCGGCCTTCACACTGACGGATCCGGACGGTCGGATGAGGGAGACCCACCTCCCCCTCCCCGGGCGCTTCAACGTGCTCAACGCGCTTGGGGCGATCGCCGCCGTGGCCGCCGTGGGCGTCCCGCTCGAGGAGGCGATTCCCGCGCTGGCCGGCACCGGTCGGGTGCCGGGGCGCTTCGAGCCCGTCGACGAGGGCCAACCCTTCGCGGTGCTCGTCGACTACTCGCACACGCCGGACTCGCTGGAGAACGCGCTGCGGGCGGCGCGCGAGCTCGCCGAGCGGCGCGTGATCGTGGTCTTCGGCGCCGGCGGCGATCGCGACCGCGCCAAGCGGCCGCTGATGGGTGAGATCGCCGCCCGGCTGGCGGACGTGGCCATCGTCACCTCCGACAACCCGCGCTCGGAGGACCCTGAGGCGATCGTCGAAGAGATCCTCGCGGGCGCCGGCGCGACCGGCACCGAGCGCGAGGTCGACCGCCGCGCCGCGATCGCCCGCGCGGTGGCGCTCGCCGAGCCGGGCGACGTCGTGGTGATCTCAGGCAAGGGCCACGAGCAGGGCCAGGAGTTCGCGGGCGGGCGCAAGGAGCCCTTCGACGATGTCGCCGTCGCCCGGGAGGCGCTGCTCGCGGTGAGGGCGGGGGCGTGAAGCACTGGAGCGCCCAGCGCGTGGCCGGGAGCGCCGGAGCACAGCTCCTGCGCGGGCCCGCGGGCGGCCGCGGCGGGGGCGGCCCGACGCGCGCGGTCATCGACTCCCGCGCGGTGGCGCCGGACGACCTCTTCGTCGGCCTGGCGGGTGAGAAGGTCGACGGCGGCACCTTCGCGGCCTCGGCGCTGGCGGCGGGCGCTTGGGGCGTGCTCGTGCGCCCGTACTGGGCTCTGGAGCTCGTCGACGAGGACGTGGGCCCCGGCGCGGTGATCGCGTCCGAGACGCCGGTGCCCGCGCTGGGGGCGCTGGGGCGCGCGTGGCGGCAGGATCTCGCCGCGCACGTGATCGCCGTGACCGGGTCGGTGGGCAAGACGTCGACCAAGGATCTGATCGCCGCGATGGTCGCTCCCCACCGCGCGGTGGCGGCCAGCCGCGAGAACTACAACACGGAGATCGGGTTGCCCCTGGAGGTGCTCGCCGCGCCGGCCGGGACCGAGGTGCTCGTGCTCGAGCTGGCGATGCGCGGCTTCGGCCAGATCGCCGAGCTGACAGCCATCTGCGAGCCGGACGTCGGGGTGATCACCAACGTCGGGCCGGTGCACCTCGAGCAGCTGGGGTCGCTCGAGGGGGTCGCGAGCGCCAAGGGCGAGCTGCTCGAGGGCCTGCGCGACGGCGCCACGGCGGTCATCCCGTCCGACGAGCCGTTGCTCGAGCCGTTCCTGCGCGACGCGCTGTCGGTGGTCACCTTCGGACCCGGAGGCGACGTGTCCTACGAGGGCAGCTCGCTGAAGGGCGGCGTGGTGCCCGACGCGCCGCCGCTGCGCCACGTCGTGATCGCCAGGGATGAGCGGATCGAGCTCGAGCTCCCCTTCGACCAACGCCACAACCTGCTCAACACGCTGGCCGCGGTCGCAGCCGCGAGGGCGATCGGGGTGCAGCCGGAGGGCCGGATCGACGTGCGCTTCTCCTCGCTGCGCGGCGAGCGCGTCGCCCTCGGTATCGGCGCCCTGGTCATCAACGACTGCTACAACGCCAACCCACTGTCGATGCGCGCCGCGCTCGACGACCTCGCGGCCCAGCAGCCCGAGGGCCGGCGGGTCGCGGTGCTCGGCGACATGCTCGAGCTCGGGCCCGCCGAGCGCGAGCACCACCGCGAGATCGGCGCGTACGCGGCCGCGACCGGCGTGGAGCTGCTGGTCACCGTCGGGCCGCGCGCGGCCGCGATGCTCGACGCCTTCGACGGCGAGTCCCACGCGGTGCCCGATGCGCACGAGGCCGCGGCGCTGATGCCCGAGCAGATCCAGGCCGGCGACCTGGTGCTCGTGAAGGGCTCGCGCGGCGTGGGGCTCGAGCTGGTCACCCAGGCGCTGGAGCAGGAGGGCTGATGGGGGAGGTGCTGATCGCCGGGACGGCCTCGCTGCTCATGTGCATCTTCCTCTCGCCGAAGTTCATCTCGTTCCTGCGCGAGCGCGAGTTCGGCCAGCACATCCGCGAGGAGGGCCCCCAGGAGCACCACGCCAAGGCGGGCACGCCGACGATGGGCGGAATCATCATCTTCACCGCCATCGCTGTGCCCTTCCTGCTGCTGACCGACCGCGACCCGCGCGCGATCGGCGTCTTCGGGGTCGCGATCGCGTGCGCGCTGCTCGGCTTCGCCGACGACTACACGAAGATCGTCAAGCGTCGCTCGCTCGGGCTGCGGGCGCGGACGAAGCTGGTGGCCACCATGCTCATCTCCATCGGCCTGTGGCTGGTCGCGACGCGCTGGGCCGACCTGTCGGACACGGTCGACCTGCGGGTGCTCGACGCCCACATCGACCTCGGCTACCTGTACCCGGTCTTCATCTACCTGGTCCTGGCGGGCACGACATCGGCGGTCAACCTCACAGACGGGCTCGACGGACTGGCCGCCGGCTGTGCGGCGATCGTGCTGCTCTCCTACGTCGCGATCACCTTCACGACCCGCCAGACCGACCTCGCGCTCGTGGCCGCCTGCCTGATCGGGGCCAGCGTGGGCTTTCTGTGGTTCAACTCGTTCCCAGCCTCGATCTTCATGGGGGACACGGGGTCGCTGGGGCTGGGCGGCGCCATCGCGGGGCTCGCGGTGATGACCAAGACCGAGGTGCTGCTGATCGTGCTCGGCGGTATCTTCGTCATCGAGGCTCTGTCAGTACTGATTCAGGTCACCTCCTTCCAGGCCTTCCGCACGCGCGTGTTCCTGATGGCCCCGATCCACCATCACTTCGAGCTGCGCGCATGGTCGGAGACCAAGATCATCCTGCGCTTCTGGATCGTCGCCGCCGTCTGCAGCGCGATCGGCTTCACGCTCTACCAGCAGTCGGTGGCCTGATGGCGCACGCAGGCCAGTCGATCGCGAACCCGGTGACGGGCGAGCGCGTCGTGTTCCGCAGCACGGCGGCCGACAGCGGCGGCGCGCTGCTCAGCATGGACTACTTCGCACCGGCGCACCACGTGATCGCGCCGACGCACGTCCATCCTCGCCAGGAGGAGCGTTCGGAGGTCCTCGCGGGGAGGTTGCACGGGCACATCGGCGGCGACAAGCGGACCGTCGAAGTCGGCGAGGTGGCGGTCGTCGCGCCCGCTGTCCACCACGCGTGGCGCAGTGCCGGCGACGGCGAGCTCCACATGCTCGTCGACTTCCGCCCGGCGCTTGCGACGGAGACGGTGCTCGAGGTCCTCTGGGGCCTCGCACGGGCGGGCAGGACGAACAAGCGCGGGATGCCGTCGCCGTTGCAGATGGCCGTCCTCATGCGCGACCACCTCGACGAGACCTGCGCGCCCGTGATCCCGATGGTCGCGCAGCGCGCGCTCGTGGGCGGGATGGCGGCCATCGGCCGGCGGCGCGGCTACCGGTCGGTCTACCCCGAGCTGCTCGGCTGAGCGCGATCAGCGCAGGGAAAGGGGCGCGTCGATCACGATCTCGAGCTCGTCTCGCACCTTGAGCGCGCCCATGAGCCCGCGGTAGGGCTTGATGCCCCAGGCGCTCTGGGTCAGCGGGATCGTCCCGCTCACGCGGTCGTCGGCACCGAGGTCGAGCTGCGCGGTGACCGGGCGCGTGCTGCCGGCCATCGTGAGCTCGCCCTCGACGGTCAGGCGCCCGTCGGCGTCGGCCGGCCGCACGACGCTGGAGCGGAAGCTGATCGGCTGCCCGCGCAGGATCTTGTCGTCGATGTTCTTGCCGATCTCGACGCGATCCTTGTCGGTGAGCGGCTTGAGCCCGCGCAGGCCCTCGCGCACCTGAAGCGAACGCGAGTCGGCGCTCAACTGGATCGTCGAGCTCGCGGGGTCGGCGGCGATGTCGACCGTCGCCTCCCAGCGGGTGACCTCGATGACGAGGTCGTGCCCGGCCTTCGCGGCCACGCCCTCGCGGTACGTCTTGACCTGGAGGGACGCGGTGTCGGGCCCGAGCTGATGAGTGCCCCCCGGAAGTGCCACGCGCGTATGTTAACCGCCCGCTCTCGCCCCCTGTGTCAAGACAGCGCCGCGTCTGTGTCAACACACCCCCGGCCGCGTCGCAGGAGCCTCGTCGGGTCTAGCGTCGCCTCCGTGACCCCCCGAGAGAGGAGCTGGAGATGGACTCCGACCGCCTGCGCGAGGTCGTCGCGGCGATCCCGCACGGTCACTGGATGAGCTACGGAGACGTTGCGTCCGCCGCCGGCGGGGGGGAGCGTCACGCCCGGTCGCTGAATCGCCGCTTCACGCGCGAGGCGACGCCGGGCGCGCACCGGGTCCTCAAGGCGGACGGCAGCGTCGGGGCGACCGCACTCGGGGACCCGTCGGAGGTCCGTCGCCGCCTCGAGGCGGAGGGCGTCGAGTTCGACGCGGGCCGGGCGCCACAGGCGTCCAGGCTGCGCCCGCGCCCCGGCGACGCCTGAGCGGCCGCCACAATCCTCGCGTGGCCGTTCGCCCGCCCCTGCCGCCCGGACCGTTCCTGATCGTCGGACTCGCCCGCTCCGGCGTGGCGATCGCGCTGGCGCTGCGGGCGCGCGGGGAGGCGGTTGTCGGCTGCGACGCCGGCGCGGTGCCCGAGCGGCGCCGGGCGGAGCTCGAGGCCGCGGGGGTGGCGGTGCACGAGACGAGCGAGGGCGCCGAGCTGCTGGCCGGCGTGGGCACCGTGGTCAAGAGCCCGGGCGTGCCGAAGGAGGCGCCCGTGGTGGCGGCCGCCGTCGCAGGCGGGCGCCTCGTGGTCGGGGAGCTCGAGCTGGGCTGGCGGCTCGTGCCGGCCGAGCTGATCGCCGTCACGGGGTCCAACGGCAAGACCACGACGGTCGAGCTCATCGGGCACGTCCAGCGCGAGGCGGGGCTGCCCGTGGCGGTCGTGGGCAACGTCGGGACGCCGCTGTCCTCGCTGGCGGGAGCCGAGCTGCCCGCAGCCGCGACGGTCGTCTGCGAGGCGTCCTCGTTCCAGCTCGAGGACACCGAGCGCTTCGCCCCCGAGGCCGCCGTCCTGCTCAACCTCACCGAGGACCACCTCGACCGCCACGGCACCTTCGAGGCCTACCGCGACGCCAAGCTGCAGGCCTTCGCCCGCCAGGGGCCCGAGGCGGTGGCGGTGGCGCCGCAGGGCCTCGGCGGGGAGGCGCTCGGGGGGCGCGCGCGCCGCGTCTGCTTCGGCTCCGAGCCGGCCGCGGACCTCCTCGACCGCGACGGGCGGCTCTGGTGGGAGGGCGAGCCGTTGATCGCAGTCGAGGAGATCGCCCTGCGCGGGCCGCACAACCGGCTCAACGCGATGGCGGCGGCCGCCGTGTGCCTCGCGCGCGGGGTCCAGCCCGCCGCGGTGCGCGCCGGGCTGTCGAGCTTCGGCGGCGTCGCCCACCGGCTCGAGGAGGTCGCGACCGTCGGCGGAGTGCTCTACGTCAACGACTCCAAGGCCACCAACGTCGCGTCGGCGGCGGTCGGCATCTCCGCGTTCGCGGGCGGGGTGCACGTGATCCTCGGGGGCCGCGGCAAGGGCGGTGACTACTCACCGCTCGCCGTGCCCGTGGCCGAGCGCTGCCGCGCCGCCTACCTGATCGGCGAGACGGCGGCCGAGCTCCGCGAGGCGCTCGCGCCGGCCAGAGTGGCCGTGAACGACTGCGGCGACCTCGAGCGCGCCGTGGCCGCCGCGCGCGAGGAGGCGCGTCCCGGCGAGGTGGTGCTGCTCTCGCCGGCCTGCACGTCCTTCGACCAGTACGCCGACTACGAGGAGCGGGGCGCCCACTTCCGGGCGCTGGTGAAGGGCGCCGCCTGAGGGCGTCGAATCCAGGTCTGATGGCCAGACAGCAGCAGCAGCAGCCGCTGGAGCATCGCCTGCTGCTGACCGCCACGTTCTGCCTTCTGGCCGGAGGGGCGGTCATGGTCTACTCGGCCTCCTCGGCGCGCACGCTGCTGGAGGGCGGTGGCGACGGGACGGCCTACCTGGTCAAGTACCTCGCCTACGGCGGGGTGGGCCTGGTGGCCATGCACCTGCTCTCGCGTCACGGGCTGGCGTCGGTTCGCCGCCACACGCCGTTCATCCTGCTCGGCGCGTTCATCCTGCTCGCGGCGGTCCTGCTGCCCGGCGTGGGTGTGGAGGTCAACGGCGCACGGCGCTGGCTGGGCGCCGGCCCGCTGCAATTCCAGCCGGCCGAGACGATGAAGCTCGCGCTCGTGCTGCACTGCTCGGCGGTGATCGCTGCGCGCCCGAAGATCGCGCGAAGCCTGCGAACGCTCGCCGGGCCGGTGCTCGGCGTCGGCGGCGCAGCGGTGCTGCTCGTCGCCGTTCAGCCCGACCTCGGGACCGCGCTGGTCATCTGCTTCACGCTCGCGGCGCTGCTGATCGCCGCCGGTGTGCCGATCCGCCAGCTGCTGCTCGTGGCGGGCATCGGCGCCGGGCTGGTGCTGGTCTTCGCGCTGATCGAGCCCTACCGCCGCGCGCGGCTGACCGCGTTCCTGAACCCCTGGGCGGATGCGGGCGGCTCGGGCTTCCAGGCCGTGCAGGGCCAGATCGCGATCGGCTCGGGCGGTGTCTTCGGGCTCGGGCCCGGGCAGTCGGTGCAGAAGATCTTCTACCTGCCGGAGGCCCACACGGACTTCATCCTGGCGGTCATCGGCGAGGAGCTGGGATTGGCGGGGATCTGCGGCCTGCTCCTCCTCTACGGCATGATCGGGTACGCGGGGCTGCGGACCGCCAAGGCCGCCAAGGGCGCCTACGCCAAGCTGCTCGCCGCGGGCCTCACAAGCCTCATCCTGTGCCAAGCGCTGCTCAACACCTACGCCGTCCTGGGCCTCGCGCCACTAACCGGCGTGCCTCTGCCCTTCATCTCCTCGGGCTCGACCTCGCTGATCGTGCTCCTGTGCTCCATGGGGCTGCTGCTCAACATCGCCGGCGGGGGCTCGGCCCACCTTCGGTCCGTGAGGCCCGGGCGTGAGCGAGCCGGTTCCCACCGCGCCGGCGCGGGTCGTGATCGCGGCGGGCGGAACAGCGGGCCACGTCGTTCCGGCGATCGCCGTCGCCGACGCGCTGCGGGCTGAGGGCGCCGAGGTCGTCTTCGTCGGCGGCCAGCGCGCCGAGGCGCAACTCGTGCCGGCCGCGGGCTACCCGCTCGACCCGATTCGCGTCGAGGGCATCTCGCGCTCGAAACCGTTGAAGGCGGCGCGGGCGGTCGCCAAGGCGGGTGCGGCGGTCGGCGCCGCGGGGCGGATCCTGCGCCGCCGGCGCGCCGACGCCGTGTTGGGCGGGGGCGGCTACGTCGCGGGCCCTGTCGGCCTGGCCGCAGTGGCGCGCCGGATCCCGCTCGTGCTGACCGAGGCCGACTCGCACCTCGGCCTCGCCAACCGCCTGCTCGCGCCGTTCGCGCGGCGCGTCTGCCTGGCGTTCGCGATCGAGGGCCGCGAGCCGCCGCGCTACCTGGTGACGGGCCGTCCGGTCCCGCCGACCGTGGAGGGACGTGAAGCGGCGCGGGCGGCCTTCGGACTGCCCGAGGACGGTGTGTGCGTGCTCGTCTTCGGCGGCTCGCTGGGGGCGCGCTCGATCAACCGCACCGCGCCCGAGGCCTTCGCCGGCGTGCCCTACAGCGTGCTCCACATCGCGGGCGCGCGCGACTTCCCGGAGCTGACCCCTCCCGGCCCGCATTACGAGCTGCGCGAGTACGAGCAGGACTTCGGGCGGGCGCTGCTGGCCGCCGACCTCGCCGTCGCCCGGGCGGGCGGCTCGGTGTTCGAGCTCGCCCAGTACGGGCTCCCAGCGCTGCTCGTGCCCTATCCGCACGCGGCCGCCGACCACCAGAGCGCCAACGCGCGCTGGATGGCGCAGGCCGGCGCCGCCGTTGTCGTGCCCGACGAGGAGCTGAGCCCCAAGCGGCTGCGGCGCGAGGTCGACGCGATCGTGTGCGACCCCGGCCGCCTGGCCGCGATGGCCGCGGCCTCGCACCGCCTGGCGCGCCCAGACGCCGCCCGGGCGGTGGCGCGCGAGGTCCTCGCCGCGGCTCGCTCACGCCGCTGAACCCCGCATCTCGCGAGCCCTTGACTTGCCTTCGAGGGAGGAGTACGGTCCGCAAACGCGATTCGGCATTGTCGAATCGCAATCGATCCCTCACCTTAGGAGGAAGAGGATGGAGACGTACTCGCTGGGTCAGCGAGCGTGTGCCGAGACGCTTGGCACGGCGCTGCTGGTCCTCGTCGGACCCGGCTCGGTCGTGGCGACCCTGGTCCTCGCCGGCGACGCGAAGCCGGCCATCACGGGATCCGACCTGCTCGGGATCTCCTTCGCGTTCGGCCTCATCATCACCGCCCTCGTCTACGCGCTCGGGAAGGTCTCGGGCTGCCACATCAACCCCGCGGTCACCTTCGGGCTGGCCGCCACCAAGCGGTTCCCGTGGCGCGAGGTCCCGCACTACGCGGCCGCGCAGGTCGTCGGCGCGGTTCTCGGCGGCCTCGCCATCTGGGCGGTCTTCGCGAAGTCGGGCATCGACCTGGGGATGGGACAGACCTCCTTCAACGAGGACTCGACCACCTGGGCCTCCGCGATCTTCGCGGAAGGCATCGGCACCTTCATGCTGATGTTCGCGATCCTGGGCATCGTCGACGCACGCTCGCCCGGTGACATGGCGGGCATCGTGATCGGCGGCGCGGTGGTCGCGATCATCATGGTCGTCGGCCCGATCACGGGGGCGTCGCTGAACCCCGCGCGCGCCTTCGGGCCCGAGCTCGTGTCCGCCATCGGTGGCGGCGCGACGCACTGGGGCCAGCTCATCCCCGTCTACGTCATCCCCGGCCTCGTGGGCTCGGCGCTCGCCGCCTTCGTCTACGACTTCCTGGCCGAGCCGCGCAAGGTGCGCCGGCCGATCCAGACGGCCGTCACGACCCCCGACCCCGACCCCGGCGCCAGCGGCGGCGTCGCGGCCGCCAAGTAGAGGAGATCGCATGGCCACCGCCACCCATACGATGAGGAAGCTGATCAACGACCCCGAGCGCGTCGTGAAGGACTCGCTCGCCGGCCTCGCCGCCGCGCACGGCGACATCCTGCGCGTCGACGCCGAGGCGCAGATCGTGGTCCGCGGCGATGCGCCGCGTCCGGGGAAGGTCGCGCTCGTGTCGGGCGGCGGCTCGGGCCACGAGCCGCTGCACGGCGGCTTCGTGGGGCTGGGGATGCTCGACGCGGCGTGCCCCGGCGAGGTCTTCA
>DASQFQ010000169.1:0-11064 GCA_035633075.1 Solirubrobacteraceae bacterium | reverse complement strand
GTGTGGTTGCCGAGCGTGACGACGTCGACCCCGGCAGCGAACAGCTCGTCGGCGTGCTTGGGCGTGATGCCGATTCCGCCTGCGCAGTTCTCGCCGTTGGCCACCACCCAGTCGAGTGCGAGCTCCTCGCGCAGCGCGGGGACGAGCGCCTTGAGCGTTTGCCGGCCCGCCGCGGCGACGACGTCGCCGATGAAGAGGATCGCGGTCACTCCGGGCAAACTAGCGGCCGGGGGCGCATACTTCGGGCATGCGCGCGGCGGAGCACGAGGAGCGCGAGGCAGAAGCACCCGACGAGACCGGCGCGCCCGCGCCGGAGGACCCGCGCCCGCTCGCGGACGTCGCGCCGGAGGCGCCCGCCCGCGTGGAGCCGGTGGTGGTTCCCCGCTGGATCCAGTTCGTGCTCCTGCCGCTGGCGCTGCTGGGCGTGTGGGCGCTCCTGCGGGCGGCGGGCCCCGTGCTGCTGCTCTTCACCGTGGCGGCTCTGATCGCGCTGCTGCTCAACCCGTTCGTCACGCTGCTGCGCCGGGCCCGGTTCCCGCGCTCCGTCGCCGTCCTGACCGTCTACGCGTCAGTGGTCGTGGTGCTGGGCGGCCTCGGCGTGCTGCTGTCCACCCCTGTGGCCGATCAGGTCTCGGTCTTCCGCGACAGCGTCCCGAGCCTCGTGGACCGCGCCAACGCGTCGCTGACCGACTTCCAGGCGTGGCTCACCCGCAACGGCATCGACGTGCAGGTGTCCCGCCCCGGCCAGACCGCCCTGGAGAGCCTGGGCAACCGCGTCGCGCAGGGGTCGGGCGAGATCGTCTCGTTCACCCGCGACGCGCTGCTGCGCGTGGCGGAGGCGTCGATCGCGGTGATCCTCGTCGTCGTCCTCTCGATCTACATGCTGCTCTACGGCGAGCGGATCGGGGCCATCGTGCGGGACGTCTTCCCGCGCGGCGACGGCAGCCCCGAGGACGACTTCCCGATCCGCGTGCAGAGCGCCGTGTTCGGCTACGTCCGGGGGCAGCTCCTGTTCTCGACGATCATGGGCACGAGCGCGGGCATCGCGCTGTGGGTCGTCGGGTCGCTCGGCGTCTTCCCAGAGGGCCGGACCTACGCGCTGTTCTTCGGCGCCTTCTACGGCCTGGCTGAGCTGATCCCCTACGTGGGGCCCGCGATCGGGGCGGCGCCGCCCCTGGTGATCGCGCTGTTCTCCGGGGAGGCGCTCGACGCGGTGTGGCTCACGGTGATGTTCACCGCGCTCCAGCAGATCGAGGGCCACATCGTCGCCCCCAACGTGTTCTCCCACGCCCTGCGGATCAACCCGCTGCTGGTGATCTTCGCCCTGCTGCTCGGGGGCCAGCTCTACGGGATCGTGGGTGCGTTCATCGCGCTGCCGATCGCAGCCGTGATCCGCGAGACCGTCGTGTACTTGCGCCGCCACCTCGTGCTCGAGCCGTGGCAGACGCCGTCAGCCGCGGAGCTGGCGGCGGGAGCGAGCTCGCCAGCCGTGGCGCGCTGCCGCGAGTGCGGCGCCGCGATCGTGCTCGGCGCGGCGTGCTGCCCCGCCTGCGGGACCGAGCTGGGGGGCGCCGACGAGGCGGCCGCGGCCGTGTCCGCGGCGCCGGGCTAGCACGGCTACCCGCCAGTAGCCTGAGCCGGAATGGCTGCTGCCTCGACTTCCGCGACTGCGCCGGCGCCGGCGCTGCGCGCCGAGGACGTAAGCAAGTCCTACGGGGACCGCCGCGCGCTTCAGGGCGTCTCCTTCACCGCCGCGCCGGGCGAGCGGATCGCGATCATCGGGCCCAACGGGGCGGGCAAGACCACGCTGCTGCAGATCCTCGCCGGTTCGCTGCGGGCGAGCGGCGGCAGCGTGTCGCTCGAGGGCGGCAGCGTCGGCTGGGTCCCCCAGCAGCCCGGCCTCTACTCCAAGCTCTCGGTGGGCGAGAACCTGCGCCTGTTCGCGCGCTTGGAGCACTGCGACGACGTGGCGGCAACCGTGGCCCGGATGCTTGACCAGAGCGGCCTGCACGAGCGCGCCGGCGACGAGGTGGGGCGCCTGTCGGGCGGCAACCGCCAGCGGTTGAACATCGCCATCGGGCTTCTCGGCCAGCCCGCGATCCTGCTCCTCGACGAGCCGTCGGCGTCGCTTGACCCGCGCCAGCGCGAGCGCCTGTGGGCGTTCGTGAGCGGCCTCGCCGCCGAGGGCACGGCGGTCGTCTACTCGACCCACAACGTCGCCGAGGCCGAGCGCTACGCCGACCGCCTGCTGGTCCTGGCCGACGGCGAGCTGCTGTTCAGCGGCACGCCGGGGGAGCTCGAGCGCACGGTTCGCGGCGCGGCGGCGGCCCCCGACTTCGAGGCCGCCTTCGTGCGCTTCCTCCACGAGCGAGGGCACTGATGCGGTGGCTGCTGCTCAAGGACCTCCAGATCCTGCGCCGCTCGCCGCTGCTCGTCGGGCTGCTGGTGGCCTATCCCATCCTCATCGCGGTGCTGATCGGTCTCGCGCTCTCGGGCGGCCCGGACAAGCCCAAGGTCGCCTTCGTGAACCTCGTGCCGCCCGAGAAGAACCGGATCTCCCTGGGTGGCCAGCAGCTCGACGCCTCTCGCTACGCCTCCAAGCTCTTCGAGGCGGTCGACCCCATCCGAGTCAAGACCCGCGCGGATGCGATCGAGAAGGTCCGCTCGGGTGAGGCGCTGGGAGCGCTCGTGGTGCCTCCGGACATCACCGAGAAGCTGCAGGGCTCGCTGGGACTCAGCGGTGGCGAGCGCCCGACGGTCGAGGTCTTCTACAACGCCGAGGACCCGGTCAAGCGCCGCTTTGTGGAGTCGCTGATCGAGTCGCGCCTGTCGGACGCCAACCGCGCCCTCAGCGGCGAGCTGACAAAGACCGCCGCGAGCTACCTCAACACCCTGCTGCGGGGTGGCGACGTGCCGTTGTTCGGGCCCATCCTCGGCCTCGAGCGCTCGCGCACCATCATCGAGGCCTCGATCGCCAGCCTGCCCCGAGACGCTCCCGAGCGCGTCGCGCTGCGGCAGGTCTCGGACTTCGCCAAGCAGGCGATCGACAACCTCGACCTCTCCGACGAGATCCTTGCCTCGGTCAGCGAGCCCGTGCGCGTCTCACAGACCGTCCTGGAGGGGAGCCGCACGCCGCTGGACTCCTTCGCCGTGGCTGTCTCGGTGACCGTCTCGCTGATGTTCGTGACCCTGCTGCTCGCGGCGGGCATGCTTGCGCTGGAGCGCGAGGAGAACGCCTTTGGGCGGCTCGTTCGCGGCCTGGTCTCGCGCCTAGCGCTGCTGGTCGAGAAGATCGGCCTGGCCGCCCTCTGCTCCTTCGCGGTCACCATGGCCATGCTCGCCGGGCTCGCGCTGTTCGTCGACCTCGACTGGGCCCGGCTGCCGCTGTGGGCGGCGGCGCTGGCGTTCGGGGCGCTGGCCTTCGCAGCCATGGGCGTAGCGATCGGCGGGCTCGCGCGCGAGGTGCGCGCCGCGTCGCTGCTCGCCTTCCTGCTCTCGCTCCCACTGGCCTTCCTCGCCCTCGTCCCCGCGGGATCGGTGGCGCAAGGACTGTTCGACGTCATCTCCGTGGTCTCGGGCGCCTTCCCGTTCAAGCCCTCGCTGCAGGCACTCGACGCTGCCATCAACGGCGGTGACCTCGCCCTCCCCCTGCTCCACCTGGCGGCGCTGACTCTCGCATTCGGCGCGCTGGCGCGACTGTCGCTGCGCCGCTTCGCCTGACCCGGTCTATCCTCGCCGCATGGCCTTTCCCGCCACCCGCCTCCGGCGCCTGCGCGCGACGATGCCGATCCGCGACCTGGTGCGCGAGACCGAGCTCTCGGCGCGCCACCTCGTCTACCCGATGTTCGTCGTGGACGGGACCGACGCGCGCACTCCGATCGCCTCGATGCCGGGCATCGACCATCTCTCGATCGGCCACGCCGTCGAGGAGGCGGGCGAGGCGGCGGCGCTCGGGATCCCCGCCGTGCTCCTGTTCGGGCTGCCGGGCGCCAAGGACGAGGAGGGGTCGGGCGCGTGGGACGAAGACGGCGTGGTCCAGCTTGCCACACGCGCGATCAAAGCCGCCCATCCCGAGCTGCTGGTGATCACCGACCTGTGCTTGTGCGAGTACACGAGCCACGGGCACTGCGGCATCCTGCGCGACGACGGCGTGGTCGACAACGATGCCACGCTCGAGCTCCTGGCCCGCACCGCCGTCTCCCAGGCGGCCGCCGGCGCCGACGCCGTGGCGCCGAGCGACATGATGGACGGCCGCGTGGGCGCGCTGCGTGCCGCACTGGACGAGCACGGCCTCAACGAGACGCCGATCATCGCCTACTCGGCCAAATTTGCCTCGGCCTTCTACGGCCCCTTCCGCGCGGCGGCGGACTCCGCGCCCAAGCAGGGCGACCGCCGCGGCTACCAGATGGATCCCGCCAACGCGCTGGAGGCCGAGCGCGAGGCCGAGCTCGACGCCGCCGAGGGCGCCGACGTGATCATGGTCAAGCCCGCGCTCCCCTACCTCGACGTCATCCGGCGCGTCAAGCAGCGGACCAGGATGCCGGTCGCCGCGTACAACGTGAGCGGGGAGTACGCCATGATCAAGGCCGCGGCCGCCGCGGGGCTGCTCGACGAGCGCGCCGCCGTGCTGGAGGCCCTCACCGGCATCCGCCGCGCCGGTGCCGACATCGTCATCACCTACCACGCCAAGGACGTCGCCAGATGGCTCCAGTAGCCCAGCCCAAGGTGCGCTCTCGCAAGGGCGGGTCCGCGATCCCTCTCGACGTGGTGGACAAGCAGCTGCTCAACCTCATGCAGGGAAGCTTCGAGCTGCTCACCCGTCCGTTCGCCCACGTCGGCCGGCTCGCGGGGCTCGACGAGGCCAAGGTCCTGGCGCGTGTGAGGCGCCTGCTCGACGGCCGCATCATCCGCGAGATCACGCCGATCTTCGACACCCGCGCGCTGGGCTACTCCTCGATGCTCGCCGCCGCGAAGGTCGACCCCGAGCACCCCCACCGCGCCGCCGAGTTCATCAACTCGCACCCGGGCGTCACCCACAACTACCTGCGCGACCACGCGTTCAACCTCTGGTTCACCCTCGCCACCGAGCCCGGCTCCAGCCTCGGGCTCGACGGCACCCTCGAGCTGATCGCGCAGCGGACCGGCGCGCACTCGATCCGCCAACTCCCCACGCTGAAGCTGTTCAAGATCCGCATGGACCTCGAGATGGAAGGGGACACCGACGAGCTGTCGGCGGCCGGCGAAGCGGTCGCGCCGCGCGAGCTCGACCCGATCGAGCTCTCCGGCGAGGACGTTGCGGTCATCCGCGCCACCCAAGGGCCGATGCCGGCGGTCGCCGAGCCCTACGCGCCCGCCGCCGAGCGGCTCGGCGTCTCCCAGGAGGAGGTCCTGCGCCGCCTGGAGTCGCTGCGCGAGCGCAACGGCCTGCGCCGCGTGGCCGCCATCCTCTTCCACCGGCGCGCCGGCTTCTCGGCCAACGGGATGGGCGTGTGGGCGGTGCCCGAGGAGGAGATCCTCGAGACAGGCCGCCGCATGGCCGCCTTCCGCGGCATCTCGCACTGCTACCAACGCCCGACCTACCCGGACTGGCCCTACTCCGTGTTCACGATGGCCCATGGACGCTCCAAACAGGAATGCGACGCGATCCTTGACCGCATCGCCCAGGAGACCGGGATCGCGCAGCGCAGCACCCTGTACTCGAGCACGGAGTTCAAGAAGGTCCGGATGCTCTACTTCACCGACGCCTTCTCCGACTGGGAGCGGGAGCACGCGGGCGCGTGACCGCGTCGCTGACCGATACCCGGTCCGCCGAGCTCTACCGCCGCGCTGTGCGTGTCCTGCCGGGAGGCGTGAACTCGCCCGTGCGGGCCATGCGCTCGATCGGCCGCGACCCCGTGTTCGTTGAGCGGGCCTCCGGCGCGGAGATCGTCGACGTCGACGGCAACACCTACGTGGACTACGTCTGCTCGTGGGGGCCACTGATCCATGGGCACGCCCATCCGCCGGTTCTCGCGGCCGTGCACGAGGCGGCGGAGCGGGGCACGACGTTCGGCGCGCCGACGGCGGGCGAGGTCGACCTGGCCGAGCTGGTCGCCCGGCGGATGCCCGCCGTGGAGATGCTGCGCATGACCTCCTCGGGCACCGAGGCCACGATGAGCGCGATCCGCCTGGCCCGTGCCGTGACGGGGCGCGAGAAACTGCTGAAGTTCGCGGGTGCCTACCACGGCCACGTCGACGGGCTGCTCGCCGACGCCGGCTCGGGCCTTGCCACTCAGGGGATCCCCGCCTCCCTGGGCGTGCCCGCCGCCGCCGCGGCGGCGACGGTGGTCGTGCCGTGGAACGACGAGGTCGCCGTACGCGCGGCGTTCGCCGGGCACGAGCTCGCCGCAGTGCTGGCGGAGCCCTACCCGGCGAACATGGGCCTGGTCCCGCCCGCGCCGGGCTTCTTGCCGGCGTTGCGCGAGCTGGCCACCGAGCACGGGGCCCTGCTCGTCTTCGACGAGGTCATCACGGGCTTCCGGATCGCTCCGGGAGGGGCGCAGGAGCTCACGGGCGTGCTGCCCGACCTCACGATCATGGGCAAGGTCATCGGCGGGGGCCTGCCCGCCGCGGCCTATGGGGGATCGATCGAGCTCATGAGCCGCGTCGCCCCGGCCGGCGACGTCTACCAGGCGGGAACGCTGAGCGGGAACCCGCTGGCGGTCGCCGCGGGCCTCGCCACCCTGGAGGGGCTCGACGAGGATGCCTACCTTCGCCTGGCCGCCACCACGCGCGCGCTGGCCGCCGGCCTGCACGAGGCGGCGGGGGACCGGCCGGTGGAGGTGGTCGACGTCCCGGGCCTGCTGACTGTGTTCTTCACGGAGCGACCCGTCCGCGACTACGCGGGCGCCGCGGCCTGCGACCTCGACGCCTACGGCAGCTGGTGCCGTGCCCTGCTGGCCCGCGGCGTCTATCCGCCACCGTCGCAGTTCGAGGCCTGGTTCCCCTCCCTCGCCCACACGTCCGAGCACGTGGAGCGCACGCTCGAGGCGGCGGCCGCCGCGTTCGCGGAGGTCGCTTGAAGCCCCTGGCCGATCTGGCCGCCCGGCTGCGGGACGACGGCGGCCTGCTCGGGGAGATCGTCGCCCTGGACGGTGCCGGCGGTGAGGCGCCGCTGGGCCGGCTTGCCGCCGCAGGGCCACGCGCCGCGGGACGGGAGGCCGACTACGCGCTGCTCGTCGAGGCGATCTACGAGGGCTATCTCCAGCACTACCGCGAGGGCCGGGTCGTGCGTTCCGGGGATCCCGACCTCGCGCTGCTCGCCGGCGACCGTCTCTACGCGCTCGGCTTGGCCCGCCTCGCGGAGCTCGGTGACCTCGACGCGGTCACCGAGCTGGCCGACGTCATCTCGCTGGCCGCCCAGGCCCACGCGGAGGAGCGCCCGCAGGACGCTCCCGCGATCTGGGAGGCGGGAGCGGCGGCCGTCGGCCATGGGCGCCAGGGCGCGTCCCAGAGCGCGATCTGAGCGCTCGGTCACGCTCGCGGTCGATATTGTTCGCGGCGCCGTGGCTGAGCGCCGTCGAGAGCCCAAGTCCAAGTACACCGCGGACCGCAACATCCCCGGCGCCTTCGAGGGCGAGACGGTCACGCGGCGCCGCTTCATGACGCTCAGCGCGCATGGCGCCGGCGCCGTCGCCGCCTCGGCGTTCGTGCTTCCCGCGCTCGGCTTCGCGGTGGGCTCGGCGGTCTTCGAGCGGCCGGCGGTGCGCTGGGAGTCGGTCGGCAAGCCGGAGGACTTCCCGAACGACACCTACGTGCCCAAGGTGGTCACGACGGTGACCGGCATCGGCGAGGTCGGGAAGACCACCATCTACATGCGCGCCCGCAACGACGCCATCGACGCGCCCCCGAACCCGCCGGGCTATGACGAGCAGTTCGTCGCGGTCACCACCCGCTGCATGCACCTGGGCTGCCCGGTCCGCTACGTCCAGGCCTCCCAGCGCTTCATCTGCCCGTGCCACGGCGGGGTCTACGACTTCCGCGGCAGCGTCGTCGGTGGCCCACCCGTGCGCCCGCTGGATCGCTTCTACACGCGCGTGCGCGATGGCAATGTCGAGGTGGGCCCGCGCTACTCGGTCAACAACGAGTTCCGGCGCTTCCCCTCTTACCGCGATCCCGCGCAGGACCTCGACGGGATCGGCCAGTACCTCTACCCCGGGCGCTTCTCCACCCCCAAGCAATGACACGACCATGAAACTTCCCAAGCCTCCGCTTCCCCCGCTCCCTGCGGCCCTGCGGCCCCGGCCCAGGCGCCCCGGCCAGCCCCAGGCCGGCCCGCTCGACCAGGCCAAGGAGGCCGGGATCGCGACGGTCGACTGGATCGACGAGCGCACCTCGCTCTCGGGCGGCCTGCGCTGGCTGATGTTCCGGAAGGTGCCCAAGGGGACCAACTGGTTCTACACGCTCGGCTCGGCGACGATGTTCGCGTTCCTGTCGCAGGCCGTCACGGGCGTGTTCCTCGCCATGTATTACGACCCCTCGGCCACGCGCGCCTACGAGTCCACGCGCTACATCACCAACGACGTCTTCCTCGGGGAGTTCGTGCGCGGGATGCACAAGTGGGGGTCGACCATGATGGTCATCCTGATCTTCTTGCATATGGCGCGCACGTTCTTCTTCGGCGCCTACAAGTACCCCCGCGAGCTCAACTGGGTGATAGGCGTCGTCCTGCTCATCCTCACGTTCGTGATGTCGCTGACCGGCTACCTGCTGCCGTTCGACCAGCGCTCCTACTGGGCGACGATCGTGGCGGCGAACATCACCGCGTCGGGTCCGATGATGGGGCCCTACCTCGGCGACTTCATGCGCGGGGGGGCGGAGTTCGGGGCCACGACGCTCGCGCGCTTCTACGCCATCCACATGCTGCTGGTGCCGGGCGCCATCGCGGCCCTGATCGGCGCGCACCTGTATCTCGTGGCCAAGCTTGGCACCACGGCGCCCCCCTGGCTCAAGGCCGAGGAGCCCGACGAGCTTGTCAAGGAGCGCGTCTGACGTGAATCGCCAGGAGAAGGAGGGTTACCTCCGCGAGTACTCGCTCATGAAGGCCAAGGGGAAGCCGTTCTTCCCCTACGCCGTCGCGAAGGACGCCGCGATGGCGTGTGTGGTGATGCTCACGATCATCCTCCTGGCGATCATCTTCGGCGCCGAGCTCGGCCCCAAGGCGGACCCGACGACGACCACCTACGTGCCGCGGCCGGAGTGGTACTTCTTCTTCCTCTTCGAGCTGCTGCGGGTCATCAAGCCGGCGGTCCTCACACCGATGGCGACCATCGGGATCCCGACCATCTGCATGATCCTGCTCCTCCTGCTGCCCTTCTACGACCGCGGTCCCGAGCGTCGCCCCGAGCGGCGCCCGATCGCCACCACGGCCGGCATCCTCACGATCGTGGCCATGGGCTATCTGACCTACCTCGGCGCGTCGGCCGGCTCGCCGAACGAGATCGACCTGGCGGTGGCCAAGAAGTACGAGCCGGGCAAGCTCGTGATGGCGCAGTCGGGCTGCCTCGCCTGCCACAAGATCGGCGAGAACGGGAACGGAGGCCCCGGTCCCTCGCTCACCGACGTGGCCGACAAGCTGCCCAAGGCCGCGATCCGGCGCACGTTGGAGAACCCGACGGCGCCCATGCCCTCCTATCGCGACCTGCCCGAGAAAAAGAAGGCGGCGCTCGTGGATTTCCTCGCGCAGCTGCACGGCGAACAGCAGTCGGCCGACGGCGAGTAGCGTCCCGGGGCATGGGGATGTCCGCCGCCCGCTCGGGCACCCTCGAGGAGGGGCAGGTTCGCGCGATGTTCGATCGCATCGCGGGCCTCTACGACGTCATGAACTCGGTGATGACCGCGGGGCTGCACCATCGCTGGCGCGAGCGCGCCGCCGACCTCGCGCGCGTCGGGCCGGGCGACCGGGCGCTCGACGTCGCCACGGGGACCGGGGACCTCGCGCTCGCGCTGTCGCGCCGCGTGGCGCCCGCGGGTGAGGTGGTCGGCTCGGACTTCTCGGAGGGGATGCTCGGCCGCGCCCGGGCCAAGGCCGCGGGGCGGGCCGGGGTGCGCTGGGAGTGGGGCAACGCGCTCGAGCTGCCCTACCCCGACCGGTCCTTCGACGCGGCGACCGTCGGCTTCGGGGCACGCAACTTCTCGGACCTCGAGCGCGGCCTTGGGGAGATGGTCCGCGTGGTGCGCCCGGGCGGGCGCGTCGTGGTGCTCGAGATCACGACGCCCACGCGCGCGCCGCTGTCCGCCTTCTTCTCGCTCTGGTTCGACCGCATCGTCCCGGCCATCGGGGCGCTGGCCGCCGATCCCGAGGCCTACACCTACCTGCCCAGCTCGGTGAAGCGCTTTCCCGCTCCGGCCGCGCTTGCGTCCAAGCTGGCCCGGGCGGGACTGAGCGACGTGCGCTGGATCCTCACCGCGGGCGGCATCATCGCCCTGCACTCGGGGACGGTCGGCTAGTGGCCTCTGCCGAAGCCGTCGCCGCCGTCATCGAGGCGGGCGGAGCCCACGTCCCGGCGCTTATGGAACGCCTCGAGGAGCGCCTCGCGGCCGTGGCTGCCTCGCACGGCCGGGTGCTCGCCGAGCACGCGGTGGTCACCATCGCCGCCGGCGGGAAGCGACTTCGCCCCCTGCTGGTCTTCGTGGCCGCGGGCCCGCCGTCGAGCGCGGGTGGCGAGGCCGGCGTGCTGCGCGCGGCCGTGGCCGTCGAGCTGATCCACTCAGCCACGCTCGTGCACGACGACGTGCTCGACGCGGCGCCGCTGCGCCGCGGCCGACCGACCGTCGTCGCGACGGCCGGCCGGGCGATCGCCACCGCTACGGGCGACCTGCTGTTCTCGCGCGCCTTCGCCGAGCTCGCCGCGAGCGGCCGTGCCGACGAGCTCCGGGTGCTCTCCGACGCTTCCTCCGCCCTCGCCGACGGGGAGCTGCTCCAGCGCGCCGACGCCTGGAATCTCGCCACCACGCGCGAGCGTTATCTCAAGCGCTGCGACCTGAAGACCGCGCGACTGTTCCAGGCCGCCTGCGAGCTCGGCG
>DASQFQ010000168.1:0-6249 GCA_035633075.1 Solirubrobacteraceae bacterium | reverse complement strand
CGACTACACCGAGATCCCGCCCGAGGCGGCCGAGCAGATCAAGTTGCCCATCTGGCGGACGGACCTCAACGAGCCGACGATCGAGCGGCTCTCCGAGCTGAGCGAGAAGTACGGCCTGATCGAGGAGCAGCCGGACCTCGGTGAGCTGATCCGGAAATAGCGCCGTGGTCACGGTCGCGAGAGCCGTTGCGAGCAGCGCGAGGCGGGGGCTCCGCGCCCCGGACTGGGTTCTGCCGTGGGCGAGCGTGGTCGGCGTGCTCGCGCTGTTCGACGTGCTTCCCCGGGTCGGCGTGCTGCCGAGGGAGCACTTCCCGCCGATCAGCGAGACCCTCGGCACGCTGGCCGAGCAGCTCGGGGAGGGGAGCTTCTGGGAGGCGGTGGGAAACACGCTCCAGGGCTGGGCGCTCGGGCTTGGGATAGCCGCTGCGCTAGCGATCCCGATCGGGATAGTGATCGGCTCGAACAGGCTCCTGTATCGCGCCATGCGCGGGCTGATCGAGTTCCTGCGCCCCATCCCGTCGGTGGCGCTCATCCCGCTCGCCATCCTCATCTACGGCACGGGGCTCAAGAGCAAGGTCTTCCTGGCCGCGTTCGCCTCCTTCTGGCAGGTGCTCGTCGCGACGCTGTACGGCGTGCAGGACATCGACCCGGTGGCCACCGACACCGCGCGCTCGTTCGGCCTCTCGCGTCGTCAGCGCCTGTTCCGGGTGGCCCTGCCGAGCGCCATCCCGTACATCGCCACGGGCCTGCGCATCGCCTCGGCGGTGTCTCTGATCCTCACGGTCACGGCCGAGCTCGTGATCGGCTCCGCGGGACTCGGGCGCGCGATCAACCTTGCGCGCTCAGGCGGCAATGAGGAGTTGATGTACGCGCTGATCATCGCCACCGGGATCCTGGGCCTGTTGCTCAACGCGATCTTCGTACGCGCGGAGCGCCGCGTGCTGCACTGGCATCCCTCGCACCGTCCCGCCGAGGTGCCGGCGTGACGGCCCGGCGCCGGCGCTGGCTGGGGGCGGGGCTCGAGCTGACCGTGCCGCTCCTGGTGCTCGTGATCTGGGGCCTGTGGTCGGCGAGCAGCGACACCTACTACTTCCCGCCGCTGACAGACATCCTCTCGACGTTCGCCGATACCTGGCTCTTCGAGCGCGTGGGCAGCGACGTGGTGCCGAGCCTCGTGCGCATGGGCCTCGGCTTCGGTATCGCGGTCGTCGTCGCGATCGGCGCCGGCCTGCTGCTGGGGCAGTCTCCGCGGGCCCGCCGCGCCGCCGCGCCGATCGTGGAGTTCCTGCGCGCGATCCCGCCGCCCGCGCTCCTGCCCTTCGCCATCCTCGTGATCGGCGTGGGCAACTCGATGAAGGTCTTCATCATCGCCTTCGTCTGCCTATGGCCGATTCTGCTGAACACGATCGACGGGGTCACGGGCGTCGACCCGACGCTGAAGGACACGACCCGGGTGTACGGGATCTCGGGGCGCGAGCGCCTGTGGCGCGTGATGCTGCCGGCCGCGGCGCCGCAGATCTTCGCGGGCATGCGTACGAGCCTGTCCCTGGCGCTGATCCTGATGGTGATCAGCGAGATGGTGGCGAGCACGAACGGCATCGGTTACTTCGTGCTCCAGTCCCAGCGGACGTTCGCCATCCCCGAGATGTGGTCCGGAATCTTGCTGCTGGGAATCCTTGGCTACGCATTCAACGGCGCCTTCGTCCTGATCGAGAGGCGCGTGCTGCGCTGGCACCGCGGCGCGCGCGCCAGTGCCCTGGGCTGACGATGAAGAGGAAGAGATGCTGAAAGTCGACCACTTGTCCAAGACCTACGGAGACGGAGACGACGCCGTCGAGGCGATCGGCGATCTCGAGTTCGAGGTGAACGAGAACGAGTTCGTGTGCATCGTGGGGCCCTCCGGCTGCGGCAAGACGACGCTGCTCAAGTGCATGTCCGGCCTGCTCGCGCCCACGGGCGGCGAGGTGCGCCTGCACGACGAGCCCATCCACGGGCCACCTGAGCGCATGGCGCTCGTCTTCCAGGAGTACAGCCGCTCGCTCTACCCATGGATGAGCGTCCGCCAGAACGTGGCGTTCCCGCTGCGGCGCAAGCGCCTCGAGAAGCACGAGGCCTCCGAGCTCGTCGAGAACGCCGTGCAGGACGTCGACCTGACCGGCTTTCTCGACCGCTACCCGTGGGAGCTCTCGGGCGGCATGCAGCAGCGTGTCGCGATAGCCCGGGCGTTGGCCTACCAACCCGAGATCCTGCTCATGGACGAGCCCTTCGCCTCGGTCGACGCCCAGACGCGGGCGGACCTCGAGGACCTGATCCTCGACGTGCGGCGCAAGTACGGCGTGACTGTCGTGTTCGTGACGCACGACATCGACGAGTCCGTCTACCTGGGCAATCGCGTCGTGGTCCTGACGCCGGCCCCGACGCGGGTGCAGGAGACGCTCGACGTGGAGCTGCCCGAGCCACGCGACCAGCTCGAGACCAAGGAGCTTCCGGAGTTTGTGCGCCTGCGCGGGCACGTGTGGCGCTCCATCAAGCGCGAACAGGCGGCCGCCGAGCCGGAGCGGGCTCCGAAGGAGCAGCCGGCGGCTGCGGGGGTCGTGACGCCGAAGTGACAGCGACCCGAGAGGACCGCGCCGGCACCCTGCTCGAGCTCTGCTCGGGGGCCCGCATCCTCACGACGCTCGTGTCGGAGCTGCGCCGGCGCGGGGGGATCGCGATGGTGGTGGAGGCCAATGGAGAGACGTGAGCAGGTGGTGGACGGGGTCGTGGGGTACCGGCGGGAGAACTGCGACCCGCCCTACCTCCACCCGGACTACGTGGCCACGCGGACGCGGGCGCCCAAGCGGCCGCTCGTCCCGCTACCGCACACGCTGTCCGAGGTCACTGGACCGGTCTACGGGCACGAGCAGGTCGGCGAGCTCGATCACGACCTGACCCGGCAGCACGAGGGTGAGCCGCTCGGCGAGCGGATCATCCTTCATGGGCGGGTGCTCGACGGCGACGGCCGCCCCGTCCGCAACACGCTGATCGAGATCTGGCAGGCCAACTCCGCGGGGCGCTACAAGCACGCCGTCGACCGTCACCCCGCCCCCCTCGACCCGAACTTCTCCGGCGCGGGCCGCTGCCTGACCGACGATGAAGGCCGCTACAGCTTCATCACGGTCAAGCCGGGCGCCTACCCGTGGAAGAACCACCCCAACGCGTGGCGTCCCGCGCACATCCACCTCTCGCTCTTCGGCCCCGCCTTCGCCACCCGGCTGGTGACCCAGATGTACTTCCCCGGCGATCCGCTCTTCTTCCAGGACCCGATCTTCCACTCGGTGCGCGACCCGGCGGACAGGGAGCGCATGATCTCCCGCCTCGACCTCGACAGGACCGTCCCCGAGTGGGGGCTCGCCTACGAGTTCGACGTCGTGCTGCGGGGCCGCGAGGCAACGCCGATGGAGGACTGAGGTGGCGCTCCCTACGCCCTCGCAGACCGTTGGCCCCTACTTCCACATCGGCCTCCCCTCCAAGGGAGGCTCGGAGCTCGTGGCGCCTGGCGACCCTCATGCCGTCCGCCTGCTGGGCAACGTCTTCGACGGCGAGGGGCAGCCGGTTGACGACGCCCTGATTGAGCTCTGGCAGGCCAACCGGCAGGGGCGCTACGACCACCCCGAGGACCCCCGCGAGGAGATTCCCCTGGAGCGAGGATTCAGCGGCTTCGGCCGTTGCGAGACCGACGGCTCCGGCGGCTACGCGTTCGTCACGGTCAAGCCGGGCCCCGTCCCCCGTCCCGGTGGCGGGATGCAGGCGCCTCACATCGACGTGTCGGTGTTCGCGCGCGGACTGCTGAAGCACCTGGTGACCCGCATCTACTTCCCGGACGAGCGCGAGGCCAACGACTCGGACCCCACGCTCTCGCGGGTCGATCCGGAGCTGCGCCCAAGGCTCGTGGCGCGCGTGGAGGAGGGCGCGCTCCGTTTCGACATCCATCTGCAGGGCGAGATGGAGACCCCCTTCTTTGACGTCTAGCGAGCTCTTCGGCGGCCTCTTCGTGCCCGCTGCCGTCCGGGACGCGGTATCGGACCGCGCCTGGATCGCCGCGATGCTCGAGTTCGAGGCGGCGCTCGCCGCGGCGGAGGCCCGCGCCGGCGTCATCCCCGGCGAGGCGGCCGACACCATCGCGGCCGCCTGCGACGCGGAGCGCTTCGACGCCGGCGCGCTCGGCCGTGAGGCACGCGCGGCGGGCAACCCGGCGGCGCCGCTCGTCCGCGCCCTCACCGAAGCGGTCGAGGGTGACGCCGCCCGCTACGTGCACTGGGGCGCCACGAGCCAGGACGTGATGGACACGGCGTCGATGCTCGTGGCCCGTCGCGCCCTCGCGCTCATCGGCGCGGAGCTCGACGCCGTCGCCGCGGCCTGCGCCGGGCTCGCGGACGAGCATCGCGCCACCGTCATGCCCGGCCGCACGATGCTCCAGCAGGCGCTTCCGATCACCTTCGGCCAGAAGGCGGCCGGCTGGCTCGCGGCCGTCGTCGATGCGCGGCGCCGGCTGGCGGTCGCACCGCTGGCGGTGGAGCTCGGCGGCGCCGCCGGCACGCTGGCCTCGCTCGGCGGCGAGGGCCTGCGGGTGCTCGGCCTGCTTGCCGAGCAGCTCGAGCTCGAGGAGCCGCTCGTCCCCTGGCACACCTCGCGCGGGAGGGTGGCGGAGCTTGGCGCCTCCCTGGCGCTCGCGGCGGGCACGCTCGAGAAGATCGCGCACGACGTGACGCTTCTGGCGCAGACGGAGGTCGCGGAGGTGGCGGAGCCGGCCGGCGGAGACCGGGGCGGCTCCTCGACGCTCCCGCACAAGCGCAACCCGGTCGGCTCCGCGCTCGCAGTCGCGTGCGCCAGGCGCGTGCGCGGCGAGGCCTCGATCCTGCTCGACGCGATGCGCCAGGAGCACGAGCGCGCGGCCGGTGCCTGGCAGGCCGAGTGGGAGGCGCTCAGCGGCGCGCTCGCCTACACGGGCGGCGCGGCCGGCGCGCTGCGCGAGGTGCTCGACGGCCTTGAGGTCCGGCCGGACCGGATGCGGGAGAACCTCGCCGCGACGGACGGCCTCGTGCTCGCGGAGTCAGTGAGCATGGCCATGGCGGAGCGGCTCGGGCGCCTCGACGCCCACATGCTCGTCGAGGCCGCCTGCCGGCGGGCGGTCGAGGCCGGGCGGCCGCTTCGCGACGAGCTGCTCGACGACGCGGAGATCCGGGCGCAGCTCGACCCGGAGGAGATCGACAGGGCGCTCGATCCGGCAGGCTACCTCGGCTCGGCCGAGGCCTTCGTCGAGCGCGCGCTGGAGCGCTACCGGGAGGATCTGTGAGCCTGGAGCTCCACCACCGCCTCGACGGCCCCGACGACGCGCCGACCCTGATGCTCTCGAACTCCCTCGGCACGGCGCTCGGCATGTGGGACGACCAGCTGCCCGCGCTCAGCCACAAGTTCCGGGTGCTGCGCTACGACCAGCGCGGGCACGGTCGCTCACCGGCGCCGCCGGGGCCCTACACGATCGCCGAGCTCGCGGGCGACGCGCTGGAGCTGCTCGACCGGCTGGGACTGGAGCGGGTCTCGTTCTGCGGCGTATCGCTCGGGGGCATGACCGGCCTGTGGCTCGCGATCAACGCCCCCGACCGGATCGACAGCCTTGGGCTCTGCTGCACGTCCGCCCATCTCCCCCCGCCCGAGAAGTGGACCCGGCGCGCGGCGGCGGTGCGCGCGCAGGGAATGGAGGCGGTGGCCGACGAGGTGCTCGAGGGCTGGTTCACCCCGGCACTCGCCGAGCGTCGGCCGCAGGTGATGGAGTGGGCGCGGCGAACGCTTCTCGACACGCCGGCCGAGGGCTACGCCGGCTGCTGCGAGGCGATCGTCACGCACGACCTGCGCGGGGAGCTCGGCTCGATCCGCGCGCCGACGCTCGTGGTCGCGGCGGAGGAGGACCCCGCCACCCCGCCCGAGCACGGCCGGCTGATCGCGGAGGCGATCGACGGCACGCGGCTCGTGGTGCTGGAGCGCGCGCGCCACCTAGCCAGCGTTGAGCGGCCCGAGGCATTTACGCGCGAGCTGATCAGGCACCTGACCAGGGAGGTCGTCAATGAGCGATGAGCCGCGCGAGCGCGGAATGAAAGTGCGCCGTGAGGTGCTCGGCGACGAGTACGTGGACGCAGCGGTCGAGCGCAGCTCCGGCTTCACGGCGGAGTTCCAGGACCTGATCACCCGCTACGCCTGGGGCGAGATCTG
>DASQFQ010000167.1:0-4798 GCA_035633075.1 Solirubrobacteraceae bacterium | reverse complement strand
GTGAGCGCGGCGCAGCCCGAGCGGGGTGGGGGCGGGGCCTCGGGCCGAGGCAGTGTCGCCGTTCTCGAGAAGCGCGGCCGGTTCTTCACGGCGACGCCGTTCTTCGCCCGCGGCCGCCGCATCAACCTCAAGCCCCCGCGGGAGGTGCGCGCCGGCGACCTCGTGCTCGTGACCCCGACGGGGTCGCGCGGCGGCCACGGCAAGGTCGTGCGGCGGCTGGGGCGGCCGGAGACGGCGCGCGACGTGCTCGAGGCGCTGATGCTCGACCGCGGCCTGCGCCGGCGCTTCGACCCGGCCGTGGAGCGCGAGGCGCGGGCCGCCGCGGAGCGCCCGCCGGGCGGCGAGGGAGCCGCCCGGCGCGACCTGCGCGACCTGCCGACCTTCACCATCGATCCGCCGTCGGCGCGCGACTTCGACGACGCGATCTCGGCCGAGCGGCTTCCCGACGGGGCGACCCGGGTCTGGGTCCACATCGCCGACGTGGCCGCCCACGTCCCGCCCGGCTCGCTTGTGGATCGCGAGGCCCACCGGCGCGCGACGAGCGTGTACGTGCCGGGCCTCGTCGAGCCGATGCTGCCCGAGGCCCTCTCCAACCGCGCCTGCTCGCTCGTCCCCGGCCAGGATCGCCTCGCCGTCACCGTCGAGCTCGAGCTCGAGGGGGCGAAGGTGCGCCGCAGCGCCTTCGCCCGCTCGGTCATCCGCTCGGACGCGCGGCTGGACTACCCGCAGGTCGACCGCATCTTCGCCGGCCAGGAGCGCGCCGAGGCCCCCTGGGGGGCGGCGCTGGAGGCCGCGCGGGCGGTCGCCGCCGTGCTGGGGGAGGCCAGGGCGGCGCGCGGGGCGCTGGCCATCGAGTCGGTCGAGCCCGAGTTCGACTTCTCGCACGAGGGTCACGTGACCGCTTTGGTCCCGACCCAGCAGACGGAGTCCCACCGCGTGATCGAGCACCTGATGATCGCCGCCAACGAGGCGGTGGCGACGCTGCTCGAGGCCCGCAGGCTGCCGGCGCTCTATCGCGTCCACGAGCGCCCCGAGCCCGCGCGGGTCGCCCACCTCGCCGAGCAGCTCGCCTCCCTCGACGTGCCGACCCCGCCGCTGCCCGACCCCATGTCGCCACAGCAGGCGGAGGACGCGATCGGCGAGATCTCGCGCCTCGTGGACGCCCACGTGCGCCGCACCGGGCGCGGCCGCGCGGCGCTCACGTCGCTCGTGCTGCGCTCGCTCAAGCAGGCGCACTACTCGCCGGTCAACCTGGGCCATGCCGGCCTGCGGTCGCCGCGCTACTGCCACTTCACCTCGCCGATCCGGCGCTATCCCGACCTCATCTGCCATCGCGCCCTGCTCGCGGCGGTGGGCGCCGGCGAGGACCCGCCGACGGCCTCGTCGATGGGCGAGGCGGGCGACTGGTGCTCACAGCGCGAGCGCGACGCGATGGCGATCGAGCGCGACGCCGACGACGTGGCGCGCTGCTTCCTGCTCGAGGCCGAGCTGTTCCGCCGCGGATGGCATGCCGACTGGCCCGGCGAGGCGATCGGCGTCATCAGGGCGGGCGCCTTCGTAGCCTTCGGCGACGGCTACGAGGGGATGCTGCCCGTCCGCCGCCTGCGCGGCGACTGGTGGGAGCTCAACGAGCTGGAGACCATGCTCGTCGGCGCGCAGTCGGGCAAGGCGGTGAGGCTCGGGGACCCGGTCACGGTCCGGGTGGAGCGCGTCGACGCGCCGCGCGGGCGGGTGGACCTCTCGCCGGTGGAGCTATCAGACTGAGAGTCATGGCCGGCAAGCGAAAGACCCACCCCGACGACGTCGCCACCAACCGCCAGGCCTCCTACCGCTACCACCTGCTCGACCGCTGGGAGTGCGGGCTCGTGCTCACGGGAACCGAGGTCAAGTCGCTGCGCGACGGCAAGGCGCAGATCAAGGACGGCTACGCGTCGGTGCGCGACGGCGAGGTGTGGCTGCACAACGTCCACATCCCGCCCTACGCCCCTGCCTCGCGCGAGAACCACGAGCCCGAGCGCCCGCGCAAGCTGCTCATGCACCGGCGTGAGATCGAGCGGCTCGTCGGCAGGACCAAGGAGAAGGGCCTCACGCTCGTGCCGACGCGCCTGTACTTCTCGGGGTCCAATGCCAAGGTCGAGATCGCCCTCGCCAAGGGCAAGGACATGGGCGACAAGCGCCAGGCGATCAAGGAGCGCGAGATGAAGCGCGAGATGGAGCGCGCTACACGTCGCTGAACGTGCGCACGACATGGGTGAGGTCCATCCCCACCACGAGCAGCGCGATCAGCCCCACGTAGACGGCGCCCACGGCGAGCCGATGCACGGGCTTGACGTGGTAGTAGGACGCGTTGCCCTCCTCGCCCGACTTGCGGCTCCTCCAGCGGCGCCAGGTCTCGAGCCCGCCGAGCAGCACGATCAGGATCAAGATCGGGTTGGGGGCGACGAGCAGCAGTCCCAGCATCACCGCGAAGCCGACGAACCACATCCAGGGCGCCATCGCCGCCATCGCACGGCCGCCGTCGAGCGGGACGACGGGAGCGAGGTTGAAGAGGTTCAAGAAGAAGCCGGTGAAAGCCAGGGCACGCCAGAAGTCCGAGTCCGTGGCCGCGATGATGGGCAGGATCGCCAGGCAGCCGAGCGTCCCCAGTATGGGACCCGCCAAGCCAACGCGTGCCTCGGCCAGCGCGCTGCCGCCCAGAGAGCGGGCCCCCACGACGGCGCCGAGGAAGGGGATGAACAGCATTCCGCTGGGCGTCACGCCCTCGCGGCGCAGCTGGATGTAGTGACCCATCTCGTGGATGAACAGCAGCACGACGAAGCCGAGCGCGAACTTCCAGCCCCAGATCAGCGAATACGCGGCGACGGAGACGAGCATCGACCCCGAGGTGGTGAGCAGCTTGAGCTTGGGCAGCAGCAGCAGGAGGCCCTTGAGCTTCGCGGCGAACTTGACCGCGAGGACGCCGGCCACGAGCAAAGGGCCGAAGATGCGCTTGAGCAGCGGGCGGCGCCGCTCCTCATAGGGAGGGCGGGGGGGCGGGGCGGTCGGCTGGGTCGCGGGGGCCGGCGGAAGCCAGTGGGACTGGGGATCCATCGTGCGCCCAGTGTCGCAGGCCTTCCTAAGTCCCGGATTTCCCCGCAGACTGCGGAAGATCGCTCGAAATGCCCTTGCCCCGGCCACGAGTGGTCGGCTAGCTTCTTCCTAGACGCGAAGGTCGTAGCCGCGGAGAGCGAGGCCATGGGGACGCAAGGCCCGCCGCCCTGATAGTCGGAAAGCTCCGGCAGACCGGCAGGAGGGCTTCCCCAAGCGGCTCCCTTCGCGTCGTTTTGCATTGGCGCGATCCCGGTTGACGGCGATCCCGTTGACGGCCTCGATCACGTCGACGCCGCTGCGCCCTGGGATGCGCTCGCAGCGAGGGGGTCAGCGCGTCTGCAGCAGCGATCCGTGGGGCAACCGGCTGGAGCTGCTGACCGCGCTGGAGGGTTGATCCAGACCGAGCTGGCCCACGAGCGCGGGCTGGACCTCGGAGGCCAGCTCGAGCAGGATGCCGCCGAGCGCCGCCTCCAGGTCGGGGTCCAGCAGGTGCCCGTCGAGCGGGTGGAACTGCTCGTCGGCCGACCCGACCGCCAACTCGCGATCGAGCACCCGCGCGCCCGCACCGGCAAGCGCCTTGCGCGTCTCGGCCTGCGACCAGACGGCGCCGAACATGCCCGTGCTCGCGCCAATGACCGCCACGGGCTTGTTAAGCAGCGCTGCTGTCTCCAGCGGGCGCGAAGCCCAGTCGATGGCGTTCTTGAGCACCCCGGGGATCGAGTGGTTGTATTCCGGCGCGGCGATGAGCAGCGCATCGGCCCCGCGGATCGCCGAGCGGAGCTCGGACACGCCGCGCGGCGGGATCGCCCCGCGGTCGTCGTCGGCGTCGAACGGCGCGACGGCCTTGAGGCCGTCGAACAGCTCGAGCTCGGCACCGGGCGGCAGCAGTCGTGCCGCCGCCCGGAGGAGCTTCGTGTTGTGGGAGTCTCGCCTCAGCGAGCCCGAGATGCCGAGGATCCGCATCTGCCTACGCGTCCTCGGCGAGCTCTAGCTCGACGATCAGCCGGACGTCGTTGGCGAGTGCGAAGCCGCCCTTGGGCAGCGGCGCGTTCCAGTTCAGGCCGAACTCGGTCCGGTCGATGATCGCCTCGAGCTCGAGGCCGACCTTGTGAACGCCGCCGAGCGTCTCGACGGGGCCGGTGAGCGTACCGCGGGCCTGGACGGGCCTCGTGATGCTCTTGATGGTGAGTTCGCCGTCCACGACGACCTGGTCGCCGTCGGGGCGGATCTCCGAGGACTCGAAGCGCAGCTCGGGGTGGCGCTCGGCGTCGAAGAACTCGGGCGACTGCAGGTGCGCGGCGAGGTTCGGGTCCTTGACGACGATCGAGCCGACATTGACCGTGCCGGTCAGCCGGCCGTCCTCGAGCACGGCGTCGAACTCCTCGAAACGACCGCGGAAGGTCGCGACGACCATGTGCTTGACGGCGAAGGAGGCGCTGGAGTGGACAGGATCGAGCTTGTAGGTGCCGGTGAGCTGCTCGTTGACTGCAGTGGTCATGGTCAATGGTCCCCTGATGACGATATTCCGGACCGAAGTCCGATTACGCGAAGTACGATAGCATAACCGGACTGTGGTCCGATGAAGACACTGACTCCCGACATGCCCTCCCCGCTCCAGGTCCCCGAGCTCGAGCTCCCGGTCATCGGCAGCGACCCGCCCGAGCGGGCAGACGCCGCGCGCAACCGCCGGCGAATCCTCGCCGCGGCG
>DASQFQ010000166.1:0-2098 GCA_035633075.1 Solirubrobacteraceae bacterium | reverse complement strand
GTGTTGACCCGGCCCTGCGGGGCGGTCGGCGCGAGCGCGCTCATCACGGCGACGATCACCGCGTTCTACGACATCCAGCGCGCCCGCGGGCCCGACTTCCTCGTCTATCCCGACTACTACCTGTTCCACGTCGGGCGGCCGCTCGGGGACCACGGGCGGCTCGACGTCTGGCCGCGGCACAAGGAGGTGGTCGTGCCGGGCGGCGCCGACCGCCTGCTCGAGGCCGTCAACGATCGCGCCGTCACGCGGCTCGTGGTCGAAGACGGCGCTGCGGGCGAGCCGCCGTCCGACCAGGGCACACTGGCGAGCGCCCGCACCCGCATCGAGACCTGCCTGGCCTACTCGCCGTCGGGCCGCGTGGAAGACGCCGACGTCCGCATCGCGGGCAACCCGGTGACCGAGGGCTACGTCGAGGCGATCCTGGACCCGGAGGCGCGCATCGCGAGGCTCCGGGCTGAGGGGAACGAGGAGCACGCCGATGCGATCGCCGCCCGCGCCGGCGAGGTTGACCGCGACTCTCGGCAGCGCGTTCTCGCCGGACGCCTCGACCTGGCCGAGGACGGCGTGCCCGTGGAGACCTACCGGCGCATCGGCCTCGACGAGGCGCTCGGGCGGCTGGGTTGACCGCCGAGCCCGGGAACTGATATATCAGGACGCGTGCCGCGTGAGGTGCCCCCCGCCGCCGCCCCATGACGATGACCGACGTCCGATCGCCGGAGCGCTCGTCCGCCGCCGGCCCGTCGCTGGTCGAGGCGCTCGAGCGGCCGCGCTACGAGATCCTGCCGCTCGCCGGGATCGCCGACGAGGTGCTCGAGCACCTGCCCGCGGGCCGCAAGATCACGCTCACGTCCTCGCCGTCGCAGGGGCTCGAGGCCACGCTCGGCCTGGCCGAGCAGCTCGCGCCGCGCGGCTACGAGGTCGTGCCGCACCTGGCGGCTCGGCTGATCGCCGACCGCGCGCACCTCGAGGAGGTCGTCCTGCGGCTGCGGAATGCGGGGGTGCGCGAGGCGTTCGTGATCGCCGGCGACGTGCGCCAGCCGGCGGGCGAGTTCGAGGGCGCCGCCGAGCTCCTCTCCGCCATGGCCGGGCTGCGCGAGGGGCTCGCCGAGGTCGGCATCTCCGGCTACCCCGAGAGCCACCACTTCATCAGCGACAAGACCACGATCGAGGCGATGTTCGAGAAGGAGCCGATGGCGACCTACATGGTCAGCCAGATCTGCTTCGACGCGGACGTGATCCGCACCTGGATCCGGCGCGTGCGCGAGCGCGGCACCTCCCTGCCGATCTGGATCGGGGTCCCCGGCGCGGTGGGGACCCGCAGGCTGCTCCGAACCTCGCTGCGGATCGGGCTGGGGCAGTCGGTCCGCTTCCTGCGCGGGCAGCGCGGCCTGCTGCGCAGCTTCCTGCGGCCGCGCACCTACACGCCCACCGAGCTGCTGGTCGCGCTGGCCCCTTCCTTCGCCGAGCCGGCCGCCAAGGTCGGCGGAGTCCACGTGTACACCTTCAACGAGCTCAAGAAGACGGAAACCTGGCGGCGACAGCTCGTCGACCGCCTGAAGAACCAGGAGGAGACCCCTTGGCACAGGTGAACGAGCACCCGGAGATCCTGCTCTATTCGCGCATCCGCAAGTCGCCGTACTTCTACGCGTCGCGCCGCCACGGCATCGAGATGTACAGCGTCTACAACCACACCTACCACCCGCGGCACTACGGCGACCCGGTCGAGGAATACTGGCACCTCCTGAACGGGGTCACGCTGTGGGACGTCGGCGTGGAGCGTCAGATCGAGATCAGCGGGCCGGACGCCTTCGAGCTCACCAACCTGCTCGTCGCGCGCGACCTGAACAAGTGCGCGGTCGAGCAGTGCAAGTACGTCTTCCTCTGCCTGCCCGACGGCGGGATCATCAACGACCCCGTCCTGCTGCGCGTGGAGGAGAACCGCTTCTGGCTCTCGCTGGCCGACAGCGACGTGGAGCTGTGGGCACGCGGCGTGGCCTACAAGTCGGGCCACGACGTGACGATCAAGGAGATCGACGTCTCGCCGGTACAGGTGCAGGGGCCGAAGTCGAAGGACGTGATGGTCGACCTGTTCGGCGAC
>DASQFQ010000165.1:0-2039 GCA_035633075.1 Solirubrobacteraceae bacterium | reverse complement strand
CGCCAACAGACGCCTCGGACGATGAGGAGGAGGGTCGTACGCCGAGCTGATCTCCCCGCTCCCTCTGGTAGGCAAACCTCGGCTCAGCGCGGGCGGTTCGCGAGCCGCTCGGAGTCGGGCTCCTCGTGATCGCGGGCGACCGTCTCCTCACAACTCTTCGCCGCGTTCGCGCTGCGGCGGCCGGTCGCTCTGAGCACAACCAGGGCGACGACCCCCGCGACGATGAGCAAAAGCAGCATGGCCGGGATGAGGTACTCCATGCCCAGCGGCTACCCCCGGGGGTTTGGCGGCTAACGCGGGCGGCGAGGACCAGTCCGGAGCAGTCGATCCGAAAGGGAGCCTGATGGCCAGGCTTGACGGCAAGCGCATCGCATTTCTGGTCGCCAACGAGGGCGTCGAGCAGGTGGAGCTCACCGAGCCGTGGGAGGCCGACGCGTCGGAGTACGACGGCCTGGTGCTCCCGGGCGGCGTGGCGAACCCCGACCACCTGTTCTGCGAGAGCCCGCACGAGGCGCAGTCCCGCAGCTTCGGCGCAGGCGCGGCGGACGGGTCTTGACGGCCGCCATCCTCGACCTCGACGGCACTCTCGTCGACACCAACTACCACCACGCCGTGGCGTGGTACCGCGCTTTCCGCCGGCACGGCTTCGTGCTGCCGCTGTGGCAGATCCACCGCCACATCGGGATGGGTGGCGACCGGCTCGTCGGCTCGCTGATCGGCGAGGACGCCGACTCCGAGCACGGCGAGGAGATCCGCGCCGCCGAGAAGGACCTCTACTCGGAGCTCATCGGCGAGGTCGCGCCGCTCGACGGCGCCCGCGAGCTGCTCGCGGAGCTCAAGCGGCGCGGCCATCCGCTGATCCTGGCCTCCTCGGCCAAACCCGACGAGGTCGAGCACTACCTCGACCTGCTCGACATGCGCGAGCTCGCCGACGGCTGGACGACCTCAGGCGACGTGGAGCGCACCAAACCCGCGCCCGACCTGGTCCTGGCGGCGCTGGAGAAGGCGGGCGACGGCCGCGCGGTGATGGTCGGGGACTCCACCTGGGACTGCGAGGCGGCGGGGCGCGCCGGAATCGAGACGATCGGGGTGCTGACGGGCGGCTTCAGCCGCGAGGAGCTCACCATGGCCGGGGCTGCGGCGGTGTTCGAGTCGATTACAGAGCTTTGCAGCCGGATCGACGCCACTTCGCTAGGCTGCCCAAGGTGGGCCGGAAGCCCGCCGAAGGGCGACTCGCCGCATCAGGAGAGGCTTGGAACGCGCGAAGATCCAGGTTGACCCGGGGGAGGGCACAGCCGAGACGATGCACCCCCAAGGTCCCTCCGCGGACCAGCGTCCGCCCGAGGACCCCGGCTGCCGCGCGCTGGAGGACCGGCGGCTGCTGGTGCGCTACCACCGCGAGGGCGACCAGGCCGCGCGCGAGCAGCTCGTCGAGCGCCTGCTGCCGCTCGCGCGGCGCATGGCGCGCCGCTACCGCCGCTCCGACGAGCCCCTCGACGACCTCGTCCAGGTGGCGACGCTCGGGCTGATCAAGGCGATCGACCGCTTCGACCCGTCGCGCGAGACCGCGTTCTCCTCCTACGCGGTGCCGACGATGCTCGGCGAGCTCAAGCGCTACTTCCGCGACAACGGCTGGGCGGTCCACGTCCCGCGCGGGATGCAGGAGCGCGTCATGCAGGTCGACCACAGCGTCAACGAGCTGTCGGGCAAGCTCGGGCGCTCGCCGTCGGCCGGGGAGGTCGCCGCGGCGATCGGCGCCAGCACCGAGCAGGTGCTCGAGGCGATGGTGGCCGCGTCGGCCTACGACGCCGTGTCGCTTGAGTCCTACCACTTCGGCGACGCCGGCGACGGCGAGACCTACGCCGAGTCGATCGGCGTCGAGGACGACCGCTTCGAGCTCGTCGACTGCGGCGCCACGATCGCGCCCACGCTGCGGCAATGTCGGCGCGCGACCGGTTCGTGCTGCACCTGTGCTTCGTCGAGGACCTCACCCAGGCCGAGATCGCCGAGCGCGTCGGGGTCTCGCAGATGCACGTCTC
>DASQFQ010000164.1:0-12386 GCA_035633075.1 Solirubrobacteraceae bacterium | reverse complement strand
TCATGTTCGCTGGACCGCGGGCAAGCGAAGCGGGCGAGGCAAGGGTGCGCGATCTCGACCTTGCGCGTGCCCGGCTCGAGATCGGCCGGTCCAAGACGGATGCCGGTATGCGGTCGATCGACCTGCTGCCGGTGCTGCGAGACGTGCTGGCCGAGCACAAGGCCGCGCACCGCGGCGGGCTGGACGATCCGCTGTTCCCGAGCGCCGCGGGCACCCACCGGACAAGGACAACATCGGCCACCGCGTGCTCGCGCCAGTCGTGAAGCGAGCCGCCGAGCTGCTTGCGGAGCGCGGCCAGCACCCGCTGCCACGTGGGGTGAGCCCACACAAGCTCCGCCACACGTTCGCCTCCATCCTCGCCGCACTCAACCGCCCGATGCCCTACGTCATGCAGCAGCTCGGCCACACGGACCCCGGATTCACGCTCCGGGTGTACGCCCACGTCATGCGCTTCTCCGACGACGAGCGGGCGCGGTTGAAGGCGCTGGTTGAGGGCCGCGAATGGGCGCCGTCGGGCACTGGCGGTGTCGATCCGGTGTCGGCGCCGACGGCTGGCGCCACGGAGGGGGTCGCGGAAACCACGTAGTTGCAGGGCCTTCCGAAGTGGGCGGTGCAGGACTCGAACCTGCGGCCTCCTGCTTGTAAGGCAGGCGCTCTCGCCATCTGAGCTAACCGCCCGGCGCATCGATGATGCCAGCTAGAGCTTGGGCTCCATGGCCTGCGCTGGCCTGGGGCGCCCTTTCGGTGGCCCCGGACCACACCGGACCCTGAGCCGGCCTTGCCTCGAATGCCCGCGGTTGCGGTTGCTCGAGCTCGGCCTTGTCGGCCTTCTGCATCGCCTCTGTGTCTCGTGGAGGTCGCCCAGGGCGATGGTCGCCGACTTCTGACGCGCCTGGGGAGCCAGACGTCCCATGTGGGTCGACCCAATCCCCGGCGCAAGGCATCGGCGCGGCTGCGATGATGCGCCGGTGGACGGGGCGACGGCCTGATGGACCTGGGACTCGACGGCCGCGTGGCGCTGGTCACGGGTGGGTCGAAGGGGATCGGCTTCGGGATCGCGAGCGCGCTCGCGGCCGAGGGCGCGCGGGTGGCGATCGCGTCGCGCTCCCCCGAGAACGTCAAGTCCGCCGCGGAGCGGATCGGCGGGCGCGGGTTCGCCCTCGACTCCGACGACCTCGACGCGGTCCCCGTCCTCGTCGACGCGGTCGAGGCCGAGGTGGGCCCGGTCGACATCTACATCGCCAACACCGGCGGCCCGCCCCCCAACCCCGACCCACTCGGCTTTACGCGCGAGCAGTGGGAGGCGGCGCACCGCTCGCTCGTCCTCTCGCCGATGCGCTTCCTCGAGCGCGTGCTGCCCGGGATGCGCGAGCGCGGCTGGGGCCGCGTTGTCGCGGTTTCCTCGAGCGCGGTCCGCGAGCCCATCCCGGCACTCCAGCTCTCAAACGCCCATCGCCCGGGCCTGATCGTCGCCTTCAAGGTCCTCGCCCGCCAGGTCGCCGCAGACGGCGTGACCCTCAACACCCTCCTGCCCGGCCGCATCGCGACCGACCGGATGATCGACACCGCCGGCTCGCGCGAGGCCGCCGAGGAAGCCGCGCGCGAGACGATCCCGGCGAAGCGGCTGGGGGGCGTCGAGGAGATAGGCGCCGCGGCGGCGTTCCTGTGCGCGGACCGCGCGGGCTACATCACGGGAACGACGCTGCTCGTGGACGGTGGGCTGACGGTCGGGGCGTGAAGCGAGGCGCCGCTCGTTGAGCCCGCACGACCGTATACCCCCAGCGGGATTCGAACCCGCGATCTCCGCCTTGAAAGGGCGGCGTCCTGGGCCTCTAGACCATGGGGGCCGAGGAGGAGGAGTCTATGAGGCGACGATGCCCCCGGGAGGATTCGAACCTCCGCCGCGCGGGTTAAAAGCCCGCCGCTCTAGGCCACTGAGCTACGGGGGCGAGTGGCGATCATAAGTCTGGCGGCTCGCGACCCGACCCGCGTGTCTAAGCTGAGGTCAGTGAGCACCGGGGGGAGCTCAGTGGCCAGGCCGCGGCGCAGGCGGCGGCCTCCCAAGGTGGCTGAACGCGAGATCCTCGCTGCCGCCGAGGGACTGCTGCGCGAGCGGCCGTTCCGCGAGCTGACCGTGGACGAGGTGATGCGGCGCACTGAGCTCTCGCGGCCGTCGTTCTACGTCTACTTCCGCGACCGGCACCACCTCGTACTGCGGGTGGTCGAGCATCTCGGGACGGAGCTGTTCACGATGTCGGAGCGCTGGTTCAAGGGGCACGGCGCGGGGCCGATGCTGGCGCGTGAGGCGCTCGAGGGCGTCGTCGCGGTGTTCGTGGAGCACGGGCCCGTGCTGCACGCGCTCGCCGACGCGGCGACAGACGATCCCGCCGTGGAGCACGCGTACGACGCGCTGATGCAGAGCTTCATCGATGTCACCGCCCGGCACATCGAGCTCGAGGCCGAGGCGGGACGGATCCTCCCGCTGAACGCGTGGGAGACCGCGCGGGCGCTCACGCTGATGAACGAGCGCTACCTCAACCTCTCCCTGGGCCGCGAGCCCACGACGGCGCCGCAAACCGTCATCGACACGCTCGGGACGATCTGGACCCGTACGCTGTACGGCTCGGGCTAGTGCCTGAAGTGCCGTCGGTGCGTGAACACCATCGAGATGGCGGCGGCGTCGGCCGCCTCGACGACCTCCGGGTCGCGGCGCGAGCCGCCCGGCTGGATGATGCAGCACGCGCCCGCCTCGACCGCGAGCGTGAGCCCGTCCGCGAACGGGAAGAAGGCGTCTGACGCGAGAGTGGACCCGGCGAGGTCGGTGCCGGCGCTGCGCGCCTTCTCGATCGCGAGCCGGACGGAGTCGACTCGGCTCATCTGCCCGGCCCCGATGCCGATCGAGGCAAGGTCCTTGGAGAGCACGACCGCGTTGGAGCGTACGTGCTTGCAGACCTTCCAGCCGAACAGCATCTCGCCCCACTCGCGCTCCGACGGCTTGCGCTCCGTGACGACCTCCATCTCGGTGCGATCCTCGAGGTCGAGGTCGCGGTCCTGCACGAGCAGCCCGCCCATGACGCGCTTGAGGTCGCGCTCGGCGACGTTGACGTGGCGGCGCTCATTGTCCTCCAGGACGCGCATGTTGGGCTTCGAGGCGAGGACCTCGAGCGCCTCCTCGGTGTAGTGCGGCGCGAACATCACCTCGCAGAACTGCTTGGTGAGCTCGTGCGCGAAGGCCGCGTCGACCGTGCGGTTGACGCACACCACGCCGCCGAACGCCGACTGCGGATCGCAGGCGAAGGCCCGCTGGTAGGCCTCGATCGCCGAGCCACCGACCGCGCAGCCGCATGGGTTGTTGTGCTTGATGATCGCGCAGGCCGGCAGCTCGAACTCGTGCGCGAGCAGCCGCGCGGCGTTGATGTCGAGCACGTTGTTGAACGACAGCTCCTTGCCGCCGATCTGGCGGACCATGGAGAGGACGTGCATGCGCGCGCCGACCTGCTGGTAGTAGGCCGCCCGCTGGTGCGGGTTCTCGCCATAGGCGAGGTCGGTGACCTTCTCGTAGGTGCCCATGAGGGTGGCCGGGAAGTCGTCGAGCTTCTCGACGAACCAGCGCGCGATCGCCGTGTCGTAGCGGGCCGTGTAAGAGAAGGCCTCCATCGCCAGGTTCTCACGCGTGGACAGCGAGAGGCGGGCTCCGGTGTCGTTGAGCTCCTGCAGCACGGCGTCGTAGCTCTCGGGCTCGACGACGACCGCGGAGAAGGCGAAGTTCTTGGCCGCGGCGCGGATCATCGCCGGCCCGCCGATGTCGATGTTCTCGATCACCTCCTGCTCGCCGACGCCGCGGCGTGCGGCCGTGCGCTCGAAGGGATAGAGGTTCACGCACACCAGGTCGACGAACTCGACTTCGTGCTCCTCGGCGGCGACCATGTGCGAGGGGTCGTCGCGCAGGGCGAGCAGGCCCGCGTAGAGCTTCGGGTGCAGCGTCTTGACGCGCCCGTCCATGATCTCCGGGAAGCCCGTGAAGTCCTCGATCGGGCGCACCTCGAGCCCCGCGGCGCGCAGCTCCTCGGCAGTCCCGCCGGTGGAGACGATCTCAACGCCGAGCGACGCCAGCCCGCGAGCGAAGTCCACGAGGCCGGTCTTGTCGGAGACCGAGAGCACCGCGCGGCGGATCCTGACCTCCCCGGGCTGCGTCACGCGGCCGGACGATACAAGCGGGCTCCGTCAGGATGCGATGAGCACACGGCGCGGATGCGCCGGGTCGATGCGCACCGCGTCACGGGCGATCAAGCGGATCGCCTCGGTGAGCAGCTCGTGCTCGATCGGGCGCAGCGCCTCCCGCACCTCATCCGGTTCGGTGGCGGTGGGCAGCTCGACGGCGCGCTGCAGGATGATCGGTCCCGTGTCGACCCCCTCGTCGACGAAGTGGACGGTCACGCCGAAGACCTTCACGCCGTATTCGAGCGCCTGCTCGATCGCCTTGATCCCGGCGAAGGCCGGCAGCAGCGCGGGATGGACATTGATCACCCGCTGCGGGAACGCGGCGAGGAAGCCGGGGCTGAGGAGCTGCATGTAGCCGGCGAGGGCCACCAGCCCGACGCCGCTCTCGAGCAGCCACGCCGCCATCGCGTCGTCGCGCGCGATCCGGTCCGGCTCCGGAGCGAACACGCGCGTAGGGACGCCGGCGGCACGCGCGCGCTGAATTGCCGGCGTGCCGGCGTGGTTGGACCCCACGGCCACGACCTCCGCGCCGTCGCGCCCGTGCACGCGGTCGAGTATCGCCTGCAGGTTCGTTCCAGCCCCCGAGGCGAGGACGCCGACGCGCAGGCTCAAGACAGCTCGAGCTTCGGGAAGCGCCCCCCGGTCGAGCGCAGTGTGCCGGCCTGCAGCAGGGCGTCCACGCGCTCGAGCACGCTCGAGCCGCTGAGGTGGCCGTAGGTGCCGTAGTGCGGGAGGCCGTCGTAGGCGTACTTGGCGATCACCTTCGACCGCCCGCCGCGCAGGACCTCGACGGCACGGGTCCGTCCCACGCCGGGCTGGGCGGCCGACACCACGTCGAGGATGGCCTCGTCGAGCTCCTCGAGGTCGCCGGCGGGCCGTTGCGCGAGCTGGGCGGGGCGGGCGGCTCGGGCGCGCGCCGGGGGCAGCGGCGCAGCGGGAGCGAGGCCGGGATCGCAGACGTCGCAGCACGGGACCTCGGGAGCGGGGGCGCTCGTGTCGCCGAAATGTCGCAGGATCCCCTCGCGGCGGCAGGCGGCGCCCTCGACCCACGCCCACACCGACCGGTACTGGCGCCAGCGGGCGCGCGTCCCCTCGCGCGCCGATGTGCGGCAGGCAGCGAGGGCCCGCCCGTCCCACGTCCCCGACGTGCGGCCGGCGACGAGGTCGGGCGGCGCGGGCGACGGCTGCACGACCCCCGCGCGGGCGAGGTGGCCGACGATCGCTCGCACCGCCTCCTCGTCGCAGCCTCCGACCTGGCGCAGCTCGTCGATCCCGATCCCGTAGCGCCCGTCCACCGCACGGGCGAGCAGCCGGTTCGCGATGCGGGCGATCGCCTCCTCGTCGACGGTCGAGCGCTCGATGAAGAAGACATGCAGCCCCTTGTCGCGGCTGGAGGCGAACAGCAGGCAGCGCGCCGGCCGGCCGTCGCGCCCGGCGCGGCCGGCCTCCTGGTAGAAGGCCTCGATCGACCCCGGGACGCTCTCGTGGCAGACCGTCCGCACGTCCGCCTTGTCGACGCCCATGCCGAACGCGTTGGTGGCGACCACCACGCCCACCTCGCCCGACATGAAGCGCCGCTGCGCCTCGGCGCGCACGTCGCGCGGGAGGCCGGCGTGGTAGGCGACGGCGGCCACCCCGAGCTCCCGGGCGAGCCGAGTCGCGAGCCGGTCGGACTCGGCGCGGGTGCCCGCATAGACGATCGCGGGAAGGGCTCCGGGCTCCGCCAGCGCCGCAGAGATCCCCCGGTGCACGGCCTCCTTGGTCGCGCACGGCACCACCGCGAAGGAGAGGTTGGGCCGGTCGAAGCCGGTCGCGATTCGGACCGGGTCGCGCAGCCCGAGCCGGTCGACGATGTCGGAGGCCACCTGCGGCGTCGCCGTGGCGGTGGAGGCCACTATGGCGCGGGCGCCCAGCCAGCGCGCAGCGTCGGCGAGGCGGAAGTAGTCGGGCCGGAAGTCGTGGCCCCACTGGGAGACACAGTGGGCCTCGTCGACCACGAAGAGCCCGATGCTCGCGCCCCGCAGGCGCTCGAGGAAGCCCGGCGAGCTGAAGCGCTCGGGCGCGACGTAGAGCAGGCGCACGTGCCCCGCCAGCGCGCGCTCGATCACCATGCGGTTGGCGGCGGCGTCACGCTGCGCGTTGACGAGCCCGACCCGCCCCGGCGCCACCCGTTCGAGCGCCTCGACCTGGTCCTGCATGAGCGACACGAGCGGGCTGACCACCAGCGTCAGATCGGTGCGCATGAGCGCCGGGAGCTGGTAGCACAGCGACTTGCCCGAGCCGGTCGGCATGACCACGAGCACGTCGCGGTCGTCGAGCGCCGCCCGCACCGCGTCGGCCTGGCCGCGGCGGAACCCCTGGAAGCCGAACAGCTCGCGCAGCGCCCCCTCAGGCTCCGTCGCGCACGCAACCGGTTCCGGCGGCGGTGGGCCGAGCCCGGGCAGGGCGAGGATGGCGGCGGACTCCATGGGCCGCCGGACCATAGCGGCGCCCTCGGAGGGTGCCGTGGGATGCGGGAGTTTCGTTACACCGGGGCCAGCGGGAGCGCGTGCTCGAACGCGTCCTTGGGCTGCGACTGGCCCGTGTTCTCCAGCGGGTACTCGCCCGTGAAGCATGCGTCGCAGTGCGTCGCGCGCTCGCCCTCGATCGCCTCGTAGACCGCCTCGAGCGAGAGGTAGGCGAGCGAGTCCGCGCCGAGCTCGGCGGCCACCTCGGCCTCGGTGCGGCCGTGGGCGATCATCTCCTCGTGCGTGGACATGTCGATGCCGTAGTGGCAGGTGTGGCGGATCGGCGGGGCGGAGATGCGCATGTGGACTTCGGCGGCGCCGGCGTCGCGCAGCATCTGCACGATCTGGCGCGTCGTGTTGCCGCGCACGATCGAGTCGTCGACCACCACGAGCCGCTTGCCGCCGACCACCTCGGGCAGCGGGTTGAACTTCAGGCGCAGCCCGTGCTTGCGCAGCTCCTGGCCGGGCTGGATGAACGTGCGGTGCACGTAGCGGTTCTTGATCAGCCCGTCGTCGGAGGGCAGCCCGCTGGCGCGGGCGAAGCCGCGGGCGGCCGCGTTGCCGGAGTCCGGGACCGGGATGACCAGGTCGGCAACCACCGGCGCCTCGCGGAAGAGCAGCTCGCCCATGCGCCCGCGCGAGGTCTGGACGATGCGCCCCTCCAGGCGCGAGTCCGGGCGGGCGAAGTAGATGTGCTCGAACACGCAGAACGCCCGCCGCGCCCCCCGCACCACCTGGCGCGTCTCCAGGCCGCGCTCGGTGAAGGAGACCATCTCTCCCGGCTGCACCTCACGCATGTAGCGCGCGCCGATGATGTCGAGCGCGCACGACTCAGAGGCCACGCAGTAGCGGTCCCCCAGCATGCCGAGGACGAGCGGCCGCAGCCCGGCCGGGTCGCGGAAGGCCACGATGCGGTCGTGGGTCATCACGACGGTCGAGTAGGCGCCCTCCAGCCGCGGCAGGACATCCTCCACCGCGTCCTCGATCGTGGGCGCCTCGTGGGTGGACAGCAGCGCGGCGATGATCTCCGAGTCAGACGTCGAGCGGAAGCTCACGCCCAGCGCGCGCAGCGCCGCGTGCAGCTCGACGGCGTTGACGAGGTTGCCGTTGTGCCCGAGCGCGACCTCGCGCCGGTCGGCGCGCCAGACGGGCTGGGAGTTCTCCCATGAGTTGGCGCCCGTGGTCGAGTAGCGCACGTGGCCGAGCGCCATGTCGCCTTGCAGCGCCCGCAGTTTCTGCTCGTCGAAGACCTGGTTGACGAGGCCTTGGTCACGCATGGCCATGATGTGGCCGCCCTGCGCCGTCGCGATGCCGGCGGACTCCTGTCCGCGGTGCTGGAGGGCGTAGAGCGCGAAGTAGGTGAGGCGGGCGACGTCGTGGCCGGGACCGTAGACGCCGAACACGCCGCATTCGTCGCGCGGCCCGTCGCGTGGATCGAGAGAGAAAGGCGTTGCCATGCGGGTTGGGGCCGTCGAAGGGGTCAGCGTAGCAGCGGCCCCGGCGCCCGACGGTGGCCTCGGATAGCCTGCAGGCCGCACCGTAGGAGGAGAATCGCCATGGCCGTCCGTACCACCGCAGACATCGACCGGCAGCGCATCCGCGATCTGATCGAGCGCGAGGAGCACGAGCTCAACGAGCGCACCGCCGCGTCGAGCCGGATGTACGAGCGCGCGCAGCGTGTGCTGTCGGGCGGGGTCGCCTCGTCCTACCAGCTGCGCGACCCGTGGCCGATCTACCTCGAGCGCGGCGAGGGTGCCCGCGCCTGGGACGTCGACGGCAACGAGATGTGGGACTTCCACAACGGCTTCGGCTCGATGGTCCAGGGCCACGCGCATCCCGCCATCGGGCGCGCGATCGAGGCGCGCTACGCACTCGGCACCCACTTCGCGGCGCCGACCGAGGACGCGATCGTCGTCGCCGAGGAGCTGTCGAAGCGCTGGGGGCTGCCGCGCTGGCGCTACACCAACTCGGGCTCGGAGTCCACGATGGACGCCATCCGGATCGCGCGCGCCCATACCAAGCGCGACACGATCATGAAGATCTTCGGCTCCTACCACGGCCATCACGACGGCGTGATGGTCTCGATCGGCGTCGAGTACGACGCGATCGGCGACGAGGAGAACCTCGCCTCGCTGCCCTACGGCGCCGGGATCCCCCAGGCCGTGGTCGACCTCACGATCGCGGTGCCGTTCAACGACGCCGGCGCGATGGAGCGCCGCATCGAGCGCCTCGACGCGGAGGGCCGCAAGCCTGCCTGCGTGATCATGGAGGCGGCGATGATGAACCTCGGGGTGGTGCTCCCCGAGCCCGGTTACCTCGAGGCCGTGCGCGAGATCACCCGCCGCCACGGCGTCGTCCTCATCTTCGACGAGGTCAAGACTGGCCTGTCCATCGCCGCCGGCGGCGCGACCGAGCGCTTCGGCGTGCTGCCCGACATCGTGACCCTCGCCAAGGCGCTCGGCGGCGGGATGCCCTCCGGCGCAATCGGCGGGACCGAGGAGGTCATGGCGGTCGTCGAGGACGGCAGCGTCGTCCAGGTCGGCACGTACAACGGCAACCCGCTCGGCATGGCGGCGACGCGGGCGAGCCTGACCGAGGTCCTCACCCCCGGGGCCTACACCCACCTCGACCGCCTCAACGACCGCCTCCTCGAAGGCTGCGAGGCGATCATCCAGAAGCACGGGCTGCCGGGCTACGCGGTGGGCATCGGATCCAAGGGCTGCGTGACGTTCTCGCCCGAGAAGATCGTCGACTACGCATCCTTCAAGGCCAACCAGGACGCCGATCTCGCCGAGCTCGCCTGGCTCTACAACATGAACCGGGGCATCTTCATGACGCCGGGCCGCGAGGAGGAGTGGACGCTTTCGGTGACCCACACCGACGAGGCGGTCGACGCCTACGTAGCGGTCTTCGGCGAGATGGCGCGGGAGCTGACGGTCTAGAGCAAGCCCTGGAGGAGGCCCGCCAGGCCGCCCGCGTGCACGCGGGCGAGCTCGGCGACCGGCACCGACAGCGCGCCGTCGATCACGAGCGCGTCGCCGCCGACCGTGCCCACGATCCGCGCGGCGGCGCCGAAGGCGGTGAAGGCGTCGGGCGACCCGGAGACGACGAACGCGCCCGGGCCCTCGCCGAACAGGCGCTCCTCACCGCTGCCGCCGCGCGGGGCGAGGTCGACCTCGGCCCCCAGCCCCCCGGCGATGCAGCACTCCGCCAGCGCGACTGCGAGGCCGCCCTCGGCGACGTCGTGCGCCGAGCGCAGCGCGCCGGCGCGGACGCCCTGGCGGACCGCGGCGTGCAGGACGCGCAGCTCGCCGAGGTCGGCGGCGGGCAGGTCGCCCCACGGCACCTCGCCGCGCAGCTTGGCCAGCTCGGAGCCGGTGAGCGACGGCGCCCACGAGCCCGCCGTGATCAGCGCCACGACGTCGCCCGCCCGAGAGAACCCGAGGCGGCCGGCGCGCGCGGCGTCGGGCAGCTCGCCGACCAGCCCGACGACCGGGGTGGGGAAGATCGGGCCCCCGCCCCCCTCGTTGTAGAGGGAGACGTTGCCCCCCACCACGGGCACCGAGAGGGCGCGGCAGGCGTCGGCCAGGCCGGCCACCGCGCGCGTGAGCTGCCAGGCGATGTGGGGCTTCTCGGGGTTGCCGAAGTTCAGGCAGTTGGTCAGCCCCAGGGGCTCGGCGCCCACGCATGCGAGGTTGGCCGAGCACTCGAGCACCGCCTCGACCGCTCCGCGGTAGGGGTCGCATGCCACTCGGCGGCCGTTGCCGTCGATCGACACGGCGAGCGCGGAGCCGCTCGGAAGCTTGAGCACCGCGGCGTCGGCCTGCTCGGGCCGGCGCACCGTGCGCGAGCCCACGAGGCAGTCGTACTGCTCGAAGGCCCAGCGGCGCGAGGCGAGGTTGGCGCTGCCGACGAGCGCCAGCAGCGTGGCGCGGGGATCGGCCGGGCCGATCAGCACGGGGTCCGGCGCCGGGTACATGGGGACCGCCGGGGCGACCGGCTCGAGCTCGTAGACCGGGCACTCGTCGACGAGCGCGGCGACCGGCATGTCCCCGACCAGCTCCTTGTTCGCGAACACCCGCAGGCGGCCGCTGTCGGTCACCTCCCCGATCGCGGTGGCGTTGACCTCCCACCTGGCGCACACGCCGAGGACCGCGTCCACCCGCTCGGGCTCGATCACGCAGAGCATGCGCTCCTGGGACTCGGAGACCATGACTTCGAAGGGCTCCATGTCGGCCTCGCGGAGGGGGACGAGCGCGACGTCGAGGTCGAGGCCCAGCCCGCCCTTGGCGGCCATCTCGGCCGCGGACGAGCTCAGCCCGGCGGCACCGAGGTCCTGCAGCGCCACCAGCAGCCCGCGTTCGAGCAGCCCGAGCGAGCACTCGAGCAGCTTCTTCTCCTCGAAGGGGTCGCCGATCTGCACCGACGGGCGCTTGGAGGCGTCCTCCTCGTCGAGCTCGGCGGAGGCGAGCACGGATGCGCCGCCGATACCGTCGCGGCCGGTACGCGCGCCGAACAGGACCACGACGTTGCCGACGCCGGCGGCCGCCGAGCGGATCAGCCGGTCGCGTTCGATAAGCCCGACGCACATGGCGTTGATCAGGCAGTTCTGCTCATACGTCGACTCGAAGTAGATCTCGCCTCCGACCGTCGCCACCCCGATCGAGTTGCCGTAGTGGCCGATGCCGGCCACGGCGTGCTCGAGCAGGTAGCGGGAGCGCGGGGAGGCTGCCGGCTCGCCGAAGCGCAGGGAGTCGAGGATGGCGATCGGGCGCGCGCCGATCGCGAAGACGTCGCGCAGGATGCCGCCGACGCCGGTGGCCGCGCCCTGGAAGGGCTCGACCGCGCTGGGGTGGTTGTGCGACTCGACCTTGAACGCGCAGGCGAGGCCGTCGCCGACCGCCACCGCGCCGGCGTTCTCGCCCGGCCCCAGGAGGAGCCGGGCGCCCTCGACGGGCAGCAGCTTGAGCACGCGCTTGGAGTGCTTGTAGCCGCAGTGCTCGGACCACAGCAGGCTGAAGACAGCGAGCTCGACCTGGTTGGGCTCGCGACCGAGCTTCTCGACGATCAGGTCGTACTCGGGGTCGGTGAGCCCCAGCTCCCGGTGGCGGGTGGCGACCGTCATGCGGCTGCGAGGGCGTGCGCGACCGAGGCGAAGAGCTTGAGCCCGTCCTCGGAGCCGGTCAGCGGGTCGACCGCGTGCTCGGGGTGCGGCATCAGCCCGACGACGTTGCCGGCGGCGTTGGCGACGCCCGCGATGTCGCGCGCCGAGCCGTTGGGGTTCTGCCCCGGCGCGTAGCGCAGCACGAGCTGCCCGTTGGCCGTGAGCTCGTCGAGCACGGGCTCCGGTGCCCAGTAGCGCCCGGTCGTGTGCTTCACCGGGACCGACATGCGCTCGCCGAGCTCGCATGCCTGCGTCCACGCGGTGTCGACGCTCGCCACCTCGAGCTCGACCTGGCGGCAGAGAAAGCGCAGGCTCGTGTTGGGCAGCAGCGCGCCTGGGAGCAGGCCCGCCTCGCAGAGCACCTGGAAGCCGTTGCATATGCCGAGCACCGGGCCGCCGGCGCGCGCGAAGCGCTCGACCTCCTCCATCACGGGCGCGAAGCGCGCGATGGCGCCCACGCGCAGGTAGTCGCCGTAGGAGAACCCCCCGGGGAC
>DASQFQ010000163.1:0-4813 GCA_035633075.1 Solirubrobacteraceae bacterium | reverse complement strand
GCGATCCCGAGATCCCCCGCGCGGTGTCGCGGCTCTACGAGCTCAAGGGCCGGCAGGCGGGCAAGCCGAGCGCGGTCATGTTCTTCGCCCGCGAGCCGGCGCTCACGGCGCTCCCCGATCTCGGGGCGCGCCTGCGCGCGCTGCTGGAGCGCCTGCTCCCCGGTCCATTGACGGTACTGCTCGCCAACCCGCATGGGCTCTTCGAGCTCGCCTGCGGCGAGGATCCGCGCACGCTCGGGCTGCGGGCTCCGGTCCTGCCCGCCGGGGCCGCCGCGCTGCGGGCGGTGAGCCGGCCGGTGCTGCAGAGCTCGGCCAACGTGGCCGGCGGCCCCGTCGCCCGGCGGCTCGACGAGGTGCCCGAGCACATCCGTCGGGGCGCGGACCTGGTCGTGGACGCCGGCGAGCTCCCGGGCACCCCCTCCACGGTGGTCGACCTGCGCCGCTACGAGGCCGACGGGACGTGGACGGTGGTGCGCGCCGGGGCCCTCGATGCCGAGGCGATCGCTGCCGCGGCGGCCGCGGTCAGCTGAACCCTCGCGCCCGGCGTCCCACTCGTGGTTCTCGCGGTGAATCCCGCGAAACCCGAGGGACTTGCGGAGGGGCGCGAGCCTCGGATGAGATCCTCGCCGCTCGCCGCCACCGCTGCTACGTTGCGCCCATGACCGAACTGCAGCCCGACTACTTCGAGCGCCCGCTGGCCGAGGTGGACCCCGAGGTCGCCGATGCCCTCGATCACGAGCTCGACCGCCAGCGCCGGACGCTCGAGATGATCGCGTCGGAGAACTTCGTGCCCCAGGCGATCCTCGAGTGCCAGGGCAGCGTACTCACCAACAAGTACGCGGAGGGCTACCCCGGCAAGCGCTACTACGGCGGCTGCGAGCACGTCGACGTGATCGAGCAGCTCGCGATCGACCGCGCCAAGGCGCTGTTCGGCGGCGACCACGTCAACGTGCAGCCCCACGCCGGCGCGCAGGCCAACGCCTCCGTCTACCACGCCCTGCTGCAGCCCGGCGAGACGATCATGGGCCTCGCCCTGCCCCACGGCGGCCACCTCACGCACGGGATGAAGATCAACGTCTCGGGCCGGCTCTACGACATCGCGCCCTACGAGGTCTCGCCCGGGGACTGCCGGATCGACATGGACGAGGTGCAGCGCATCGCTCGCGAGCGCCGGCCGAAGCTCATCCTCGCCGGCTGGTCGGCCTACCCGCGGTTCCTGGACTTCGAGCGCTTCCGCGCGATCGCCGACGAGGTGGGCGCGCTGCTGATGGTTGACATGGCCCATTTCGCCGGCCTCGTGGCCGCGGGCCTTCACCCCAACCCGGTCCCGTACGCCGACGTCGTGACCAGCACCGTGCACAAGACGCTCGGCGGCGCCCGCGGCGGCATGATCATCTGCCGCGAGGAGTACGCCAAGAAGATCAACTCGGCGGTCTTCCCCGGCCAGCAGGGCGGCCCGCTCGAACACGTCATCGCCGGCAAGGCGGTGGCCTTCAAGATCGCCGGATCCGAGCTGTTCCGCGAGCGCCAGCAGCGCACCGTCGACGGCGCGAAGGCCGTCGCCGGGGAGCTGCTGGAGGCCGGCGACCGAAGCGGTGACGAGGCCTCTGTCCGAGGCAGGAGGGTCAACGTGCTGACCGGCGGCACCGACGTCCACCTGGTGCTGGTGGACCTGCGCGAGTCCGAGCTCGACGGCCAGCAGGCCGAGGACCGGCTGCACGAGATCGGCATCACCGTCAACCGCAACGCCGTGCCCTTCGACCCCCGCCCGCCGGCGGTCTCCTCGGGCCTGCGCGTCGGCACCTCCGCGCTGGCCACCCGCGGCGTCCAGGTCGACGACTTCCGCGAGATCGGGAGGATCATGGCCCAGGCGCTGCAGCCCGGTTTCGAGGACGCCAGGGGCGATCTCGCCGAGCGCGCGTCCGCGATCGCCGAGCGCTACCCGCTCTACACGCAATTGCGCACGCCGACGGCGGTGTAGCCCGCGGCACGCGCGGGCACTCCGGTCTCAGTCGAGACTGAGAGGAGTCGGCTTCATGGGCAGACTGCGACAGGTGGCGGCCTTTGCGAGCGTGCTGGCGCTCGCGGCCGGATGCGGCGGCGAGGGCAGCGGCTCGGGGAGCGAAGGGGGAGGCGGGCGCCTCTCGATCGCCACGGGCGGGACGAGCGGCGTCTACTTCGTCTACGGCGGCGGTCTGGCCAAGATCATCTCGAGCAACCTCGAGGGCTACAAGGCCACCGCGGAGACGACCTCTGCCTCCGTCGACAACCTCATCCTGATCGGCGACGGCGGCTCCGACATCGCCTTCACGCTCGCCGACACCGCGCTGGACGCGGTCAACGGGCGCGAGAGCTTCAAGAAGAAGGTGCCGCTGCGCGTACTCGCCCAGGTCTACGACAACTACACCCAGGTCGTCGCGAAGGCGGGCTCCGGGATCAAGACCATCGACGACCTCAAGGGGAAGCGGGTCTCGGTCGGCGCGCCGAACTCGGGCACCGAGGTGATCGCCGACCGTCTCTTCGATGCCGCGAAGGTCGACGGCCGCAAGGACATCAAGCGTCAGCAGCTCGGCGTCGACGAGTCCGTGCAGGCGATGAAGGACGGCTCGATCGACGCCTTCTTCTGGTCCGGCGGCCTGCCCACCGGCGCGGTCACCGACCTCACCACGAGCGACAAGATCACGCTGCTCGACACCACGGAGTACACCGACGCGCTGGTCGGCAAGTACGGCGAGGTCTACGAGGACTCGACGATCCCGTCGGGCACGTACAAGGGCGTCGAGGAGGACGTACCGACGATCGCCGTGCCCAACTACCTAGTGGTCAACGAGACGATGGACGAGAAGCTGGCGTTCGACCTCACCAAGCTGCTGTTCGACCAGAAGGAGGCCCTGGTCGCGGTTCACCCGGAGGCCAAGAACCTCGATCCCAAGAAGGGCCGCGAGGTGATCGCCCCGATCCAGCTGCACCCGGGCGCGCAGCGCTACTTCGAGCAGGCGGGTGGCTAGAGCCTTCAGGCCGGGCCTCGTCCTGCTCGCCGGGCTGCTGGGCGTCGTGATGTTGAGCGGCTGCGGCGGGCGGACCGTCGTCGTGCGCTCCGAGGGCGGCGACGTGCTCGTGCGCGCGGATGTGCCCGCCTCGGGGCGCTTCGCGCTCGAGTACCTGCACTCCTACTACCGCGAGCCGGCGCGCGAGTCCTTCACGGTGGACGGCTCGGGCTTTGCGATGGTGGAGGTCGCGTCTCCGAGCGAGGCGGTGCTCGACTACTACGAGCTCGCCGGGCGTAAGCGCCCGGGCGGCTGGATGCGCCTGACGCCGGCTCGGCCGAGGCACTTCGAGCGATTGGCGCTGATCGCCACTGCGACCGGGCGCCGGACGCTGGCGGTGGGCGGGCGCCGCTACCCGCTGTTCGCCGGCGCCGCGCCGCGGCACATCACGATCGAGGTGCAGGACGCGACATGGCCGTGACCGACGCCGAGCACGTGACGAGCGAGGTGCACGACGCGACATGGCCATGACCGACGCCGAGCGTCTCGCCGAGCAGTTCGAGGCCGAGAAGCCCGGCCGCCGCCTCGGCGGGGTGCCCGCCGCGATCGTGACCGCCGCCTGCGTTGGGCTCTCGCTCTACGCGATCTACTGGGTGTTCAACCCGGTGCCCGCGCAGCGCTACCGCACGAGCTTCCTCGCGGTGGCGCTGGCCTTGACCTTCCTCGTCTACCGCGGGTGGGGCGCCCGCGACGAGGCGAAGGAGCGCGAGCGCCCGGGCGTCACCGACTGGCTGCTGGCCGCGGCGTCAGTCGTGGCCCTGGGCTACACGCTCGTGACCTTCGAGGAGTTCGTCCGCCGCGCGGCCGACCCCAACGGCCTCGACATCCTGTTCGGCGTAGCCGTGATCGCGCTCGTCCTGGAGGCGACCCGGCGTACGGTCGGGTGGATCCTGCCGGCGGTGGTCATCGGCTTCCTGCTCTACGCCTACCTCGGCGGGGAGCTGCCGCAGGCGTGGGAGATCAGCCACGCCGGCTACGGCGTGCCCCGCATCGTCGGGCAGACGTACATGGGCCTGTCGGGCATCTTCGGCGTCCCGCTCGACGTCGCGGCCACCTACATCATCCTGTTCACGATCTACGGCGCTGTGCTCGAGTACTCGGGCGCCGGCCAGTTCTTCCTCGACATCTCGCTCGCCGCCACCGGGCGGTCGCGCACCGGGCCGGGGCGCACGACCGCGCTGGCCGGCTTCCTGCTCGGGACCGTGTCGGGCTCGGGGGTCGCGACGACGGTCACGCTCGGCACCGTCACGTGGCCGATCCTGCGCCGCGGCGGCTACCCGAAGGAGGAGGGTGGAGGCGTGCTCGCGGCGTCGGGGATCGGGGCGATCCTGTCGCCGCCGACGCTCGGCGCCGCGGCGTTCATCATCGCCGAGTTCCTCGGCGTGTCCTACCTCAAGGTCCTGCTCTACGCGGCGATCCCCTCGGTCCTGTACTACGTCGGGATCCTGCTCGCGATCGAGGCCGACGCGCGCCGGTTCGGCACGCGCGAGGTCGTCGTCGAGTCGCCTCCGTTCGGGCGCCTGCTGCTGCGCTACGGCTACCACTTCTCGTCGCTGTTCGCGATCGTGATCCTGCTCGCGATCGGGCTCTCGCCGTTCCGCGCGGTGCTCTACTCGACGCTGCTGGCGTTCTTGCTGTCGTTCCTGGACCGCCGCCACCGGGCGGTCGCGCACCGGGCCGGGGCGCACGACCGCGCTGGCCGGCTTCCTGCTCGGGACCGTGTCGGGCTCGGGGGTCGCGACGACGGTCACGCTCGGCACCGTCAC
>DASQFQ010000162.1:0-8810 GCA_035633075.1 Solirubrobacteraceae bacterium | reverse complement strand
ACGAGCTGTGGCTGCGCGCGCACGAGTCGGCGCTGGCCTCCGTGACGGCGGGCAACGGCGCGATCTACGCGGTGCGGCCCGCGGCCTACATCGAGGTCGACCCGGTGATGGGCCACGACCTCTCGTTCCCGTTCAACATGGTCAAGCGCGGCTGGCGGGCGATCTACGCACCGGAGGCGCTCGCCATGGAGAAGATGGTCCCCTCGATCGAGGGCGAGTGGCAGCGCAAGCGCCGCATGATGAGCCACGCCTGGCCGATCGTCCTGCGCGGCGGCCTGCTCTCCCCCCGCGGCTACCCGCCGCTCTACGCGGCGATGATCCTCTCGCACCGCGCGCTGCGCTACGCGACCCCGCTGCTGCACTTCGGGCTCGCCGTCGCGACGCTCCCGCTCCTGCGCCGCCCGCTCTACCGGGCGGCCGCAGCCGTGCAGGCGGCGCTGATCGTCGCGGCGCTCGCCGGCGCGAGGGTTCCCCGCCGGCCGCTGCTGCTCGCGCGCTACTACGTGCTCACCACCGCGGCGCTCGCCGCCGGCCTCTACGACCACCTTCGCCACGGGACCCCGGCGGGCTGGGAGGCCCCGGAGGGCACGCGGTGAGCTACCCGGGCAAGCGCGTCCTCGACGTCACGGTCGCCGGGGGTGCGCTGATCGTCTCGGCCCCGCTGCTCGCGCTCGCGGCGCTGTTCATCCGCCTGGAGTCCTCCGGCCACCCGATCTACCGCCAGCGCCGCGTGGGACGCGACGGGCGGCCGTTCGAGGTCTACAAGCTGCGCACCATGGTGGCCGGCGCGGAGGCGATGGGCGCCGGGCTCGCAGTCGACCAGGGCGACGAGCGCATCACCCGCGTCGGCGCCCTCCTGCGCCGCGGCTCGATCGACGAGCTGCCCAACCTCGTCAACGTCGTGCTCGGCGAGATGTCGCTCGTCGGCCCGCGCCCGACCGTCCAGGTCCAGGTCGACCGGTACACCGAGCGCCAGCGCCGCCGGCTCACGGTCCGGCCGGGCATAACGGGCTGGGCACAGGTACACGGCCGCGCCTCGCTGCCGTGGCACGAGCGGATCGCGCTCGACCTCATCTACATCGAGCACGCCTCGCTACGCCTCGACCTGCGCATCCTCTGGCTCACCGCGCGCATGGTCCTCGGGGGCCACGGGCTCTACCGCGGCGAGACCGGTGGCTGGCGCGACCCGCCGGAGCCACCGGCCGCCCGTGGGGGTACCGTGGAGCGATGACACCGGGTGCGACTGGCAGCCGCCGCGCGCTGCTCCTCGCGGTCCGCTAGGGGCTCCCGGCCGCGCTCGTCGCGGCCGGTTTCGTGATCCTCCTCGTCGCGGAGGACGCGGTTCGCTGGGAGGGGTTCGCGATGTGCCTCGGCGCCGGCCTTGCCGTCGGCTTGATGAACGTCCTGTTTCGCATCGGCGCGAAAGGCGACGAGGAGCGCGAGGCCGAAGAACGCGCTCGTGAGTACTTCGCCAAGCACGTTCGCTGGCCCGACGACTAGGGAACCCGCTCCGGGCCCTTGTCGATGTAGCGGGCGCGGAACGTGCGGATGGCGTCGAAGACCTTGTCGTTCATCGCCGGGCAGGTGAGCGAGTGCGTCCAGGCGGTCGCGGCGACCTGCGCCTTCATCCCCGTCCCGTTCTGGAACAGGAGCATGTGGTAACCGTCGTCGTTCTCGGCCAGCAGCGCCTCGAGCTGGGCGACCGTCGCCTTCGGCGTCCCCGCCTTGTACTGGACCTCGATGCGTCCGTGCTCGAGCGGATGGACGGTCATCCCGAGGTTCGGCGTGTCGCCGGGCGCGTAGATCCCGTCCTCGTACCAATTGGGCGTGTGGTCGCCCGACGTGGGCGGGTTGGTCTTGTAGTCGGACGGCTTGAAGTCCTTCTCGGCGTGGTTGGCTCCCTCGAAAGGCGGGTTGGCGAGCGTGCAGCCCGCGGCCTTCGCGGCATCCTCCATGTCCGAGGTCTGCTGAACGGGGAGCTTGGCGGTCGAGGGAATGTCGCTGGCCTTGGTCGGCTTGCCCTCCTCGCCCGAGGCGCCGCCGCCGGTGCCGAGGAGCAGGAACACGACAGCCCCGATCGCGGCCACCGCCAGCAGCCCGCCGAAGGCGAGCTGGACGCGCTTGCGACGCTCGGCCGCCTGCGCCTTCGCCTGCTCCTGCGCCAGGCGCTCCTGGCGGCGGCGCTCCTTTTCCTCCTGCCGGCTCGACACGCGACGCCCCACAGTAGCCGATCCCGGTACCCCTCCCGGGTATCATTGGGTGGGTGCAGGCAGACTCCCGTGCGATCACCAACCGCCTACGCCGCATCGAGGGCCAGGTCCGGGGGCTGCAGCGGATGGTCGACGAGGACGCCTACTGCATCGACATCCTGACCCAGGTCGCCGCCGTCCAGACCGCGCTCGAGCAGGTCGCGGTGCAGGTGCTCGACGGGCATGTCCGCGGCTGCGTCGCCGACGCCTTGGCTGGTGGCGAGCCCGCCGAGTCCGAGGCCAAGCTCGACGAGCTGATGGCCGCCGTCCGGCGCTTCACGAAGACGCGCTAGCGCGCCGGCGTCGCGCGGAGGGCTGAGGGAGCCAGCACTCGTCGATGAAGTCCGCGATCTCCCCCGTCAGCCGCTTGGGCGCGGTCCGCAGCTCGATGATCGAGCTCGCCTCGAGCAGCCGCGCGTTGGGCAGCTCCGCGGCGAGCATGCCGGCATCGGAGAACGGGTGCACGGGGTCGCGGTGGTGGCCGATGACGAGCGTCGGCGTGGTAAGGGTCCGGCGCTCGGAGCGGTGCGGCGCCACGCGGCCGAAGAAGAGCCCCTCGAGCACGGCCGCGCCCGGGGCGGGGTCCTGCCGGACGAGGTCCACGAGGATGTCGGCCCTCCAGGGCAGGCGCGGGACGCGCCGGGCCACGCGCTGCACCAGCCGCATCACCGGCGCGCCGAAGCTGAGGGCGACCATCAGCGGCGTGAAGGCCAGCGCGCACGCGAGCAGCGCGCCGTCGAGCACGGGCATCTCGACGATCATCCCGCGCAGGCGCTGCGGCGCGGCGGCGGCGACCTCGAGCGTCGTGTTCGCGCCCAGGGACGTGCCCATCACCACGGCCTCGTCGAGACCGAGATGGTCGAGCAGGGCTACGACCTCGCGGGCGAAGAGGGTCATCGAGTAGCTCGACATGTCGGCTGGGCGGTCCGACAGCCCGTGTCCGAGCAGATCGAGCGTGACGACGCGGTTGCCGCGCGCGGCGAGGCTGCGGGCCAGCGGCTCGTGCATGCGCTGGCTCAGCAGCAGGCCGGGTAGGAGCACGGTCACCCGCGGGCCCTCGCCGTAGACCGTGTAGGCGAGGCGGCGCCCTTCGTGGTGAAAGCTCTGTGCGGTGGCAGGTATCACTGAGAACGTCGTGCGCTGGGTTCCAAACCTTCGTGGCCCGCCGGGGTTTCCCTCTCTCCGTCCCCCCGTGGCTCTGCCGTACCGTGGGCACCCATGTGGCCCAGCGCCGCCATCCGCCCCATGGCCGAAGCGGACGCCGGGGCGGTCCACGAGCTCTCGGTCGCCACCTTCGAGGATCTCGCCGAGCGGATGGGCGAGCCGCCGCAACCCCGCCCGGCCGTCGGGCCTGCGCTGACCCGGATCCGCCACCTGATCGAGACGGACCCCGCCGGCGCGCTGGTGGCCGAGGCGGGCGGACGCCTCATCGGCGCCGCGCTGGCGATCGTGCGCGGAAGGCTGTGGGGACTCTCGCTGCTTGTCGTGCTCCCCGGACACCAGTCCGCAGGGTTGGGCCGGGAGCTGCTCGCCGCTGCGCTCGAGCACGGCGACGGAGCGGTGCGCGGCGGCATCATCCTCGCCTCGCCCGACACGCGCGCGCTGCGCGCGTACGCCCGCGCAGGCTTCCAGCCGCACCCCTGCCTGGACGCGTCCGGGGCGCCTCGGGGCGTCTACGCACCGGCGAGCGTGCGCGACGGTACCGTCCAGGATCTGGCCCTCACCGAGACGGTGGATCACGCCGTGCGCGGGGTTCCGCACGGCCGCGACATCGTCGCCCTTCTCGCCGCGGGCAGCCGGCTCCTCGTCGCAGAGGAGCGCGGCTACGCGGTGGTGCGCGAGCGCCGCGTGCGCCTGCTCGCCGCGCTCGACGAGGCGACGGCGCAGGACCTCCTGCGCGCCGCACTCGCCGTAACGCCGCCGGGCGAGGAGATGACCGTCGAGTGGATCACCTCGGCCCAATCCTGGGCGGTTGAGCCCGTGCTCGAAGCCGGCTTGCGGCTGCGTCCCGGTGGAGCCGTGTTCCTGCGAGGGGAGGTCGGCCCCTTCGCGCCCTACCTGCCGAGTGGGGCCTACCTCTAGCCGGCGGCCCGCATGGCCTCGGCCGTGCGGGTGCGCGAGCGCCATGATCGTGATCATCGGGTTGGTGCCCGAGGCGGTCGGGAAGGCGCTGGCGTCGCCGATCCAGACGCCGGGGACGTCGTGGAGCTCGCCCCACGGGTTGGCGACGCTCGTGTCGGGGTCCGCGCCCATGCGGGCCGACCCCATCTGGTGCAGCGCGAACGTCGCGTGCTCGTGCGGCGCCAGCGGGGCGTCGTGGACCTCGCGGGCGAAGGCGTCGAGGTCCTCTCCACCCCGCCAGCCGGTGAGCTGGCGGTGAGAGCTGAAGATCTCGGCGGCGCCCGCCGAGCCGACCACGCAGACGTCGGCCTCGAGTGCCAGCGTCCCGGATTCGGGCCGCGTGACCCGGATGGTCTTCGGCGCGTCGGGCGGCGCGGAGAGCGGGCCCGGGTAGCCGGGGCGGGCCAATTCGGGTTGCGGCCCGTCGCCGGGTCCGACAGGCCGTAGAAGAGCAGCATGGTCAGCCCCTTGAGCGCGCTGAGGCGCCCGCGAGCGGGTCTGGCCCGCCGCCCTCCGCTACGGTTTTCCGTGTTTTTCCGACTGACAGCGCGTCGTACTCGAGGAGCTCGCCCGTCCCATGGCCAAGCAGCCCCGTTCCCTCACCGGCAAGGTCGCCGTCGTCACCGGCGGCGGCCGCGGCATCGGCAAGGCGCTCTCGCACGCGCTCGCTCGTGAGGGCGTGCGGGTGGCGATCGCCGACCTCGACGTCGCGGCCGCGCAGCAGGCGGCCGCCGAGGTGGGCGCCGGAGCCCTCGCCCTCGGCCTCGACGTCACCGACCGCTCGGCCTTCACGGCCGCGCTCGACGAGGTCGAGCAGCGCCTCGGGCCGCTCGACATCATCGTCAACAACGCCGGGATCATGCCCATCGGCCCGTTCGAGCACGAGACCGACGCGACGGTCATCCGCCAGCTCGAGCTCAACCTCCACGCGGTCATCCACGGGAGCAAGGAGGCGGTCAGGCGGATGAAGCCCCGCGGGACCGGCCACATCGTCAACGTGGCCTCGATCGCGGGCAAGGCCCCGGCGCCGGGCGGCGCCACGTACGCGGCGTGCAAGCACGGCGTGGTGGGCCTGTCGGAGTCCCTGCGCGCCGAGCTCCACGGCACCGGCGTGCAGGTGTCGGTGGTCATACCCGCCTTCGTGAACACCGAACTGGCCTCCGGGACCAAGGAACTGCGCGGCATCAAGCGCTCCACGCCGGAGGACGTGGCGGATCGCGTCATCGACGCGCTCAAGACGGGACGCTTCGAGGTCTGGGTGCCCAGGTCGCTGAAGAGCCTCGTCACCTTCTCGATCGTGGTTCCGCGGAGCTTCGCCGAGTGGGTGGGGCGCACGATCAGCGGCAACGGTCCCCTGCTGCAGGCCGACCGCCAGGCCCGCGCGGTCTACGAGGCGCGCGCCGCGCACAGCACCCCAGCCCTGGAGGCCATGGTCGGCGAGGTAGCCGCCGAGGGCGACCCCGTGCCGGAGCAGCCGACCGCCGCCTAGTGGTGGGCCACTAGGCGCTACGCAGCCACTCGGCGATCGTCTCGCCGATCAGCGGGCCCTGGTCCTCCTGGAGGAAGTGACCCGCGCGCGGGATCGTCGTCGGCGAGGGCTGCCCGAGCGCGCGAGCGAAGGCCTCCCCGACACGCGGCGGGAGCACGGGGTCCTCGTCGGCCCACAGCATGAGCACCGGTCGCCGGTCCTCGCGCAGGGCGTCCAGCACGCGGCGGCCGGCCCGCGCTCCAGGGGCGTCGGGGGCCTGGGGGATCAGCGCGGGGAACGCTCGCGCGCCCGCCTTCGACGCGGTGCTCGGGAACGGCGCGTCGTAGGCGGCCGCAATCTCGTCGCCGGGGTCGGTGTGGCAGCCGCGGCGTACGAGCATGCCGATCGGGAGGTCCTCGGTGCGGCTGACGAAGTCCGCGAACGCGTGCCACGCGTCGCTCATCGGCTGCTTGCCGGTGAACACCCCGGTGTCCATGATCACGAGCCGGTCCACGCGGTCAGGGTGCTCAACGGCAAGGCGCAACCCGATCGGGCCGCCCCAGTCGTGGACCACGAACGTCGCGCCGCGGATGTCGAGCTCCTCCAGCAGGGCGGCTGCGGCCGCCGTGTGGCGGTCGTAGGAATACCAGTCGGGGTCCATCGGCTTGTCCGAGCGCCCGAAGCCCGCCAGGTCGGGCAGGATCACGCGCTGACCAGCGTCGCGCACCGCGGGGAGGACCTTCCGCCACAGAAAGCCCCATGTCGGCTCCCCGTGCCACATCACGACGGGAGCGCCCTCGCCCTCGTCCACGTGGGCAAGCCGCAGGCCGTCGACGGTGCGGTGGTGGGCGGGGAAGGGGAAGTCCGGCAGCCCCTCGAGCAGCTGGTCAGGCGTGCGTATGGCGTCGGTCATGTCAGGGTTCTACTCGTTCGAGCAGGGGCAGCAATGCTTCCGCGTCGCGCGAGGCCGTGACATGGATCGCTCCAGGTTCGCGGACCCAGGCGACTGCGTTGAGCGTCTGCAGCCGGTCGAGCACGAACTGGAAGGCGAGCGCCTGGCGGCGCGAGCGGTAGCGCCGGGCGATGTCGAACGCCCAGCCCGTGGTGTGGAGCGAGTAGTTGCGGGTCGCCTCGCGGTTGCGCGCGACAAGGCTGCGCTGGTATGCCTCGTCGCGGACCGTCGAGGTCACGACCAGCGGAGACTCGCCGCTGAGCGCGCGCACCTGGGCTCCGATGTAGAGCGCGACGGCGAGCGCCTCGGGCCGCAGCCCCTGGTACAGCGACGGCGGCTGGTGCACTCGGCCGGCCAGCTCGCCCATCCGCCGGTCCCGGCGCAGGCCGGTCACGCGCGGGTTGTCGGGGAACGCTCCTATCTCGCCCGCGTCCCACGCCGAGCGCAGCGCCGCGGGGTCGCCGAAGCGCGGGGTCGAGCCCGGCGGGTGCAGCACCTCCTCGGCGGAGTTCTTGGCCGTCTGCAAGACCGAAAGGTGGGCGAGCTCAGCGGCGTCCGAGCGGTGCAGGCGCATGATCTCGCGCGCGGCGTGCAGCTTCCACAGGTAGTTGGAGGAGTCGTCGCCGAAGGCGGCCAGCCGCCTGTAGGCCGCCGCGTGGCGGCGGGGCGTGGAGTCGAAGTAGATCTCGGTGTAGGAGAGGTCCTCGTCCGGGGGCTCGGATCCGTAGGCGCGCAGGACGCCCTCGAGGTTGCCGATGCCCATGTGGTAGGAGACGAAGGCCAGGTCCTCGCGCCCGAACCGCCGCTTGGCCAGAGTCAGGTAACGAGCGGTCGCCTGCAGCGCGCGCTCGGGGTCGAAGCGCTGGTCCACGCGGCGCCGCGCACGTCGCAGGCGCTCCACCTCGAGCAGGCGGCCGCGGCGGAACGCGCGCTCGATCCGTCGCGTGAAGCGACGGCTGCGCGGCAGATCGACCCGCAGCCCGAGCAGGTTCTGACCCGTCTCGGCGAGGATCTGGGTGAGTCCCGCGGCGCCGGGCGTCCCAGCCGCGGTCAGGGCGTCCTCGCGCCCCGCGCTCTCGAGCAGGACCAGCGCCTCGAGCATGTCGGGCGTGACCCGCGCCGCCTTTGCCGCGCGCTCGATCGCCGGCCGCCAGCGCGCCGTGCGCGCGGCGCTGACCCCGGCGCCGCCGGGCGAGCGCGCGTAGAGCACGTGGCTCGAACCGGCGGCCGCCCGGCGCTCGAGCTGCGGCGCCCGGTCCTTGTCATAGGCGAACGGGTCGGGCAGCGGCGTGGCCTCGCGGTCGTCGCGCACGTCGGGCGGCGTCGGCACGACCGCGACGCCGCCGAGGAGCCGGTCGTCGCGGGCGAGGAGCGCGCCGACGGCGACCAGTGCCAGCAGGACGCCGGCCACCAGGGCGGTGCGGATCCCGGTACGCACCGCCCTGACCCTGGCACAGGGACCTAAAGGCGCCCGGGGGCGCCACGCTCAGTCGCCGCCGTGGCGGCCTCCGCCGCCCGAGCGCTCGACGAGCGTCGCGACCCATGCGCCGTTGGACCTGCGCACGACGGCCTCGATGCCGGTCAGCCCGACGTGCAGGCCCGAGAAGCCGGCGACGCGCTCGAAGCGGGTGCTGCGCGTCACCTTGATGCGCAGCGTGCCACGCTCGCTGTCGCGCAGGCGGAAGGTGCGCGCCGAGCGATCGACCGAGACCACCGTGCCCTCGAACTGCCGAGTGGCCGCGGCGGCGCTGCTCGGTGCGGTGGCGATGACCGCGCCGGCGCCTGAGAGAGCGAGCGCTGCAGCGACGAGTAGGTGCTTCATGACCTTCATGGTCTCCACCTTTCGGAGGGGAATCGATGACAGGTCTCCAGCATGCACGGCGCGCGGCCAAGGGCCTGCAAGCGCTGGGTTAAGGGTCGGCCAACTACGGCGTCGGCGTCGGTGTCAGGGCCGGCGTCGGCGTGGCAGACGGCGTGGGCGTGGGTGTCGGCGTGGCCGTCGGGGCCACAGGCGCCGGCG
>DASQFQ010000161.1:0-3873 GCA_035633075.1 Solirubrobacteraceae bacterium | reverse complement strand
AGCGGCTTCCGTGATCGGCGGAGGCTACTGCGGCGCGCCCGAGAGGAGCCGACGCACGAGACGCTGGGCGCCCTCCCGGTTTGAAACTGTAATCGGGGCTAGAGGTCGAGGACCCGCCAGTAGCGCGTGACACAAGTGCTCTCTGGGGCGCTGCTACCAGTTCAGCGACCGATTTGAGCGTCGGCTCACTATCGCGCGTTGGTAGCGGGCGGCTGTGCGCATGCTGGACCGAATTGTCCGGCCGAACCGGGCGTGAGCGCGGCGTGCCGCCACGCGCGCCGCCGTCGAAACCAGCCAGCCGTTGCCCGCCCTGCCAGCCGCGGCGCACTAACCTCCGCGCCTTTCTCTACTCGCCGCGCAGCGACGTAGTAGCTCCAGTTCGCGGGAGCTGAGCCGGGCTCGGTTTCGGGGAGACCGGGTTTGTTGGTTTCCTATCTACGGGACGCGCTGGAACGCCGCCTCCTCTCCGACCGGAAGCTGGTCGCGCCCTCGGCGAGGGACTCGCCCACGATGAGGGCCGGCCTGCTGGATGGCCTGGCTAGTGTCTTCGGCGCTCACCGCTCCGGCCTGCGGGTTTCCCCGCAGCCGTTGCCGCGCCGGATTGCGCGTCAGCTTTGCGTGGCGGGTACGGAGTTCGCGGTTGGCTCTGACCGCGACAATGCGTAAGCGCCGGTCCCGGTTCACAGGACACCTCGGTTTCATGACCGCGAGCCGAGCTGAGCCTCGCAGCTGACCGTAGGGTCGGCGGCGCCAGCGGGAGCCATGATGTCAAGCCCCGCAGGGGCGAGCTCACGCGTCGTGCGTACGCGTGGGGCCGACCTCGCTGGCCTGCTCGCCCTCCTGCCCCTCGGTCCGCATTCGCAGCACGCTCATCACCGGCCCCAGCGCGACCTGCCCCAGCCCGCAGATCGAGGTCATCCGAGTCGTCTCCTCAAGCTGCTCGAGCTCGCTCTCGATCGCTTCGGGGCCCTCGCCGCGGGAGAGCACCTCGTTGAGGAGCAGGAGCGCCTTGTGCGACCCCACGCGGCAGGGGACGCACTTGCCGCAGGACTCGTTGCGAAAGAAGCGCAGCACGTTCGTGGCCGACGCGAGCAGGTCCGTGCCCTCGGCCACGACGACCATACCGCCGGCGCCGAGCATCGAGCCGGCCTCCACCATGGGGTCGAAGTCGAGCGGCACGTCGAGCCGCTCGGGTCCGAGGAAGTTCGACGAGGCGCCGCCCGGCTGGATGGCCAGCAGCTCCGCGCCGCCCTGCACTCCCCCGGCCTCCTCCAGGAGCTCCCCCACCGTGGTGCCCATGGGCACGCAGTAGACGCCGGGCCGCTCGACGTGGCCGGACACCGCGAAGAACTTCAGCCCGGTGGCCTCGCCGATTCCCTGATCCTGCCACCACTCCGCCCCGCGCTCGACGATCACCGGGACGTCGGCGAACGTCTCCACCGAGTTCATCAGCGTCGGCTGGCCCCAGAGCCCGTAGATGCCGGGGAACGGCGGCTTGTTGCGCGGCTCGCCACGGTGGCCCTCCATGCACTCGATAAGCGCCGACTCCTCGCCCAGGATGTAGCCGCCGGGGGAGGTGAAGACGTCGACCTCCAGGCGCCGGCCGGACCCGAGCACGTCCTGGCCGAGCAGCCCCGCCTCGCGCAGGGAGGACAGCTCCTCGCGCAGCACCGCCTCCTCCGCCCCGTACTCGTGGCGGATGAAGACCCAGCCCTCCTCGGCGCCGGTCACCACCATCCCGAGCATGAGCCCCTCGAGCACCAGGTGCGGCTGCTCGGCCAGCACCTGGCGGTCCTTGAACGAGCCGGGCTCGGACTCGTCCGCGTTGCAGATCGCGTACTTCGGCTCGGCCTCCTGCTGAGACACCAGCTCCCACTTGTTCCCCGTGGGAAAGCCCGCCCCGCCCATCCCGCGCAGCCCGGAGTCCTTGAGCGCGCCGATGATCTTTTCGGAGTCGAGCTCGCCGGAGAGGGCGCGGCGGAGCACCCGGTAGCGCTCCTCGCCCGGCGCGTATGGGTCGTTCGGGCGCGGCTCCTCGCCGCCGCGCTCCGCCTCCCCCACGTCGTGGCCCCCGTTGCGCGCGGCGGCGACGAGGTCGTCCGTGTCGGCAATGGGCGCCGGGCGCTCGTGGACGGCGACCGCAGGCGCGATGTCGCAGCGCCCCAGGCACGAGACCTCCTGGATCTCGATCTCGACGTCGTCGCCGTATCGCGCCTTGATCTCGGCGATCCGCTCGTCGGAGCCGTGCAGCCAGCACGACAGGTCGTGACATACGTGCAGGTCGACCTTCGACGGCGGCTCTGTGCGGAAGTGCGGATAGAACGAGATCAGCCCCTCGATCTCGTAGAGCGGCCGGTGGGTCTCGCGTGAGAGCGCCTCGAGCTCCTCGCGCGGCAGCCAGCCGTGCTCGCGCTGTAGCGCGGTCAGGGCCGGCATCAGGCTTGGCCCGGGGAACTTCCCGTCGCGCGCCTCGGTGCCCGGGATGCGGGCCTGCACGCGCATGCCCACCTGCCCGTTGCCGCTGCTCATCAGGCCCCCTCGCCGGCCGTAGTCGACTCGTGCTCGGGCGAGCGGCCTCCGTTGCTGCCGCCGGTGCGCTCAACGCGAACGGCGCAGAACTTGAACTCCGGGATCTTCGCGACCGGGTCGACCTCGTCGATCGTCAGCAGGTTGGCCGCCGCTTCTCGGAAGTGGAAGGGGATGAAGCACGTGCCCGGCGTGTCGCGATGCGACAGGCGGGCGCGCAGGTCAATCGAGCCGCGCCGCGAGCTGACGCGCACGAAGTCGCCCTCGGCGATCCCCATCTCGGCCGCGTCGCCGGGATTGAGGTAGACGTGCGCCTCGGGCTGGATGGCGTCCAGCGCAAAGGAGCGGCGGGTCATCGAGCCGGTATGCCAGTGCTCGAGCAACCGCCCGGTGTTGAGCACGAACGGGAACTCGGCGCTGGGCAGCTCTTTGGCCGGCAGCCACTCGGCGGGCACCAGGTGCGCCTTGCCGTCGTCGGTGCCGAAGCGCTCCTCGAACAGCACCACCGTGCCGTCGGAGTTGTCGGGGTCCGAGTTGGGGTAGAGCTTGCCGACCTCGCTCAGGTTGTCGTAGGACAGCCCGGCGTAGTTGGGCATCAGCGAGACAAGCTCCTCGAAGATCTCCCGCGGCGACTCGTAGTCCATCTCCAGGCCGACGCGGTTGGAGATGTCCTGGATGATGTGCCAGTCCAGGCGCGCCTCGCCCGGAGCGTCGAGCACCTTGCGGCCGATCTGCACGCGGCGGTCGGTGTTGGTGTAGGTGCCCTCCTTCTCCATGTAGGAGGTGGCGGGCAGGACCACGTCGGCGAACTCGGCCGTTTCGGTCAGGAAGATGTCCTGCACGACGAGGAACTCCAGCGCCGACAGCGCCTTGCGCACCTTGTTGGTGTTGGGATCCGACATGAACGGGTTCTCGCCCATCATGTACATCCCGCGCACCCCGCCGTGCAGCACCGAGTGCATGATCTCGGTGACCGTCAGGCCCTTATCGGGATTCAGGTCGCGGTGCCACGCCGCCTCGAAGAGCTCGCGCACGCCCGCCCCGTCGACCGGCTGGTAGTCGGGGTACATCATCGGGATCAGCCCTGCGTCGGAGGCGCCCTGAACGTTGTTCTGGCCGCGCAGCGGGTGCAGCCCGGTGCCGGGACGCCCGACCTGGCCGGTGATCGAGCACAGCGCGATCAGGCAGCGCGCGTTGTCGGTCCCCGTCGTGTGCTGGGAGATGCCCATCCCCCAGAACACGACCGCGGCGCCGGCCTCGCCCCACAGCCGCGCGACCTCGCGGATCATGTCGGCGTCGATGCCGCACATCTGCGCCGCGCGCTCGGGCGGATACTCCTTGACTGTC
>DASQFQ010000160.1:0-2023 GCA_035633075.1 Solirubrobacteraceae bacterium | reverse complement strand
ATCCGCCTGCGCGGGCAGTTCGCCTACACGCGCGCCGAATTCGCCGAGGCGCTCGCCCTCCTCGCCGCGGACGGCCTGCCCGCCGGCTGGCTCGAGGTGATGCCCCTCACCGAGGGCCCGGCCGCGTTCGCGCGGCTCGCCGACGCGCCCGACGCAACCGCCAAGATCCTGCTTCAGCCGGGAGCCTGATGGCCGAGGTCCAGCTCGACACCGTGACGAAGATCTTCGACGGCGACGTCCGCGCCGTCGACGCCGTCGATCTCGACATCGCCGACGGCGAGTTCATCGTGCTCGTGGGCCCGTCGGGCTGCGGCAAGTCGACGCTGCTGCGGATGATCGCGGGGCTGGAGGAGGTCAGCGAGGGCACGATCCGCCTCGGCGGCGAGGACGTGACCAACGTGCTGGAGCGCGACCGCGACATCGCGATGGTCTTCCAGAACTACGCGCTCTATCCCCACATGACGGTGCGGCGCAACCTCGGCTTCGCGCTGAAGATGAAGAAGATCTCCGCGGGCGAGCGCGAGCGGCGGGTGGACGAAGTGGCCCGCGTGCTGGGTCTTGAAGCCCTGATGGAGCGAAAGCCCGCGGCGCTGTCCGGCGGCCAGCGCCAGCGGGTGGCGATGGGACGCGCGATGGTGCGCGAGCCGGCCGCCTTCCTCATGGACGAGCCGCTCTCGAACCTCGACGCCAAGCTGCGCGTGGCCATGCGTGCCGAGCTGGCCCGCCTGCACGAGCGCCTGGGGGTCACCACGATCTACGTGACCCACGACCAGGTGGAGGCCATGACGCTGGGTCAGCGCGTGGCGGTGCTGCGCGACGGCGTGCTGCAGCAGTGCGCGGCGCCCGAGGAGGTCTACGACCACCCCGTCAACCTGTTCGTGGCCGCCTTCATAGGCTCCCCGGCCATGAACCTGGTGGCCGCGCGGGTGGAGGCGGGCACGCTCTCGTTCGGAAGTCATTCGCTGGCCCTGCCCGCGCGCTCGCCGCTGGCGGGCCGGCAACGCGACGTCATCGCCGGCCTGCGCCCGAGCGACCTCGAGCTGCCCGGGCCTTGGTCGGAGCCTTCGTGGCCGCGCCTGCGGGTAGAGGTCCAGGTGGTGGAGGGGCTCGGCTCGGAGAGCAACGTCATCTTTGCCGTCGACGCTCCGCGGGTGGACACCGAGGCCACGCGCGCCGCGGCCGAGGCACAGGCCTCCGACGACGACCAGCTGCTGGCCGAGGACGATCGCTCGCTGTTCACGGCGCGCCTGGCCGGGCGACCGGCCATAGCTCCGGGCCAGGAGATCGAGCTCGCGGTGCGCGCCGAGCGCCTCTACTTCTTCGACCCCGAGAGCGGCGAGTCGCTCAGCCCGGCCGGCGATCGCGCTCGCGCGCCGGCCTGACCGTTTGCTCATCCTCCGATCAGACGAGCTGCTCGTTCGGGTCGATCCCTCGCATGGCGCCGAGGTGCTCGATCTGGTCGAACTGGGCAGCGGCCGCCAGCTGCTCGGCCGGCCGCCCTTCGGTTCCGAGGCGCCCGCGCCCGGCGACCTCGACGAGGATCCCTGGACCGCCGCGTGGCGGGGGGGCTGGCAGGGCTGCCTGCCCAACGCGGGAACCGCCTGCGAGGTCGACGCCATCCGACACGGATTCCACGGGCGCGCGTCCAACGATCCCTGGGTGGTGGTCGAAGCGGGGGAGCGCGACTGCGGCGTACGCTGGGAGGGCCACGGCCTGGCCGCGGAGCGGCGGATGGAGGTCTCGAACGCCTTGACCATCACGACAGAGGTGACCGCCCTCGATCAGGGAGCACCACTCGTGGCGCTCGAGCATCTCTCGCTCGGCCTTGAGCTGATCGAGCCCAGGGTCGAGCTCGAGCTGCCGGCCGGGCCCGCGTCCGAGCTCGACGACTCGCTCGGGCCCGCCACCCCGGCCGAGGACGCGCCGCGCTGGCCGGAGATCGCCCTGGCCGGCGGGGGGACCGAGAGGGGTGAGCGCTGGGCGCTCGAGGAGCAGCGGGGCCGCGTCTACGTCGTGCGCGACG
>DASQFQ010000159.1:0-7033 GCA_035633075.1 Solirubrobacteraceae bacterium | reverse complement strand
GCACATCAATCGCCATTTTCTTTGAGCGGCGACTCTCATCCATAAAGTAGTCATCGGCAGCGACAGCGCACTGGTTGAACGCGCCTGGCCGGCGCCGCGTCGTGTTAACCGTCAGGTCCTCCGGGGTCGCCCCGCTCGTCTGCTCGTCTGGTCGGAAGCGGTCGAGCTCACGCACGTCGGCGACGTCCTCCAGCGCGGACTGAAGGCTTATCTGGTGCAATTAGCCGTTTGTTGGGGCACTGAACAGGGTATTGCCGTAACGAGGACGTGACATTTCCCCCGTCGGGCCCCCGGAAGCTTTATCGGGTACGGAGATAGCTCCCGGATGGCATCGCGAAGCGTCGCTCGCGGACAACCTCGACATACTGGAGACCGCATGAATCAGTCTCAGCCCCTCATCCTCAAGGTGGACCAGGCCCAGCTCGCCTGTGTCAAGGCCAGCCTTCTCGCCGGCAGCGGGGGACGGTAGCTCGGGCCTTGAACCTCGGTCACGGTGCTCGTCACCTCGGGGTCACGGGGCCGCCCGCTGGGGAGTAGCCGGCTCACGCAGCCGTCCCCGTCTCGCATAGCCGCGCCAGCTACCAGCGGCTCGCGACGGGGTCACCAGCGCGCCCCTCAGCCGCTTCGCCAGCGACGCCAGCCTCGAGGGCGTCCGCCTCGGTGAGCGTGCCCGGCGCGCCGCGCTGATCCGCCCGATACTCCTTCAACAGACCGCTGATCTCACCGAGATCGGCGATCAGCTGCGCCTTCTCCTCCGCCAGACGCTCACGGGTCCGGCGCGTCAGCCGCCGCTTGAACGCGGGAGGTTCCCTCTTCCGCGGCCGCGCAATCCTGGACGGCTATAGGCGCGAGCGCCGCGCCGTTCCCCTCGGTCGTGGTGTTGGGTCCAGCGGCAGCCGGGCGCGGCCTGGTGGAGTTGTGGAAGCCTCCGGACGCCCAGCTCAGGCTGGGGGTCGCGTGAATCGCTCCCTCCGTGAGCTAGACGAATCCGCCGGCTTGGACGAGACGCAGCGGCGACGTCGCGGAGCCTGCCCGCTCCCGCTTCGCCGGGCGGAAGCAGGCGTGGGTTCGTCGTCCGACGGCACGCCCCCGCCTCGTCCGGCGCGAGCGCCGTCGGCGCCTCCGCGCAGACGCCTCCTTTCACGGGACAGCGATGCTCTCGCGCTGGTCGTGGTCACAGCCGGCACGGCTGGCCCAAGCATGCGAGGGTGGCGTGTCGATTTCTGCTTCGCTCGCTCGACGCATTGGTAGAGGCACAGACCACCACAAGGAGGAGGCGAAGAAATGCGAGTCATGGTCCTGATCAAGGCGACGGAGGGGAGCGAGGCCGGGGTGATGCCGAGCCAGGAGCTGCTCACGCAGATGGGCAACTTCAACGAGGAGCTCGTCAAGGCCGGCGTGATGCTCGCCGGGGACGGGCTGCACCCGAGCTCCAAGGGCGTGCGGGTGGCGTTCTCGGGCAGCGACCGCAAGGTGCTCGACGGCCCGTTCGCCGAGACCAAGGAGCTCCTCGCGGGCTACTGGTTGTGGCAGGTGAAGTCCCTGGACGAGGCGATCGAGTGGGTCAAGCGAATACCTAACCCCGACGACGGCACCGAGGCCGAGGTCGAGATCCGCCCGGTCTTCGAGGCCGACGACTTCGGCGACTCGCTCACCCCTGAGCTGCGCGAGCAGGAGGCGCGCCTGCGGGAGCAGGCCGAGGCGAACCGGTAGCCGGCGGCGCGGCGCCGACGATCCAGCGTGCCGGCAGGCGACGTCAACCGCACGATCGACGCCGTTTGGCGAATCGAGTCGCCGCGGCTGATCGCCGGCCTGGCCCGGATCGTGCGCGACGTCGGCGTCGCCGAGGACCTGGCGCAGGAGGCGCTCGTTGCCGCGCTGGAGCAGTGGCCAGAGTCAGGCGTACCGGACAACCCGGGCGCCTGGCTCATGGGCACGGCCAAGCACCGGGCGATCGACCGCCTGCGCCGAGCCGAGGTGCACGAGCGAAAGACGCGGGAGCTCGGTTTGGAGATCGAGATCCGCGGCGAGGTCGAGAGCCCGGATCTCGAGGCGGAGATCGACGATCCGTTCGACGACGATCTCCTGCGCCTGATCTTCACGACCTGCCATCCGGTGCTCTCGACCGACGCCCGCGTCGCGCTCACGCTGCGCCTGCTCGCCGGCCTGACGACCGGGGAGATCGCGCGCGCGTACCTGGTCTCGGAGGCGACGGTCGCGCAGCGGATCGTGCGCGCGAAGCGCACGCTCGCGGAGGCGCAGGTGCCCTTCGAGGTCCCCGAGCGCGACGAGCTCGCCGACCGCCTCGCCTCCGTGCTCGAGGTGATCTACCTCATCTTCAACGAGGGCTACGCGGCGACCGCCGGCGATGACTGGATCCGGCCCGAGCTGATCGAGGAGGCGCTGCGGCTCGGCCGCATCCTCGCCGAACTGCTCCCGTCAGAGTCGGAGGTACACGGCCTCGTCGCCCTGATGGAGCTGCACGCATCGCGCACACGCGCGCGAGTCGGCCCCTCGGGAGAAGCGGTCCTTCTGCTCGAGCAAGACCGGTCGCGCTGGGACTGGCTGCTCGTCGGCCGCGGCCTCGCCGCGCTCGAGCGCGCGCAGAGCACCGGCGGCGCCCTCGGCCCGTACACGCTCCAGGCGGCCATCGCGGCCTGCCACGCGCGCGCCCGGGTCGCCGAGGACACGGACTGGGAGCGGATCGTCGCCCTCTACGACGGGCTCGCCCAGCTCCTGCCCTCGCCGGTCGTCGAGCTCAACCGCGCGGTCGCCGTCGGGATGGCGTTCGGCCCCGAGGCGGGGCTCGAGCTGGTTGACGCCCTCACGTCCGAGCCCGCCCTGCGCGGGTACCACCTGCTGCCGACGGTGCGCGGAGACCTGCTCGCGAAGCTCGGCCGCGACGACGAGGCGCGGGCGGAGTTCGACCGCGCCGCCTCGCTCACCCAGAACGCCCGCGAGCGCGCAGTGCTGCTCGAGCGGATGGCGGCCTGCTCGCCCCGGAACGGCGGCTGAACAGAAGGAGGCATTCGATGTTGCTCGACAACAAGAGCGCCGTCATCTATGGAGGCTGCGGATCGATCGGCGGGGCAGTGGCCCGGGCCTTCGCTCGCGAGGGGTCGAGGGTGTTCCTCGCGGGCCGCACCTCCACGACGCTCGAGGAGGTCGCGGAGGCGATCCGCGCAACGGGAGGAGCGGCCGAGACCGCGGAGGTCGACGCGCTCGACGAGCAGGCGGTCGACCGGCATGCCGACGCGGTCGCGGCGGAGGCCGGCGGGATCGACATTTCCTTCAACCTGATCACGCACCCGCACACCCACGGAACCCCGCTTGCCGAGATGGCGGTCGACGACTTCCTGGCGCCGTTGGAGACGGCCGCGCGGACGACATTCCTGACCGCGAGAGCGGCCGCGCGCCACATGATCCCCAGGGGCTCGGGGGTGATCCTCGCCTTCGGCGGCCCCGGCGACCGCAGCGAGCCGATGCGCGACTACTACCTGGGAGGCACCCAGGTGGCGTTCGACGCGATCGAGACGATCCGGCGGCAGCTCGCCGTCGAGCTGGGGCCGCACGGAATCCGGGTGGTCACGCTCGCGAGCGGAGGGGTTCCCGAGTCGCTCCCCGAGGGCTTCGACGGCCGCAAGGAGATCGTCGAGATGATCGAGCGCCAAACTCTGCTGGGGCGGGCCGCGACGCTCGAGGACGTGGGCAACGCCGCCGTCTTCGCCGCCTCCGACTGGGCGCGCAGCATGACGGCGGCGATTGTCAACGTCAGCTGCGGCGCGCTCGTCGACTAGCGGGATCCGCTGAACGCGCACTGTTCCGCTTCCGCGTGACCGGAGACGCCTGCGCCCGCTGAGGTCGACCGATCAGAGTGCTGCTCGCCCATGAAAGGAGGCGTCTGCGCGGAGGCGCCGACGGCGCCCGCAAGGGACGGAGGCTGTCGCGGAAAGCCGCGACAGCCTCGACGACACACGAGCGTCCCGGCCGCGCGAGCTCGCGCTTTGGCAAACGTCAACGGAAGCGAGTGTCCTGATCCCGCGCACCAACCGCGCTGCCACTGGCCCGCGACTGGCCGGAAGCGTCGATCTGCGACTCGCCTGCAACTCGATCGGCGGCGTTCGCCGGAAACTCCCTGCAAGCGGTGTCGTGCTCGTAGCACACGATCCAGCCGCAAAATGGCCGAATCGTGCAGGCATGTCCCGGATTGTCGGGTCCCGGGCGAACCAGTGGAGACGGTGGGAATTGAACCCACGTCCGCAATCGCATGAAAGGCGGCGTCTACGAGCGTAGCCGGCGCTCTTTTTCTCGCCCTCCACTCGCCGCGCCGGCGGGGTTGTGGAGTCGCCAGCCCGCTTGTCTGTCCCTCCGGTCGGCGCGGGCAGGCCTCGCGGAGGTTGAGCCTGCTTCTGACTCGGCCGTATCCCGTCGCAGGCTTCGGGGGCCAAGGCTCACGGCTTAGTTTCGGCTAAGCGGCGAGCGAGAAGTCGTGAGACTTCGCACTTGTTTTTTTGCCGGGGTTTTACGAGGCCTCCGGCACCTCGACTCGCAACCGCCCCCACGAACCGACCACGTCGAAGCCTGTCGTCCCCAGGGGCTATGTACCGTCCAGTGTAGTTGCAACGACCAGCGATGGGAGATCCATGCGCAGCTTCGACGTCGTGGTGATCGGCGGCGGGCCCGCCGGGGAGGTCGCCGCGGGGCGACTGGCCGACGGCGGACTGGAGGTCGCGCTGGTCGAGCAGCACCTCGTGGGCGGCGAGTGCTCGTTCTACGCGTGCATGCCCTCCAAGGCGCTCCTGCGCCCCGCCGAGGCGCTGCGCGAGGTCCGGCGGATTCCCGGCGCGGCGGAGGCGGCCACCGGCGGCCTCGACGTCGGTGCGGTGCTCGAGCGCCGCGACGAGATCATCCACGGCCTGGACGATTCCGGCCAGCTCCCGTGGCTTCAGGAGCGCGGCATCGTCCTCTTCCGCAGCCACGGGGTCATCTCCGGCGAGAAGCGCGTCACGGCGGGCGACGAGGAGCTCGAGGCGCGCCGCGCGGTGATCCTCGGCTCGGGAACCGGCGCCTCGATGCCTCCGATCGACGGCCTGCGGGAGGCCGAACCGTGGACCAACCGCGAGGCCACCACCACCAAGGAGGTGCCGGCGCGCACGGTCATCATGGGCGGCGGCGTCGTGGGCTGCGAGCTCGCGCAGGCCTACCAGTCGCTCGGCTCGCAGGTCACGCTCGTGGAGGGCGAGCGGCGCCTGCTGCCCAGCGAGGAGGAGTTCGCGTGCGGGCAGGTGACCGAGGCGCTGGAGCAGCTCGGCGTCGACGTCCGCACCGGCCGCAAGGCCGCGAGTGTGAAGCGTGACGGCGAGCGCATCGTGGTGACCCTCGACGACGGCTCCGCGGTCCACTGCGGCCAGCTCGTCGCCGCGCTCGGGCGCACGCCGAACACGAGCGACGTGGGTCTCGAATCGGTCGGCCTGGAGCCGAAGGGCTACCTCGATGTCGACGCGCACATGCAGGTCCCCGGACATCCGTGGCTCTACGCGATCGGCGACGTCAACGGCCGCGCGCTGTTCACCCACATGGGCAAGTACCAGGCCCGCATCGCAGTCGACCACATCCTCGGCAAGGAGACCGCCACCCGTCATGGGGCCGACGGGCGCCAGTCGCCCAGGGTCGTGTTCACCGACCCTCAGGTCGCCGCCGTCGGACACACGACCGCGTCGGCACAGGAGGCGGGGCTCGAGATCAGGGTCGTCGAGACCTCGACGTCGGGAAACGCCGGCGGCTCCTACTACGGGCGCGGCGCGCCCGGCACGGCGCGGATCCTCGTTGACCGGGGGCGCGGGATCATCGTCGGGGCGACGTTCACGGGCGCCGAGGTGGCCGACTTCATCCACGCGGCGACGATCGCGATCGTGGGAGAAGTGCCGATCGAGCGCCTGCGCCACGCCGTGCCCTCGTTCCCGACGCGCAGCGAGCTCTGGCTTCAGCTGCTGGAGAGCTACGAGGGCTAGCGGCGCAGCAGGCGACGCACGAGCAGGGCCCAGCCGGACTTGAGGCGGGCGAGCGGCATCTCCCGACGCCAGCGCTGGTGGAAGAAGATGCGGGCGGAGAGGGCGGAGAGCAGCACGTCGGCGGTGAGCTCCGGGTCGAGGTCGGGAGCCGCCTCGGAGACGAGCACGCGCACGTGCAGGTGGTAGGCGCCCCACGCCTGTGAGCGCATGTGCGCGGAGGGATCGCCCCCCTCGGCGGCGAGGAGCAGGTCGCCGTGGCGCTCGAGGTGGTCGAGCATGCCCTCGCCGAAGGCCACGAGCCGTTCGGCGGGCGGGGCGCCGGGGCCGAGCGGTGGCGCACCGCGGATGAACGCCTCCTGGAAGGCGCGGTCGCGCTCGGTCAGCAGGGAGCGCACGAGCGTGGCGCGGTCCCCGAAGCGGCGGAACAGGGTGCCCTTGCCGACGCCGGCCTCCGCGGCGATCGCGTCCATGGACGTGCAGCTCACCCCGTTGCGTGCGAAGAGCCGCTCCGCCGCGGCGAGGATTCGCCGGCGGTTGCGCGCGGCGTCTGCCCGCTCGGGCGGGTCGCTGCCGATGACCGGGAGCTCGAGCTCGGGGACCTGGAGCGGGGAGGGCATGTCGGGAGTCAGTGTCTTCATCGGACCACGGTCCGGTTATGCTATCGTACTTCGCGTAAGCGGACCTCGGTCCGGAATCCCGTCATCAGGGGGCATCACTGACCATGACCACTGCAGTCAACGAGCAGCTCACCGGCACCTACAAGCTCGATTCTGTCCACTCCAGCGCCTCCTTCGCCGTCAAGCACATGGTCGTCGCGACCTTTCGCGGTCGCTTCGAGGAGTTCGACGCCGTGCTCGAGGACGGCCGGCTGATCGGCACCGTCAACGTCGGCTCCATCGTCGTCAAGGACCCGAACCTCGCCGCGCACCTGCAGTCGCCCGAGTTCTTCGACGCCGAGCGCCACCCCGAGCTGCGCTTCGAGTCCTCGGAGATCCGCCCCGACGGCGACCAGGTCGTCGTGG
>DASQFQ010000158.1:0-1876 GCA_035633075.1 Solirubrobacteraceae bacterium | reverse complement strand
CAATGCGTTGAACCCCAGATCGACGTGGGCAAGATCCTCAATCAGCGCACGGTCATCCTTCCCTGGATGCCGCGCACGCAACCTCGCCAGCAACTCGCTGTCGATCTCCACACGCGTCGTCGCCGCCGCCATACGACAACTCTAGGCACGACCGGGACAATGCCGTGCTGCTGCCCTACGGGATGCGGGGCGGCGTGGTTCGAGCCTTCGCGCAAGCAATAGCGACCGGCCTCGGCGAGGGTGCCACTGGTTCCAGGTGGGTCGCGCGGGGGAGTCCTGTGGCCGGTTACCTCGTGCGGCGCGCGGAGGCCGCCTCGTTTGGGCGCAGCGACGCGGCACGGTTCAATTCGCCCTGAGGTGGCGGGGGCGAAAGCGAGTGACGCGTGAAGCGCCGCGCGGCGGGCGTCCTCTCGAGCCGCCTCTGGCGCCGCCTGAAGGGCCGCGAGCGCACGAAGCCCCGAGCCGCCGCCGGGGGATGATCTCGAAGCACGGTACTAGGGCGTCTCCTTCCGCGAGGACGGACGATCGGAACCCCGGAGGGCGCCTACGGCCTGATTCGACCCGATGGCTAGACAAGATGGAGCATCTGACCGCTCCGTAAGAGTGGTCGGCGCCTGCGCATCGTCGTGGGTTGCCGGGGTGGGCCCGGTAGAGCCACATACGGAGGTCGCCGACCATGGCCGATTCTAGGAATGTCACCGCCGGACTCGACGTGCACAAGGCGTCGATCCGCCTCGCCGCGGTGCGAGCCGACGAGCTGGTGCATGAGTGCACCCTGCCCCACGACCACGCGGCCGTCGAGCGGACGCTTCGCCGCTGGCCCGGCGTGCGTGCCTGCTATGAGGCCGGGCCGACCGGCTTCGGCCTCCGGCGCCACCTGCTCGCGGCCGGCGTCGAATGCGACATCGTGGCGCCGGGACTCGTGCCGCGCCGACCAGGCGACCGTGTGAAGACCGACCGCCGCGACGCCCGCCGCCTCGCCTCGCTGCACGCCGGCGGCCTGCTCGAGCCGATCTTCGTGCCCTCGCCACAGCTCGAGGCGACGCGGGACTTGATCCGGGCCCGCGAGGACGCCCGCCTCGACCGCATGCGGGCCCGCCATCGGCTCGGGAAGTTCCTGCTGCGCCACGGCCGCCACCTGCCGACGACGTGCTGGGGCACAAAGCGCCGCGAGTGGCTCGGCCAGCAGCGCTTCGAGTTCGCCGCCCAGCAGCAGGCCTTCGACGACTACCTGTTCGCCGTCGACTCGGTCGACCGCCGCATCGAGGCGCTCGAGTGCGAGATCCGCACGGTCGCCGAGCACGGGCCCGAGCGAGAGCTCGTCGCCCGCCTGCGCTGCCTGCGGGGGATCGACATGCTGAGCGCCCTCGGGCTGTGCGCAGAGATCGGCGACTTCGGTCGCTTCCACACTGCCGAGGAGTTCATGAGCTTCGTCGGGCTCGTGCCCTCCGAGCACTCCTCTGGCGAGCGCCGCGCCCAGGGCTCGATCACCAAAGCCGGCAACGCCCACGCCCGGCGGCTGCTCGTCGAGGCGGCCTGGAACGCGCGCCGGCGTCCCAACGTCGGCTACGAGCTGGGGCGCCGACAGCACGGCCAGGCCCCGGCCGTGCTCGAGCGCGCGTGGGCGTGCCAGCGGCGCCTCTATCGCCGTTGGGTGCGAATGACCGGACGCGGCAAGCCGAAACAGAAGATCGTCGTCGCCTGCGCTCGCGAGCTTGCGGGCTTCGTCTGGGCGATCGCCACCGAACAGCCGCTGAGGAACGTCTGAGCGAAGAGACCGAGCCTCGGCTTGGAGCAGCGGATGCGCCCACCCACACGGAGAACCCTCGGAACACCTATGCGGCCCGCGCCTCGGCCGGTGACCCGCGACGCTAGA
>DASQFQ010000157.1:0-4038 GCA_035633075.1 Solirubrobacteraceae bacterium | reverse complement strand
GCCTGGGCGGCCACCTGGGCGATGCCGTGTCCCATGAGGCCGGCTCCCAGGACGCCGACCCTCTTGATCTCAGCCATGTGTCTCCCGTCCGCTCAGCGAAGGCGGCGGGAGCGTAATGCTCACGGGCGCTGCGGCGCGCGGACCTCGATCGAGCCGTCGCGAATGCGCGCCTCCAGGACGGGCTGCGGGTACGCGGCCGGCCCGCGCTCGACCGAGCCGTTCTCGAGGCGGTACACGCTCCCATGCACCGGGCAGGTCACGCATCCGTTCTGGAGCTCGCCCTGATCGAGGCGACCGCCGCGGTGCATGCAGGTGTTCGAGAGCGCGTGGACTCGGCCCTGCGTGCGCGCCAACAGGATCGTGGTGCCGTCGACGTCGACCTGGCGCAGAGCACCGTCGGGCAGATCGCCATCGTCGAGGACAGGGGTCCAATCCTCTGGATAGGTCTCGAAGGTGGACATGTTCACGCCCACGCCCTCGGCATACGTGAGGTGGCCGCCGAGGAAGCCGCCGACCCCGACGGCGCCGAGGCCAGCGAGCGCCAGCAGCTTGCCGCGGCCGCGGGCGCCATTCACGCGCGCGGCGAGGGAGGCGCCGAAGAGGCCGGCCGCCGTCGCGTTGAACGCGGCGTGCACGGCGCCGACGCGGCGCACGCTGTCGCTGGCCGGCTCCGTGTCGGCCCAGTCGGAGTAGCCCGTGGCCACCGTCGGGACGGCGCTGAGCAGCCCGGCGCCGATGAGGAGGTCGGCGCCCGTCTCGGCATCCTCGCCTCCCAGCCAGTCGAGCAGCACCGCGCTGATCCAGCTTCCCATCGGCAGGAGGATCAGCAGAGGGTGGGCGGGGTGGCCGAGCCAGGTCCCGCTGAGCGCCTCGTTGATCTCCTTCGGCTGCTTGAGGTCCCTGACGGCCTTGGCGAGCTTCTTGGCGGGCTCGTCGATCATGTCGAGGGCCGCGATGCGCTCGACAAGGTCGTGTCCCATGGGGGTGCGAGTCGACATGCCGGCCCTCCTACCCCAGGTAGGCTCCGGCCAATGCCCCTCGTCCTGACCGAAGATCGCGGCCCGGTCCGCCACGTCGTCCTCAACCGGCCCGAGAAGCGCAACGCGTTCACCGGCGAGCTCGTGGTGGCGGTCGGCGCCATGCTGCGCGCCGCCGCCGACGATCCGTCCGTGCAGTGCGTCGTGCTGCGCGGGGCCGGCCCCATGTTCTCGGCGGGCATGGACCTCGACTCGCTCGGCGACCTCGCGGCCTCTCCCGAGCACCTGCGCCCCTTCCGCCGCGCCTGCCTTGAGGCGTGGAACCTGGCCGAGGAGATGGCCAAGCCGACCGTCTGCGAGATCCACGGCGCGTGCATCGGCGGGGCGATGGAGCTCGCGCTGGCCTGCGACCTGCGCGTGATGGCCGCCGACGCGGTGATCGGGATGCCCGAGACGCGCATCGGCCTGATCCCCGACGTCGGCGGCAGCTCGCGGCTGCCGCAGGTGGTCGGGCTGGGCCGTGCCAAGGAGCTCGTGATGACGGGGAAGATGATCGGCGGCGAGGAGGCCGAGCGGATCGGGCTCGTCAGCCGCCTCGCCCCGGCCGAAGGGCTCGAGGCGGCGACGCAGCAGCTCGTCGACGAGCTGCTGGCGTGCGCGCCGGTCGCCGTCGGGCTCGCCAAGCGCGTGATGGACGCCTCCGCGCGCCCCGCACTGTCGACCACGCTCGAGCTCGAGCTGGCGATGCAGGAGCAGTGCGCGCGCTCGGCGGACTTCGCGGAGGGCGCTCGCGCGTTCGCCGAGAAGCGCCAGCCGGAGTTCAGCGGGCGCTAGGCCGGCAGCACCCGGCCGCGGACCTCGCCGAGGGCCACCGCGCCGTCGGCGGTGGCCCCGCGCAGCACGACCTCGTCGCCGTCCAGCAGGAACGTGCGCGTGCTGCCGTCGGCGAGCTCGAGCGGGTCGGAGCCGTTCCAGCTCAGCTCGAGCAACGAGCCCCGCGAGCGCTTCTCCGGGCCCGAGACGGTGCCTGATGCGAGCAGGTCGCCGGTGCGCAGGCTCGCTCCGTTGATGGTCAGGTGGGCTATCTGCTGAGCGACGCTCCAGTAGAGGTTGCGGGCGCTGGTGCGCGAGACGACCTGGCCCTGGAGCTCGATCTCGAGCTCGACGTCGTAGGCCCAAGGCTCCTCGCGCAGGTAGGGCAGCGGCTCGGGCTCCTGCGGCGGCGCCGGCACCTTGTAGGGCTCGAGCGCGTCGAGCGGGACGACCCAGGCGCCGACCGAGGTGGCGAAGGACTTGCCGAGGAAGGGGCCGAGCGGCCGGGACTCCCAGGCCTGGATGTCGCGCGCGCTCCAGTCGTTGACCAACACCACGCCGAAGACGTGCTCGGTCGCGCGCTCGGCGGGCACGGGCTCCCCGAGCCGGCTCGGCGCGCCGATCACGAACCCCAGCTCGAGCTCGAAGTCCAGCCGACGGCTCGGGCCGAACACGGGGGCAGCGGCGTCGGGCTCCTTCGCCTGTCCGCTCGGCCGCGTCACCGGCGTGCCGCTCACCACAACCGTCCCCGCGCGCCCGTGGTAGCCGATCGGCAGGTGGCGCCAGTTGGGCGGCAGCGGCTCGGCGTCCGGGCGGAACATCCGCCCGGCGTTTCTCGCGTGCTCGAGCGAGGAGAAGAAGTCCACGTAGTCGGCCACCGCGATCGGGAGGAGCAGCTCGACCTCGGCGAGCGCGATCCCCCCCTCATCGATGTCGGCAAGTCGCTCGCCGCACTCCCGCCACGCCTTGCGGCCCGCGGCCATGAACGCGTTGAGGTCGGCCCGGGCGAAGACGCGCTCGGGGAGCGCCCCCAGCCGGCCCGCGGCGGCGAGCGCGGCGAGGTCGAGCACTCGGTCTCCCCTTCGCGCCCCGACGCGCGGCGCCTCTCCGCGGCGGGCGAAGACGCCGTAGGCGAGGCTCACGCCGTGCCCGTCCGCGCGCCCATCGTCAGGACTTCCAGTCCACCGGCCCGACGGTCAGCACGGCGCGCCCATCGTCAGGCCTTCCAGTCCACGGGCCCGGCGGTCAGCACATGCGAGCCGAGCGGGCGCCCGAGCACCGTCTGCGCGGCGCGCGCCGCCTCGAGCAACGCGTCGAGCGAGATGCCTGTCTCCACATCCATCTCATGCAGCATCGACACCAGGTCCTCGGTGGCAATGTTCCCCGTCGCCCCCTTCGGGACCGGGCACCCGCCGAGCTCGCCGAAGCTCGACTCAAAGGAGTCGACCCCCGCCTCGAGCGCGGCGTAGACGTTCGCGAGCCCCTGCCCGCGGGTGTTGTGGAAGTGCGCGGTCAGCTCGACCTCGTCGCCCAGAGCCTCGCGGGCGGCGGGGAAGAACGCGCGGACCTGTGCCGGGTTGGCCATCCCGGTGGTGTCGCCGAACCCGATCTCCTGCGCGCCGGCGTCGCGCAGGCGGGCGGCGATCGCGAACACCCGCTCGGGCGGGACGTGGCCCTCGTAGGGGCAGCCGAAGCTGACCGAGATCACGCCCTCGCAGCGCAGGCCCTCCTGACGGGCGCGGCCCAACACGCGCTCCAGCCCGGCGAGCGACTCCCCCACCGAGCGGTTGACGTTGCGGAGGTTGTGGGTCTCCGACGCCGACAGGAAGACGTTGACCTCCTGGAAGCGGCCGCGATGGCGCAGGGCGTTCTCGAGCCCGCGCTCGTTGGGAACGAGCACCGAGACGGCGACGTCGGGCGGCGGGTCGATCGCGGCGAGGACCTCGTCGGCGTCGGCGAGCTGCGGGATCACGTCGGCGCGCACGAAGCTCGTCGCCTCCAGGCGCCGGAGCCCGGTCCGCGCGAGCATGTCGATCAGCCGGACCTTCTCGGCGGTCGGGACGACCTCCGGCTCGTTCTGGAAGCCGTCACGCGGGCCGACCTCGCGGATGCGGACGGCGCGCGGGGTCACGCCATCGACAGCCCGCCGGACACGTTGACGGTCTGCCCGGTCACGAACGAGGCGTCGTCCGAGGCGAGGAAGGCGATCACGGCCGCGACCTCCTCGGGCTCGCCCGAGCGGCGCAGG
>DASQFQ010000156.1:0-9772 GCA_035633075.1 Solirubrobacteraceae bacterium | reverse complement strand
GCAGCGCGCCGAGCCCGCGCCACGGCACGCGCGCGACGAACCCGTGCACGAGCCCGATCTCACGCTCGACGTGTCCGCCGAGCTGTCGCACGGCGGCTTCGGGGCCTGACCCGGCTCCGGCCCGCTCGAGCACGATGACGCGCGCGGCGCCGGTGCTCGCCGAGGCGGTCGGCGCGAAGACCGTGGACGTGAGAGCAAGGACCCAGAGTGCGGCGGGGATGCGCAGCTTGCGGGCGGCGCGCGAGTAGTCGAGGTTCATGGGGTGCCCTTCGGCCCTTTTGCGCCCACAGCCCACTCCTGGGAGGTTCCCGGGCCGGCCGCGACAGGTTGTGAGAGCTTCGGTCGCCGCGGCGGCAGCTTCCGCCGCGAAGCTGCCGGCGGGTCGCGATTGCCGCTGCGGGCTGCGGTTCCATGCCGATTCTGCCGATGACCCACGTGATGCCTGAATCCCCGCCCAGCGGAACCCGCGCGGAGCAGCTCGCGCAAGCGATCGATCGTGCCGTGGCCGGCGCCCGCAGCGGCGCGTCCCTGGCCGAGCTCACCGCCGTCACCCGGCGCTGGGGCGCCGGGCGCCTCGGCCGCGACATCGACGTCGAGACCGGCTTGCCGAACCGCGCCCGCCTGCTCGCGGACCTCGCCGGCATCCCCGGCGTCCAAGCGCGTCTGGAGCTGCTGTCGCTGCACTCAGGTGACAGCCTCGCCGCGATCGCGCTGCTCGGGAGCGACCCCGGCATGCCCGAGCGCATCGCCCACGCGCTGCGCGCCGCCGCCGAGCCCTCCGGAGCGCGCGCCTACCGCCTTGACGCCGCCCTCTATGCCTTCCTCGGTCCGATCGAGGCCGGCGCGCTGACCCCTGCGGCGGCCGCCCAGGGGCGCCTTGCCGCGATCTTCGAGAATCTCAGCTCCAGCGCGGTGCGCGGCGAGGCGCTGCTGCCCGACGAGGCCGACGACGGCCCCGCCGCCCTGCGGCTCGCCCATGAGCGCATGCGCGCTCGCAGCCGCTGGCAGCACATGTCCTCCGAGCGCCAGCTCCGCGACGTCCTGCTCCAGCTGCTCTCCGAGCGGCGTGCCGGCGGCGCTGCCGTCGCCCTGCCGCGCGTGGCGGCCCACGCGATCGGCATCGGGCGCCGCCTCGGGTTGAACCTCGCCGAGCTCGACGAGGTCGTGCGCGCCTCCGAGCTGCAGGACATCGGCATGCTCGCCGTCCCCGAGTCCGTGCTGCACAAGCGCGAGGCGCTGACCCCTGATGAGTGGAACCTGATCCGCCAGCACCCGGTGGTCGGCGAGCGGATCCTCGCCGCCGCCCCGGCCCTCGCCCCGGTGGCGCGCCTCGTGCGCTCCTGCTACGAGCGCTACGACGGCTCCGGCTACCCCGATGCGCTGGTCGGCGACGCGATCCCGCTCGGATCGCGCGTGATCGCGGTCTGCGTCGCCTACGACGCCATGACCTCCCCGCGCCACTACCGCGCCCCGATGACGCCCGCCGCCGCCTTCGAGGAGCTCAACCGCTGCGCCGGCCAGCAGTTCGACCCGATCGTCGTCGGGGCGTTCCTGGCAGAGATGGGGCCACTCGATCCCGAGCTTGACCTCGACGCCGCCCAGGCATGAGCGTCACCGCACCGGCGGGCACTCCCGGGCTCGACGACGCGCTGCGCAGGGTCGTGGCGCTCGAGGAGGAAGTCCGCCACTCGGCGTTGCATGACCCCCTGACCGGGCTCCCCAACCGCACGCTCTTCGTGGACCGCGTGCGCCATGCGCTCACGCTCGCCGCGCGCGCGGATGGGAGGGTCGGGGTGCTGTTCCTTGGCCTTGACCGGTTCAAGCTCGTCAACGACTCCCTCGGCCACCTTGGCGGCGACGAGCTGCTGTCCGAGCTGGCACGGCGCCTCGAGCCCCTGGTGGGAGCCGGCAACACGCTGGCGCGCCTGGCGGGCGACGAGTTCGCGGTCCTCTGCGGCGACCTGCCCGGGGAGCGCGGCGCAATCGAGGTCGCCCAGCGCCTGCTCGACCACATGGCTGCGCCGGTGGTGATCGAGGACCGTCCCGTGCCCGCGAGCGCGAGCATCGGCATCGCGGTCTCCGACGGGCGCCACCACAGCGCGGAGACGCTGGTGCGCGACGCCGGAGCCGCGATGCACCGCGCCAAGGAGCGCGGCGGCAGCCGCTACGAGCTGTTCGACCCCGCGATGCGGCGACGCATGACCGCGCGCCTCCAGCTCGAGGACGACCTGCGCCGCGCGCTGGACCAGAAGCAGCTCGAGCTCTACTACCAGCCGCTGGTTTCACTCGACGAGCGCCGCATCGTCGGCGTCGAGGCGCTCGTGCGCTGGCGCCACCCCACGCAGGGCATCGTCCTCCCGGGCGCCTTCGTGCCCGTCGCGGAGGACAGCGGGCTGATCGTGCCGTTGGGGCGCTGGGTGCTCGGCGAGGCGTGCCGCCAGCTCGCGCGCTGGACCGCGGACCCGGGTATCGACCTCCCCTACCTGTCGGTCAACCTGTCCGGCCGTCAGCTCGCCGAGCCCGGCCTCGCCGAGGAGATCGGCGAGGTCCTGCGCCAGACCGGCGTGCCGCCAGAGCGCCTGGCGCTCGAGCTGACCGAGAGCGTCCTGATGGAGGAGAGCGACAGCCCGGCGGCGGTGCTCCAGGAGCTCAAGGACCTCGGGGTGCAGCTGATGCTCGACGACTTCGGCACCGGCTACTCCTCGCTCAACCACGTCAAGCGCTTCCCGATCAGCGCGATCAAGGTCGACCGCTCGTTCATCGCGGGGGTGGCCGAGGAGGCGGGCGACCGCCACATCCTGCGCGCCATCGTGAACATGGCGACGGCGCTCGACGTGTCCGTGATCGCCGAGGGCGTCGAGAGCGCCGCGCAGGCGCGCTGGCTGCGCCACCTCGGCATCGGCCTGGCCCAGGGCTACGCGCTCAGCCGCCCGGCACCCGCTGTGGTCGTCGAGGCGCTGCTGCGCGACGGGCTGCCCCTGGACCGCCTGGCCTCAGCCTTCGAGCCGCTCGAGCCGGGAGCGGACTCCGAGCCGGCCGCCGAGCCGGGCGCCGCCCAAGCGGCGTTCGAATCCGACCCGCCCGCCGCCGACGCCACGATCACGCTCGGCGAAGCGGCCGAGGCGCTCGGGATCTCCACGAGCTCACTGCGGCGCTGGGCCGACAACGGGCGCATCCTCGCGGTGCGCACCGCCGGCGGGCACCGGCGCTTTCCCGCTGCTGAGATCCGTCGGCTGACGGCGCAGGCGGCTGCCTCGAACCGCGTCACGGTGCGCCCTGTGGCGCTCCCTGTGGAGCCGCTCCCCAGCGTGGCGGCCCTTCTGGGCTCGGCTGCCGCGGAGCTGGCCGCCTCCGGCGCCCGGGCGATCTACGACGGCCGCCCCGGCTGGTTCGCCTCCGACGCCGGCCGCGAGCAGCTCGCACGCTGGGCCCCCACGCTCGCGGCCGCGCTGCGCTCGGCCGACTACGACGCCGCGCTCGACGCCACGCGCCGCCTGTCGGTCCACGCCGGGTACGCAGGCGCCTCGCTGCTGGAACGCCACACCTTCCTCGAGCGCTACGGCGAGCTCGCCGCGCGCGAGCTGCGGGAGCGCAACGCGCCGCAGGCCGAGCTCGTCGGCGCGCGACGCGTGTTCAGTCGCCTGCGCCAGGCGCTGCTCGAGGCAGTCGACGCCCCAGCCGCAGGCTGAGCATCAGCCCCGCGGCGCGTGAGCTGACCTTGGCGTGGCGGTAGGCGTAGGTGAGGTCGCCGCGCAGGCGCTTGGAGCGCGTCGTCTCGTATGCGATCAGCTCCGACGGAGCCACGCGCGGCGCGAGGCCGTCGGCGGCGAGCAGCGCGAGCGCCCTCTCGGCGATCGCGATCTGGCCGAAGGCCGTCGGATGCACGTGGTCGGCCATCAGCACCCGGCGCCCGCGGAACCCGCGCAGGTCGACGACCAGCGCGCCGGTGTCGCGCGCCGCGCGCTCCACGATCGCGTTGGCCACGTGCACCTTGGCGCCCGCGGGCGGCCGCCCGAGGTCGAGCGGGATTGTCGCCGTCACCACGCGCCCGCAGCGCGGGGCGAGGAAGCGCAGCGCGGCGCGGAGCCCCTCCTCGTAGGAGGCGGGGTCCCAGTCGAACCCGCGGACGTCGTTGGTGCCGATGTAGAGGCAGCCGACGTCATAGGGGCCGCCGGGGCTGACCGCCTCCCGCCGGAAGGCGGGAATCTGCTCTTCCAGGACGCCCGCCACGTTCGCGCCGTCGACCGCGTAGGCGCTGTAGGGCACTCCGAGGGCGCGGGCGACCCAGAGCGCCCAAGACTGCAGCGCGACGCCCCACTGCAGCTCCCCGCCGCCGTGGGTGATCGAGTCCCCGAAGGCCAGAACGCCGAGCACGCGGGCGCGGCACGCTACACAATGGGGCACCATGGACTCGCTGCGCGGACGCCTCCTGCTCGCCTCGCCCGCGCTCCTGGACCCCAACTTCCACCGCACGGTGATCCTGGTGGCCGAGCACACGGGCACCGGTGCGATGGGCCTCGTCCTGAACCGTCCGGCGGACGCCACGGTCGGCGAGGCGGTGCCCGGCCTCGCCGGCATCGTCGAGTCCGACGCGGCCGTCCACGTGGGGGGGCCGGTCGCCGCGGACGCGGTGGTCGTCCTGGCCGAGTTCGACGACCACAGCCTCGCCGGGGCGATGCTCGACGGCGACCTCGGCTTCCTCGCCGGCGCCACGGAGGACCTCGACGCGTTGGCGGCTGGCGTCCGCCGCGCCCGCGTCTTCGCGGGTCACGCCGGCTGGGGCCCGGGCCAGCTCGAAGCCGAGCTCGAGGAGGAGTCCTGGATCGTGGAGGCCCCGCTCTCCGACGAGATCTTCACCGCCCAGCCGGAGGCGCTGTGGGCGGATGTGCTGCGGCGCAAGGGCCGCGAGTACGCGCTGCTCGCGACCATGCCGCCGGACCCGTCGCTGAACTAAGGCGCCGCTCGGGCCTCAGGGCGGCTCGTCGAGGGCTCGTGGACGTCACCGGCCGTCGGGAGCGACGAGGCTGGCGACGCTCCATAAGCCGGCCGAACCCAACATTTGTCCAGCCTCGTGCAGGGCGGGTTTGCCGAAGCCGATTACGAAGTTACTGAACAAGGCAAACCCGTCGTGAGGCGGGGACGCAAAGCCAGGGGCCTCGCCGCACGCGGACGAGGTGGCCCGGTTGCCAGTGAGGCGGACGACATAGGGCGTTCGCTCCGGTCCGTGCACACCGTGCACGGTCAACACAGGCACTCAGGAGCTACCTCATGTCACGTATCCAGATTCTCGTCCAGCGCCCCAAGCGCACGCTCGCCGCCCTCGCCACCATGCTGGTCGCCGTCGGCATCACGGCCGCTTCAGGGGCGAACTTCAGCGCCCAGTCGGCGAACCCGGCCAATGTCTTCAGCACGGGCACCCTGACGATGGACAACAGCAAGGACAACGCCGCCATTCTCACCGCCGCCAACCTGCGGCCGGGCGATCCCGCCACCAGCGGGACCGTCGACATCAAGAACACCGGGACGCTGAGCGGCCCCTTCACGCTCAGCAAGGGCACGCTGTCGGACTCTGACGCGACCTTCCCGCTGTCGGCCAAGCTGAACACGACGGTCGTCGACTGCGGCGTCTTCGCGGGCGCCACCCCTCCGGCCTGCGGCGACGCCGACGACGTCAGCAAGTACAGCGGCACGCTCGCCGACATGGGCGCCGGCAGCCCCATCTCGGCGCTCGGCACCTTCGCCGCCGACGCGACGCACCGCTACGAGTTCAGCGTGGCCCTCGACGGATCGGCCGACAACGACTACCAGGGCGACAGCGCCACGGTGCGGCTCGTCTGGAACGCCAGCTCGTAACCGGCGCGCCCAGGAACCGCTGGAACTGACATGACCTCCCGCCGCGTCGGCCGCGTGATCTCAACGCTGCTGCTCGCGGCGGGCTTGCTCCTTGGCCTGCTGCTGGTCGCCCCCGCCCTGCTGGGCTACCAGCGATACGTGATCGTCAGCGGGTCGATGAGCGGGACCTACGATCGCGGCTCGCTCGTCCTCGACGAGGTCGTCCCGGTCGCGTCCCTCAAGGCCGGCGACGTCATCACCTACAGCCCGCCCCGCGGGGCGGGCCCCACCGGCCTCGTGACCCATCGCATCGTCTCGGTGGGCCACGATCCGCATCTGGGGCGCGTCTTTCGGACCAAGGGTGACGCCAACCGCGTCGCGGACCCCTGGACCTTCACCCTGCCCTCGAGCCGCCAGGCACGTGTCGTCGCCGGCGTCCCGTGGGTCGGCTACGGCCTGGCGGCGATGGCACGGCGAGACGTGCGCATGATCCTGATCGGCATTCCGGCGGCGCTGATCGCCCTGGCTTCCCTGGCCGGGCTGTGGAGGCACGCGGGCAGGGAGGCCGAGGCCCAGGCGGCGGCCGCCGCCACGGTGGCGGGCTCATGAAGCGCGCGATCGCGGCCCTGGCGGTGCTCGCCGCCCTGGTGCCGGTGGGCGTGCACTCCTCCGGTGCCACGTTCGTGGCCGCGACCGCGAACCCGGGCATCCAGCTCAGCACCGCAGCCGACTTCAACACCGTGGCGGTCGCCCTGACCGACCCCGGCTCGCCGCTGCGCGGGACGGTCACGCTGTCGGCGACCGCCGCCTCCGATCGCGGCATCGCGTCCGTCCTCTTCCAGTCCGCCCCGGCCGGGACGAGCGCCTGGTCGGACGTGTGCACGGACTCGAGCGCCCCCTACAGCTGCGGTTTCGACACGACGAGCGTGGCCGACGGCCTGCGCGACCTGCGCGCGGTGGCGACGGACTCCGCCGGCTACTCGCGCACCGACGTCGTGACCGACCGCCGCGTCGACAACACCGCGCCGGCCGTCTCGACCAACGACCCCGGGTCGCCGCTCACCGGTACCGTGACCGTCGGGGCCACGGCGACCGACGCGGGGTCGGGCCTGGCGAGCGCCACGCTCCAGTACCGCGGATCCAGCGGGATCTGGACCGACGTCTGCACCCAGGCCTCCTCGCCCGTGTCCTGCGCCTGGGACACGAGCTCGCTCGCCGACGGGCTCTACGACCTCCACACGGTCGCGGACGACGCCGCCGGCAACAGCGCGACCTCGGCGGCGGTGTCCAACCGCCGCGTCGACAACACGGCGCCGGCCGTGGCCATGACCGACCCGGGCGCGTTCCTCCGCGGTTCGATCAGCCTGCAGTCGACGAGCTCGGACGGTGCAGGCAGCGGCGTCCAGTCGGTGACCTACGAGTACAAGCTGAGCTCCGGGAGCACGTGGACCACCGCCTGCACCGCGGCGAGCACCCCGTTCTCCTGCAGCTGGAACACGACGGGCGTCGCCAACGGGCTCTACGACCTGCGCGCCGTGGCCACCGACGGTGTCGCCAAGGTCACGACCTCCGCAGCGGTGACCTCCCGCACGATCGACAACGCGGCGCCGACCGCCGTGACCCTCGCCGCCGTCGCCACGCCGCTCCAGGGCACGGTGACCCTGTCGGGGACCGCCACCGACGCCGGCTCGGGCATCGCCTCGGTGCGGTTTCAGACCGCCCCCGCAGGAACGACCACCTGGTCCGACGCGTGCACCGACGCGACGACCCCCTACAGCTGCACCTTCGACACCACCAACCTCGCCGACGCCCTGTACGACATGCGGGCCTTCGCCACCGACCAGGCCGGCAACACCACGGCCTCGGCCACGCAGACGAACCGGCGGATCGACAACAACGGGCCGACTGCGGTCCTCAACGACCCCGGTCCCTACCTCCGCGGCACCGTGACGATCAGCGGCACCGCCACCGATCCAGCCGGCGTGCAGTCGGCGACCTTCCAGTACAGGGCCGTGGGCGCCCCGAGCTGGTCGACCATCTGCACCGACACAACGTCGCCCTACTCCTGCGCGGGCGTCAACACGACCGGGCTCGCGGACGGGGCCTACGAGCTCCGCATCCAGGCGACCGACACGCTCACGCACGTGAGCACCTCGCCGGTGCTGACGGTCCAGGTCGACAACACCGCGCCGACCGGGAGCGACATCCAGGCCGCCAACGGCGGCACGGCGGGCACGATGGACGCCGGGGACTCCGTCACCTTCACGTGGTCCGAGCCGATGGCGCCGGCGTCGATCATGACCGCCTGGGCCGGCGGCTCGACCCCCGTCACGGTGCGGATCACCAACAACGCCAGCAACGACCGGCTCGACGTCTTCAACGCCGCCGGCACGCTGCGCCTCAACACGAACGCGAGCCAGCTGGTGCAGCTCCAGGCCAACTGGGTGAGCGGCACGGTCTGGTTCAACGCGACCATGCTGCGCACCGGCAACCAGGTCGCAGTCACCCTCGGCTCGACGATCTCGGGCACGCCGCGGACCGGGGTCGCCACGACGTCGGTGATCTCCTGGACGCCTTCGACGGTGGCCACCGACCTCGCCGGCAACCCGTGCTCGGCGACGGTGGTGCCCGAGAGCGGCGCGACGGACCTGGACTTCTAGCCGTGCACCGCGTTCACAGACTCCGCCGCGGAAGCGCCTCGCTGGCACTCAGCGCGATCGGCGGCCTGGTCGCCCTGTCGCTCGCCGTGGCCGCGCCGCACGGACCGGAGCCCGGGGTCCAGCTCACCCTGCGCGACACCAGCGGCTCGCTCACCCTGACCAACTCCAAGGACGGCGTCGCCATCTTCAGTGCCCCCGGCATGCGCCCCGGTGGGCAGGCCAGCGGCTCGGTGCGGATCGGCAACGCGGGAACCGTGACCGGGGCGCTCGCGCTGCAGGCGAGCGGTCAGAGCGAGGTCGCCGGTGTCGCGGGTGGCCGCCTCTGGACCCGCCTGCAGGTCACGATCGCGGACGTGACCGACGCCCAGGACCCGGCGGGCGTGTATGCCGGGTCGCTCGCCTCGATGGGCCAGCTCGCGCTCGGGGCGCTGCCGGCCGGCCTGGAGCGCGAATACCGGTTCGTCGTCTCGATGCCGAGCAGCGACCCCGCGACCGACAACAGCTACCAGGGCGCCCAGCTGTCGACCCTCCTCACGTGGACGGCGGAGGGCGACGAGGCCACACCGACACCCACCACCACGCCTGTACCGACCACAACCCCGCCCGCGCCGGCGCCGCTCGTGCCGCCCGCGGCCGCACCGCCGGCCCCGCCGGACCCGACGGGGGACGTCAAGGAGACGACGGCCTCCACCGCCCCGAGCGCCGACGCCCTGCTCAAGCTGCCCTCCGCCCGCTCGTGCATCAGCCGCCGGAGCTTCACCATCCGCCTGCGGCGCAAGGGGGGCGTGGTGATCCGCTCCGCGATCGTCTACGTCAACGGCCGGACGAAGGTCAAGGTCCAGGGCAACAAGCGGCTGCGCGCGGCGATCAACCTGCGCGGGCTTCCCAGCGGTACCGTCAGGGTGCGGATCGTCCTGACGCCGGCCGAGGGGCGCAAGCTCGTCAGCACGCGCAGCTACCGCACGTGCAAGGCGGGCACCAAGAAGCCGAAGCGGCGCTAGCCGGCCGCTGCGGGCGCGCCGACGGCTCCGCTCAGGAGCCGCCCGGCCGCCGGGATCCTGGTGTCCAGCCCGAGCGCGCTCAGCATCGCGAACGTTGTGGCCGTCGCCGCCGACAGCACGGGCAGCCCACACGCACGCTCGACGGGATCGATCGCGGCGAGCGACGGCATCTGCACGCACGCCGACAGGATCAGCGCGTCACATCCCGTCAGGTCCAGGCGCCGCCAGTGCTCGAGCAGGCCCGCCGGGTCGAGCGCGGCGACCTCGAGGTTGTCGGCG
>DASQFQ010000155.1:0-2477 GCA_035633075.1 Solirubrobacteraceae bacterium | reverse complement strand
CTGGGTGGACGACTCCCACTTCCACCTCGACTACCACGTGCGGCGCACGGCGCTGCCCGCGCCAGGCGGTGACGCGGAGCTACGCAACCTCGTCGGCCGCGTGATGGCGCAGAAGCTCGACCGCTCGAAGCCGCTGTGGGAGATGTGGATCGCCGAGGGCCTCAGCGACGACCGCTGGGCGCTGGTGAACAAGCTCCACCACTGCATGGCCGACGGCGTCTCCGGCACTGACCTGCTGAGCGTGATCTTTGACGTCGAACGCCGGTCGCCGCCCGCCGAGATCCCGCCGTGGGCGCCGGCGCCGCAACCGAGCACCCCGCGCATCGTCGGCTCGGCGCTGGCCCACCGGGCGACGAGGACCCCTTACGAGGCCGCGCGCAGCGTCTGGGCGACGGCGCGCGGGCCGGCCCGGGCGGCAGGCCGCGCAGCCGAGATCACCCGCGCCGTCACGAGCCTGCGCACGCTGCTGCGCCCGCCGGCGGGGACGTCGCTCAACGGGCCGATCGGGCCGCACCGACGCTGGGCGTGGGCGCGCGGGCGGCTGGCCGACGTCAAGGCCATCCGGACGGAGTACGGCGGCACCGTCAACGATGTCGTGCTCGCTGTGACCACGCGCGGCTTCCGCGACCTGCTGCTCGGGCGCGGCGAGCCCGTCGAGGACCGCGTCGTCCGCACGATGGTGCCGGTGTCGGTGCGCATGCCGGCCGAGCACGGCACGTACAACAACAAGGTCTCCGCGATGTTCGCCGACCTCCCGGTGCGGATCGCGGACCCGGTCGAGCGCCTCGCGACGGTCCGCGTTCAGATGCAGGACCTCAAGGAGAGCCACCAGGCGGTGGCGGGCTCGACGCTGACGTCGCTGGGCGGCTTCGCGCCCGCGATGCTGCTGGCGCTGGCCGGCCGCGTCGCGACCCGCACGCCGCAGCACTCGGTCAACACGGTCACCACCAACGTGCCGGGCCCCCAGCACGCGATCTACCTCGCCGGGCAGCGGATGCTCGAGTACTTCCCGTTCGTGCCGCTCGGCGGCCACGTGCGCATCGGCGTGGCGATCGTCTCCTACGACGGGGCGCTGAACTTCGGCGTCACGGGCGACTACGAGACGGCCCCGGACCTCCAGGTGCTGTGCGACGGGATCGACGCCGGGATCGCGGAGCTGCTCCCGCAGGCCGCCACGCCGCGTGCGTCGGCGCCGCGTCGGGGATCTCGATCGTCCGCGTGAGCAGCAGCGCGCCCTTCGACGGCAGGCCGCCGAGCGTCCTCGTGCTGGGCGGGGGCGGGCTGCTCGGCGAGGTGTGGATGACCGGCGTCCTGGCCGGATATGAGGACGCGGCGGGCGCCGACGTGCGCCGCTGCCGGCGGTACGTCGGGACGAGCGCCGGCTCGATCGTCGCGGCGAGCCTCGTGGCCGGCCGCTCGCCGCGTCGGCCGGGGTCGGCCAACGCCGGCGCCATCCGCCCGGTCGAGGACCCCGATGGCGCGCCGTCGCCGTTCGCGGGCCCCGCTCGTGGAGGGCGACGGGTGCCGAACCTCTTCGTCGGCGCCGGCGCGGTCGCCGCCCGGGCCGGCGCGCCGATCCGGGCGCTGGCGCTGCGGGCCCTCCCGGAAGGGCGCCGGTCGATCGCCGCCTTCGGGGGCGAGGTCGACGGGTGGGGCGCGACGTTCGATGGCCGCCTGCGCGTGTGCGCCGTCGACGCGGGCAACGGTCGCCGTGTCGTGTTCGGCAGCCGGTCGGCGCCCCCGGCTTCGGTCGGGCAGGCAGTCGCGGCGTCCTGCGCGATCCCGGCGGTCTTCGCGCCCGTGCGCATCGGTGACCGGCTCTACGTCGACGGCGGTGCCTGGTCGCCGACGAACGCGGATGCCGCGCCTGCTGGACGCGGCGATCGCGTGCTCCTGCTCGAGCCGACCGCCGTGCTCGTTCGCGGCGCGCTGCGCGGAGCCGCGCTGCTCGAGGCCGTCGCCCTCCGGAGCCGTGGCGCCAAGGTGCAGACCGTGACTCCGGACGACTCGGCCCGCCCCCTGATGAGGCGACTGATGGACCCCGACCGCGGAGGGCGCGTGCTGGCGGCGGGCTATCAGCAAGGACTCGCGCTCGGCCGCTGAAGGCGAGCGTGCCCCGCGGCGCACTCACGAGGCGCTGATCGGCAACACCGCATGTCCGGTTCCGCCCCCGACGGCGAGCACCTCGTCGAAGCCATGCTGCAGGCAGTCCATCAGCACGTCAGTGTCGGGCACGGCACCGGTGTCGACGTTGACGCCCACGCAGCAAGTCCCGCAGTAGGACATCAGCGTGACATTCAGGCCGGCGCCGATCGTGGGGCCGAAGCCGAAAGCGGTCGACTTTCGCGCCGGCGAGGTAGAGCGGCACTCCGATGCCGGGCACGTTGCTGGCGAGGAAGTCGATGTGCTTGAGCATCCCGCCGATGGAGGCGCGCGGCAGCAGGTTCAACGTGCCGGCGATCGCGTTCGTGAAGGGC
>DASQFQ010000154.1:0-3987 GCA_035633075.1 Solirubrobacteraceae bacterium | reverse complement strand
CGGCCGCTACTGATTCCACTTGTCGGCGGTCGACTTGCCGTGGCGGCTGCTCTTCGCGCGGACGCTCGTCACATCCGGCGGGGTGCTTGCGGAGAAGATCTCGGCCTCCGTGTTCACCATCTCGCCCTTGCTGCGTCGTGCCGAGAAGCTCTTCTTGAAGTGCAGCATCCTGCGGAAATACCTGTTCACGTCGAGACCTCCCTGGACGACTCTCGCCTCATCCTGAAGTGTTGCACTTGTGGCCCCGGCCGGACGCTAGCTGCGAACACCCAACTCCGCTGGCAGGCGTAAGTTCGGGCGTGCGGGCGTCAAAGGGAAACTGCAAACATGACTCAGCCGATGCGCATTGACGACTACGCGCCGATCCGCGACTACGCCGCCGTCGGCGACGGCCGCGCGGTCGCCCTGATCGCCCGCGACGGAGCGATCGACTGGCTCTGCCTGCCTGACCTCGACTCGCCGAGTACTTTCGGCGCGCTGCTCGACGCCGAGCACGGCGGCCGTTTCACTCTCGTGCCCGAAGTCCCGTATGAAGCCAGCCGGCGCTACCTGCCGGCGACGAACGTCCTCGAGACGACGTTCAAGACGGCGACCGGTGCCGTCCGCGTCACCGACGCCATGACGCTGCCGGCGTCCGGTTTGGCGCCCTACCGCGAGCTCGTCCGCCGCGTCGAGGGAGTAGCCGGACGGGTCCCGCTCGCTTGGCGGGTCGAACCGCGCCTGGCGTACGGCAGCGCGCCGACGCGGATCTCCTGGCGCGGAGGTGTGCCGACTGTCGCCAAGGGCCGCGATGCTCTCGCTCTACTGAGCTGGGATGCCGGCGAACCGACGCTGAGCGACGACGGGATCGAAGGCCGGTTCGAGGCCAGCGAGGGAACCGTCAGCCACCTGGTGCTGAGCGCGGCCCACCAAGAACCACTCGTCTACCCGGCACGTGATGAAGTCGAGGCGCGCGTCGAGGCGACGGTGGCCAGCTGGCGCGACTGGAGCGCGGGTCGTGAGTACGATGGCCCGTGGCAGGACGCCGTCCTACGGAGCGCGCTCGCCTTGAAGCTGCTCGTGTTCGCGCCGTCGGGGGCGATCGCCGCCGCCGCGACGATGTCACTGCCGGAGGAGATCGGCGGCGAGCGCAACTGGGACTACCGCTACTCCTGGCCGCGCGACGCCGCCTTCACCGTGCGCGCCCTGCTCGCCCTCGGCTGTGACCGCGAAACGCGGGCGTTCTTCTCGTGGCTGTTGCACGCCTCGCAGCTGACGCACCCCAAAGTCCAGGTCCTTTACCGGCTGAACGGGCGCGCCGAGGCCGATGAGAAGTCGCTGCCGCTCGCCGGCTACCGCGGCTCGCGGCCGGTGCGTGTCGGTAACGGCGCCGCCGGTCAGACGCAGCTCGACGTCTACGGCGAGGTTCTCGATGCTGCCGCCGAGTTCACCCGCTTCGCCGGCACGCTCGACCGCGACCACGCCCGGCGCCTAGCGGACATAGCCGATCACGTCTGCGAGATCTGGCGCGATCCCGACGCTGGCATCTGGGAGATGCGCGGCGAGCCGCAGCACTTCACCCAGTCGAAAATGATGTGCTTCGTCGCGCTCGATCGCGCCTGCGGGCTCGCCGAGCAGGGGCTGCTGCGGGGGAACACGACCCGCTGGCGCCGAGAGCGCGAGCGCATCCGCAAGTCTGTCGAGACGCGTTGCTACTCCGAAACCAAACGGAGCTATGTGCGCAGCGCGAGCGACGACGCGCTCGACGCCTCCCTGCTGCTGGCGGTGACCGCTCGCTACGACAACCCGCGCGCGCCGCGCCTGATCAGCACCGTCGACGCCGTCCGCCGCGAGCTCGCCCACGGCTCGCTCGTCCACCGCTACGTCGGGGAGGACGGCCTTCCCGGCGAGGAAGGCGCCTTTCTCGCTTGTTCGTTCTGGCTCGCCGAGGCGTACGCCCGGCAGGGAAGGGTGGACGAAGCGAGCGCGCTCATGGACGAGCTGGTCGGTCTGGCCAACGATGTCGGCCTCTACGCCGAGGAGATCGACCCGACGACCGGTGACTTCCTTGGCAACTTCCCGCAAGGGCTCAGCCACCTGGCCCTGATCAACGCCGCGGTGGCGATCGCGGAGGCGACGAGATGATCTGGGGCGCAGTCGTTGGCGGCCTGGCCGGCACGCTCGTGCTGACGACCGTGCTGCGCGCGGCCAGCGAGTTCGGCTTGACGCGGATGGACCTGCCCTTCCTGCTCGGCACCGCCGTCACCACCGACCGCGTCCGCGCCAAGGCCGCCGGTTACGCCCTGCACTTCGTCTTCGGCCTGCTGTTTGCGCTCGCCTACTACGCGATCTTCGCCGTCATCGACGAAAGCGGCGTCCTGCTCGGCGCGCTGTTCGGCCTCGTCTACGCGCTGTTTGTCGGAAGCGCGCTGGTCAACGTCCTCCTTCCGGTCGTCCATCCGCGCATGGGCACCGGCTTCGACGCCGCCGGCTCGGCGCCGCTCCTGGAGCCGCCGGGCTTCCTGCTCCTCAACTACGGCCGCCAGACGCCGCTGGTGACGGTGATCGCGCACGTCGTCTACGGCGCGATCGTCGGCGGCTTCGTCGCATGGGCGGGTTGAGAGAAGGCAGTGTCGTCGTCGTCACCGGCGCCTCGTCCGGCGTCGGGCGTGCCTGCGCCCGCGAGTTCGCCCGCCATGGTGCGCGCTTGGCCTTGCTCGCCCGCGGCGTCGATGGCCTTGAAGCCGCACAGCGTGAGGTCGCGGAATGCGGCGGCCAGGCGCTCGTCCTCCCGCTCGATGTCGCCAATGCCGACGCCGTCGAGGCGGCCGCAGCGGCGATCGAAGAGGAGTTCGGGCCGATCGATGTCTGGGTCAACAACGCCATGCTGTCCGTCTTCTCCCCTGTCGCCGAGCTGGCCGCCGAGGAGGTCCGCCGCGTCACCGAAGTCACCTACTTCGGCACGGTCCACGGCACACTGGCCGCCCTGCGCCGGATGGGCCCGCGCGACCGCGGCGTCATCGTCCAGGTCGGCTCGGCGCTCGCCTACCGCGCCATTCCCCTGCAGGCGGCCTACTGCGCGGCCAAGCACGCCATCGAGGGCTTCAGCGAGTCGCTGCGCTGCGAGCTCTCGCACGACGGAAGCAACGTCCGCGTGACGATGGTCCAGCTCCCGGCCCTGAACACGCCGCACTTCAGTGTCGTCAAGACGCGCCTCCCGCGGCATCCGAAGCCCGTGCCGCCGATCTTCGAGCCGGAGGTCGCGGCGCACGCCGTCGTCTGGGCCGCCGAGCACCCGCGGCGCGAGCTCTGGGTCGGCGGCTCGACGGTGAAGGCGCTCCTCGCCAATAAGCTCGCGCCGGGCCTCCTCGACCGCTACCTGGCCAGGACCGGTTACACCACCCAGCAGACCGACGTGCCGGTCGAGCCGGGTCGGCCCGACAACCTGTTCGACGCCCTGCCCGGTGATCGCGGCGCGCACGGGATCTTCGACGCTGAAGCGCGGACGCGCAGTCTGCAGTTCGTCGCCAGCCGCCACCGGAGGGCCTTGGCTGCCCTCGCCGTCGCGCTTGCGGCGCTCGTGTGGCGAGGCCGCCGCGACTGACTCATGGCGCCCTAACTTCGACAGTGATGGCCGACGATCGCCAAGCCGGAACGGGTCGAAGTGACGCTCGACTACCACAGGCAGCCACTCCGCGTCACCGAGCTCGAGCGCGGTTGGCGCGTCGAGCACGCGGGCCGCACGGTCGACGACCCGCACCTCGACCGGGCGCTGGCGCGGACGCTCGGTATGGCGCCCGGCTCGACCTTCGGGCAGCGGCGATGCCCTGCCACGGCGGCGCGCATGGCGACCCAGGCGGCCGGTACGTCCATCGCGTCCCGGCCGGCGACGCATTTGACTAGCCAGCGTTGGACGATCTCGGCGGCTGTCGCGTCGGCGTACGTGTAGCCGAGCCCGTGTACCCCGGCGGCTTCGACCTCGACGACGACAACCGTCGTCGAGTCCCA
>DASQFQ010000153.1:0-11698 GCA_035633075.1 Solirubrobacteraceae bacterium | reverse complement strand
GCGTCTCACGCAGGAAGTAGACCAGGAGCTGCCTGGCCTCGACCTCGGCTTCATGCCGCTCGCCGTTCACGGTCACCGTGACATGGACGGGGTCTGCCATGTGGCGCCTCCTCGCATCGAGACAGTGTTGCCATGAAACCTAATGCGCGGGCCGTGAAAGTGCCAGACCGGCGCCTACACTCGGCGCCCACGCCCCCTTGGCGCGGCGGAGAATGTGTCCGCAAAAATCGACGAAAGGACCTCATGCAGGACGAGGAGACGCGCGACCGGCCCGAGGACCGGCCCGGCGAGCCCGGCGCCGAAGGCGGCTCGGAGGGCTCGGCCGACACCGTTCCGGCCGTGCCCGACGAGGACGACGACTCGGCCGTGGGCGACACCGATCAACATTCCGACGCCGACGCCTGAGGCCGACGCGCCCGCCGCCAGGCGCCTGCACGGGCGGCTCTCCGTGCTGGGCATCGTCATCTCGGTGCTGGCCCTCGCGGGAGTGCTCTGGTGGGCGCTGCGCCAGGACCCGCCCGAGCTGCCGCACACCGCCGGTCAGGTCGCCGCGCTGCTCGGCGCGATCGCGCTCTACGGGGTCAACACGCTGGTGCGCTCGGAGCGCTGGCACCGGCTGCTGCTCGACGACGGGGCGCGCCCGGCGCGCGCCGACTCCTATGCCCTGACGACGATCGGCTACGCGGTCAACAACGTCCTACCGGCGCGCGCCGGTGACGCCGTGCGCGTCGTGCTGCTCGCGCCGCGGGCGGCGGCTTCGCGGCGCACGGTGGTAGGCACCATCGTCGCCGAGCGCCTGCTCGACGTCGCGGTGATCCTCGCCCTCTTCCTCGTGGTCGGCTACGCCGTCCTGGGCGAGGTGGGCGCGGGCTCGGTCGGCTGGATCGCGCTCGCGACCGCCGGCGTCGTCGCCGCCGCGGCCGCCGGCGTCGTGCTGGTGCGCCGCAACGAGCGCGTGCACGCGTTCGCCGCCCCCATCCTCTCGTCCACGCTGCGGCTGCGCAGCCGCCACGGGCTGATGCTGCTCGCCATGACCTGCGTCGTGTGGACGATCGAGGCGGCGACCTGGATGGCGGTGGGGGCGGCCGTGGGCTTCGGCATGGACCCGATCGAGGGCCTCTACCTGGTCGCGCTGGCGAGCGTGTTCGCCCTCATCCCCTCCGGTCCCGGCTACGCCGGCACGCAGGACGCCGCCACGGTGATCGGCATCAAAGCGATCGGCGGCACCGGCGCGACGGCCGTGTCCTATCTCGTGATGCTGCGCTTCGCACTGCTGGTGCCCATCACGGCCGCGGGCTTCGTGCTGCTCGCCGCCCGCTACGGCGGCCTCGCGCGCCTCCGGGCGGCGCGGGCCTGAGGGCATGGGGCGGTGGCTGGCAAGCCGGCTCGGCGACCGCCCACGCGGGGAGCTCGCCGCCCACGCCGTCCTGGTCGCGCTCGCTCTCGCCCTGCGCCTGACCGACCTGGGCTCGCGCCCCTTCCACCACGACGAGAGCCAAGACGCCTACTTCTCGTGGATCCTGTTCACGAACGCCGACTACCACTACCAGCCGATCCTGCACGGGCCGCTGCGCTTCTACATGACGGCAGGCGTGTACGTGCTGCTCGGGGCGTCGGACTTCACGGCGCGCCTCGCCCCAGCGCTGATGGGCACGGTGATGGTCGCGCTCCCCTACGGGCTGCGCCGCCAACTCGGCCGGGCCGGCGCCTTCGCCGCCGCGCTGCTGCTGGCCGTCGGGCCTTCCTACCTCTACTTCTCGCGCTTCGCGCGCGAGGACATCTACATCGCCGCGATCACCCTGGCGCTGCTGGTGGCCCTGTTCCGCTTCCTGGACGGCCCGCAGCGGTGGCATCCCGCGTTGATCGGCGCGCTGCTGGCCGCGAGCTTCGCCACCAAGGAGTCGACCTTCATCACGGTGTTCGTCGCCGGGACCTTCTTCCTCGCCCTGGTCGCGCGCGAGGGGCGCGAGGCCCCTACCCTGCGCACGGCCGCCTCAGTCGGCTGGGAGGCCTGGGGGTGGGGCGTGGCGGCCTTCGCCGCGGTGTTCACGCTGCTGTTCACGGTCTTCCTCACCAACCCGGCGGGCCTCTGGGACGGGATCTATGAGGGGCTGCACTACTGGCTCGGCCAGCAACCGGTCGGCCGCGGCGGCGAGCCGGCGTACTACTACGCCGTCGTGCTCTTCGCCCACGAGTGGCCGGTCCTCGCGCTCGGGGCGGTGGGCGCCGTCGTCGCCTTCCGCCGGCCGACCGTGTTGCGGGCCTTCCTCGTGTGGGCCTTCGCGCTCTCGCTCGCGGTGTACTCCTGGGCCGGCGAGAAGTTCCCGTGGCTGGTGCTGCATCCGCTGCTGCCGTTGATCCTGCTCGCGGGGCTGGGGGTGCAGGCGCTGTGGGAGGCCCGGCGCCGGCCGGCCGGCCGCGCCGGCCTCGCCCTGGCGGCGCTCGCGGCCGTCTACGTCGGCGTCGCCTCGTGGTATGCCAACGTCGAGCACCGCGCCGATCCGCGCGAGTTCCTGGTCTCCACCCAGTCCTCCGAGGAGGTCCCGCGCGTGGCCGACGAGGTGCTGGCGCTGGCCAGGCGCAACCGCAGCCTGACGATCACCGTCGACGCGGCCGACGGGGCGACGTTCCCGTGGGCGTGGTACTTCCGCGAGGCGCCGGTGGGCTACGTCGACCTCTCTCGCGTCGCCGCTCCGCCCGACTCGGACGTGCTGATCATGACCGAGCCCGACCGCGACCGCCTCCAGGGCGGACTGCCGGGCTATGCGCAGCGGCGCTTCCCGTTCCGGGTGTGGTGGGTGCGGGACTACGGAGGGCAGTCGCCGGCCAACTGGGCGCGCTGGTTCTGGTCGCGCAGGACCTGGAACCCGACCGGAGGCCTGCCGGAGTGGCTCCTGGTCAAGCGCGGGGTGGCGTGAGCTCCCACACCGCCGTGCCCTCGCGCTCGAAGACCCTGCGCCCCAGGGCGTCCCACTTCGCGACGCCGGCATCGCCGTAGTCGGTGCGCTCGAGCGGCCCCACGACGACGAAGCGGACGCGGTAGCGGCGCAGCAGCGGGCGGGCGGCCCTGGCGTCGGTCAGCGTGTAGAGGCGCTCGACGTCCTCGCGGCGGGTCCCCGGATCGTGGTCCCACTGCACCTCGTGGCCGGGCCAGCCGAGCACGGTGGGCAGCCCCGTGAAGGTCGAGATGCGCGCGTGGCCGAAGGCCGAGTAGTCGTCCCCGACGGACTCGAGCACCACCGAGCCGCGGGGCGCCTCGTTGCGCAGCCAGGCGATGGCGACGGGGTCGCCCGGGGCACTCTCGGCGAGCCAGCGGAGGCCGTCGAGGTGCGGGGCAGCCGCGAACCCGTCCCTGCGGGCGTAGCTGCCGGCGACGGGGAACACGACCGACAGCCCGAGCAGGGCGAGCAGCGGCAGCCACCACAGCGCGCGGACGGCCCGCGGGAGCCACTCCCCGGCCCACAGCACGACGCACGCGCCCGCGACCCCAAGCAGCAGCCACGCCTGAAACCCGAGCTTGAACACCGTGTTCATGCGGAAGAGCCGGGTTCCGGCGAAGGAATCGCGCACGTAGACCACCTCCGGGATCAGCAGGCACAGCATCGCGCCGCAGATCAGGATCCAGGCGAAGCGTTCGGGCGCGGCCGACCCGCGCGACACGGCGGCGTGGGCCGCCGCGGCCACCAGAGCGGCCAGGGCGGCGATCCCGGCGAGGTCCGCCGCCGCCAGCAGCGAGCCCGCGAAGACGGCGACGACCGCTGTCCAGGCTGCGTTGCGCAGCGGCCGGCGCGAGCGCGCGACGCGCACGGCGTAGGCGGTCGCGGCCAGGTAGGCGAGCAGGCCGTACACCCGGGCCTCCTCGCGCGCGAAGCGAGTGAACGGCGCGTGGTCTCGCACCGCCGCCAGCCCGTCGGCCGCCGTGTCGTAGCCGATCAGGAACGGGAGCACGGCGATCACCGCGAGCAGAAGCAGCGCGGTCACCCAGGCGACCGCCCGCGCGCCCTCACGGATCCCGACCGGGTCGCGCAGGCGCACGAGCGCTCCGAGCGCGACCAGCCCCGCGAGCACGGGGAACGACCATGCGTTGATCGCGTAGAGCGTCCCGACGGCGACCGAGCCGGCGCCGAGCTCCAGCGCAGCGCGTCCGCGCGGGGGCTGCGGCGGCCCCGCGACCGCGAGCTGGAGGGCGATGCCGAGCACCAGCAGCGAGAACGGAATCGCCATCACGTGCGCGTGCAAGTCGGCCAGCACGAACGAGAAGGCGGGGAACTCGTTGATCGTGCCCGGGATCACCCGCGAGGCGCCGAACCAGTCGTACTCGCGCAGGGGACCCCCGTCGCGCAGGAGCTGCTCGCCGCCCGCCACGTCGCCCAGCACGAGGCACAGCGCGACCGCCCACAGCCCGGCCGCCACCGCTCCCCGCCCGCTCGGCCTCGCCGCGCCCCACAGCGAGAAGGCCAGGGCGAAGACCGCGGTGACCGACAGCGCGAAGAACGCTGCGACGGCGAGGTTGTACCCGACGCTCGGCTCGACGCCCGACAGCCGCACGAGCAGCGCCGCCATCAGGTGACCGAGGTAGTAGTAGTTGAGGTCCTCCCCGGCCATCCACGGGTCGGCGGGCGGGAAGAACCGCGTGCCGTCGGCGGCGTTGAGGAACGCCATGTCCATCGGCTTCTCGGTGTTCCAGACGTCGGGCGAGTAGGCGACGAGCAGTGCCATCCCCGCGAAGGCGACGACACCCAGGCCCTCCGACCACAACAAGCCCCGCAGGCGCAGCGGGCCGGGGGCGCGCGGGCGCCACCACAGCCACGCAGCGGCGCCACCGACCGCCAGCGCCGCGCACGCGCCGATCGCCGAGGCGAGGCCGTAGGGGACCAGGTGCAGGCTCCCGCCCATCCACACGAGCCAGGTCACGAGCAGCAGCCCGAGCGGCTTGGCGAAGCCCAGGCCGGCGCCGGGCAGGCGCGAGAAGACGACGGCGGCCAGGGGCATCGCCGCCAGTCCGAGCACCTCGATGAGCGCGAAGACGCGCAGCGCCTCGAACATCCGTGGCCCCAGACACTAATGTCGCGTCCAGCGTGAACACCTACGACCACGTCGCCCAGCTCGGCCTGCGCATCGAGGGGTACGCGCTCGAGGCCCACACGCGACGGATCTCGGACGAGTTCGAGCGCGTCACGACGACCTTCCACCTCGGCGGAGCGGGCGAGGAGGGCGTCGGCGAGGACGTCACCTACGGCGTCGGCGAGCAGCTCGCCCAGCAGGAGCGCGGCGCCGACCTCCCGCTCGCGGGCGAGTGGAGCTTCGACGCCTTCAGTGAGCACCTCGGCTCGCTCGACCTGTTCCGCGCCGGGGAGCCCGAGCACCCTGCCTACCGCCTCTACCGCCGCTGGGCGCTGGAGAGCGCGGCGCTCGACCTCGCCCTGCGCCAGGCCGGGCGCTCACTCGCCGAGGTGCTGGGGCGCGATCCGCGGGCGATCCGCTTCGTCGTCTCCCTGCGCCTCGGCCAGCCGCCGAGCTTCGAGCCGGTTCAGCAGCGTCTCGCCGCCTATCCGGGCATCCGCTTCAAGCTCGACGCGACCCCCGATTGGGACGCCGCGCTGCTCGAGCGCCTGGCGGCGACCGGGGCGGTGGCCTCGATCGACTTCAAGGGCGCCTACAAGGGCACCGTGGTCGACGTCCCGACCGACCCCGAGCTTTACCGCCGCGTCGCGGCGGCCTTCCCGGAGGCGTGGCTCGAGGACCCCGACCTCATCGTCCCGGAGGCCGATGCCGCGCTGGCGCCCTACCGCGACCGCATCACCTGGGACGCGCCGATCCACTCGGTCGCAGACATCGAGGCCCTCCCCTTCCCCCCGCGCACCGTCAACGTCAAGCCCTCGCGCGTGGGCTCCGTGCGGGCGTTGTTCGAGGCCTACGACTACTGCGAGGAGCGCGGGATGGGCATGTACGGCGGCGGCCAGTCCGAGCTCGGCCAGGGACGGGGCCAGATCCAGTACCTGGCCAGCCTGTTCCACCCCGACGGCCCCAACGACATCGCGCCCTCGGGCTATGACTGGGCGGACTTCCCCGCCGGGCTGCCGGCGAGCCCGCTCGCGCCCGATCTCGAGCCCACCGGCTTTCGCCGGCGCATCTAGACTTACGCCGATGCCGCCCAAGCCGCGCCCGGTTCGGATGGAGAGCAAGTCGGCGCTCGCGGCGATGGAGAAGCTCGAGTCCCGCTCCGACGAGGAGCTCGAGGCCGAGACGCGCTACCGCTCCGCCGCCCAGGCCATCCTCGGCGCGCGCGCGGCCGAGCGCATGGACGCCAAGCGCTCGCGCGAGCACTTCCGCCAGGCGATCGCCTCCGCGCGCCCGCAGGAGCGCCTGCAGCTGCGGCGCATGGCCGAGGCGTCGCTGGCGCTCGCCGAGCGCCGCGCGGGCGACCTGAAGGTCGCGGCCGAGAAGCTCGGCCAGACCCCTCCCACCAACCGCCAGCTGCTCACCCTGCGCTTGATGGGGCTGATCGCGCCGCCTCCCGGCGCGAGCCTGCTGCTGCGGGCGCGCGGCGTCCTGATCATCGTCGCGCTCATCGTCGCCCTGCTCGCGCTGGCATGGGCGATCGTCCAGCTGGTGTCGCTGCCCTTCGGTGGGATCGACAAGGGCGTGAGCATCTTCTGGGGCTTCCTGCTGGTGTGCGTCGCCCTCGGCGTGCTCTTCCTCGTCGGGCGGCGCCGGCAGAAGCGCGCCCGCGAGCGCGCCGCCGAGCAGCGCGCGACAGCGGCGACCAGCCGGCGCCCCTGACCGACGGCTCGGGCAGCTCCCCGAGCTCATCCGGCGGTTATCGCGGCTTGGCCCATTCGGGCGATTCCCGCCCGGATGGGCGAGCTCCTGCACTTCATGGCCTACGGCTCACAGCCGAGCGGCCTGCGACGTTGTAGGGGCGTGACCGCGATCGCCCTGCCTCCCTTCTGGTCGCTCGTCGAGGCCCACGGCGAGGAGCTGCTCTCCCATGCGCGCCGCGTGGCCGGCGACCAGCAGGCCGAGGACGTCCTGCAGGAGGCGCTGCTGAGGGCCCTGCGCGCCTACCCGCGCCTGCGCCACGCCGACCACCTGCGCGCCTGGCTGTACCGCGTGACCACCACGACCGCGATCGACGCCCACCGGGCGCGGCGCCGCGAAGTCCTGACCGACGAGCCCCCGACGGCCCCCGTGGAGCCCGAGTACGACGACGGCGCCTTCGACTCGCTGATCGCGCCGCTTCCGCGGGCTGCGCGCGACGCGCTGCGCCTGCGCTTCGTCGAGGACCTCGACTACGACGGCATCGCCGCCGCCCTGAACTGCTCTCCGGACGCGGCCCGCCAGCGCGTCTCCACCGCCGTGCGCACCCTGCGAAAGAGGGTCTTTTAGATGACACCGCTGCCAGACACCTTCCTCGACGTCCTCGCCTCCGCCGCCGTGCGCGAGGGGCTCGCCGACGCCGTCTATACGAGCCTCTCCACGCCGATCGGGCGCCTGCTCGTCGTCGAGGGCGAGCGCGGAGTCGTGCGCATCGGCTTCGAGGAGGACTCCGTGGACACCCTGCTCGCCGAGGTCGCCGCCCGCATCGGCCCGCGGATCGTGGCCTCCGACCGCGAGCTCGCCCGCACGCGCGACACCCTCTCGGCCTACCTCGAGGGCGACGACGAGCGTCTCGAGCTCGCCGTCGACCTGTCCCTGGTGGCCGCGCCGTTCCGCCGCGCCGTGCTGGAGACGCTGCACCGCGAGGTGCACCGCGGCGAGGTGGTCACCTATGGGACGCTCGCCCAGCAGGCCGGCCGGCCGCGCGCCGCGCGCGCGGTGGGCAGCGCCTGCGCCCGCAACCCCGTCCCGATCGTCGTCCCCTGCCACCGGGTCGTGCCGGGCTCGGGCGGAGTCGGCGCCTACGGCGGGGGACAGGCGCGCAAGCGCCAGCTGCTCGCGCTCGAGGGCGCGCGGGTGGGCTAGGTGCGTGGCCCCCTAGGACTCCTCGATCCGGATCTTGCGGATGACGACGGGCGCGACCGGCTTCTCGTCTTGCCCGACCTGTGTCACCCCGATCCGGTCGATGACGTCCTCGCCCTTGGTGACCTTCCCGAGCAGCGCGTACTCGGGCGGCAGCCCGGCGTCCTCCCCCGTCACGACGAAGAACTGGCTGCCCGAGGTGCCGGCCCGCTCGGTCTGCGTCTTGGCCATGGCGACCACGCCCTTGCCGTAGGTCAGGTCCTCGGGCGGGGCCTCGACGACCGAGTAGCCGGGGCCACCGGAGCCGTCGCCCTTGGGGTCGCCTCCCTGGATGACGAAGCCGGGCACCACGCGGTGGAAGATCAGGCCATCGTAGAAGCCCTCCTTGACCAGCGTCACGAAGGAGCCGCCGGTGCGCGGGGCGCGCTTGGCGTCCAGGGTTATCTCGAACTCGCCGCAGTTCGTGACCACGCGCGCGACGTAGGTCGTCTTGGCGTCGAGCTCGAGCTTGGGCTTCGCGAGCTTCGCCGTGCCGGACTCAGGCTCTGGCGCCTTCTCGCAGCCCGCCTCGGCGGCCGGCTTCGCCGTCGCGGTGGCCTCGGGCGCGGGCTTGCCGTTGGACCCCGGCTGCTCGTCCCCACCGCCGCACGCGCCCAGCGCCAGCGCGCAGCACAGCACGAGTCCGATCGGGACGGGGAGCCTGGACATCGGCGGCGATGATAATGACGGCACGTGCCGCTCTCCGCCACCGCCCGTCGCTACGACCACTTCCTGCTCGACCTCGACGGGTGTCTGTGGGTCGGCGACGAGCCCACCGACCGGGCTCCGGAGGCCGTCAACGCGCTGCGCGAGGCCGGCAAGGGCATCGCGTTCCTCACCAACGACGCCCGCCACACCCCCGAGGAGTTCGTGCGCAAGCTCTGGCGGCTCGGCTTCCAGGCCTCGCTCGACGAGGTTGTCACCGTCGGGGCGGCGCTCCAGTTCATCCTCACCGAGCGCTCAGACGGCGGCGCCGCCTTCGTGATCGGCTCCCAGGCGCTCGTCGACCACGTCGCCGACGCGGGCCTGCGGATCGTGAACAACACGGAGTTCGCGACCCGCGCGGACGTCGTCGTGGTCGGGGGCCACGAGGCCTTCGACTATCGCGAGCTGCGCACCGCGACGCAGGCGGTGCTGCGCGGAGCCGAGCTGATCGGCGTCACCCGCGACGCGACGTTCCCGATGCCCGACGGCCCCTGGCCGGCCTCGGGAGCGCTCCTGGCCGCCGTCGAGGCGGCGGCTGGCTGCACGGCCGACCGAACGATCGGGAAGCCCGAGCCCGCGATGTACGACGCGGCGCGCGACCGCCTGGGCGACGGCCGGGTGCTCGCCGCCGGGGACCGCCTCGACGTCGACGTGGCCGGCGCCCGGCGAGCGGGCATCGACGCCGCGCTCGTGCTGACCGGCGCCACCTCGCCGGCCGAGGCCGCCGCAGCCGTCCCGGCCCCCACGCACGTCGCCGACTCGCTCGCCGCGCTGGTGCTGTCCGGCTGATGCGCCCACGCCGCCTCACCCCAGGGGGGCTTCGCCCCCTGCACCCTCCGGCTTCGCCGTCGGGTCACCCCCCAGGTCCAGAGCGCCCGTGAGCGCGCCCGTGTGCCTCATCGTCAACCCCAGCGCCGGCGGCGGGCGCACCGCGCGGCTGCTCCCGGCCGTCGAGGTGGCCCTGCGGGGGCACGGCCTCGGCTTCCGGGTCGAGCCCACCCACTCGCTCGATCACGCGCGCGAGCTGGCGCGCTCCGCCGTCGAGGCCGGTGAGGTGTCGGCCGCGATGGGCGGCGACGGGCTGATCGGCGCGGTCGCGGGAGAGCTCCGCGGCACCCCTGGGGTGCTCGCGGTGCTCCCGGGCGGACGGGGGAACGACTTCGCGCGCAAGCTGGGGGTCGGGACGGACCCGGTTGCGGCCTGCGACGTCGTCGCCGAGGGGGTGCAGCGGCGGATCGACGTGGCCGACCTGGAGGGACGAGCCTACCTGGGGATCGCCAGCGCGGGGCTGGACTCCGACGCCGGGGACATCGCCAACGCGACGCGGCTGCGGCTGGGGCGGCTCGTCTATCTCTACGCGACGTTGCGCGCCCTGCGCGCGTGGAGGCCCGCGCGCTGGGGGGTCGTCATCGACGGAGAGCACCACAGCTTCACCGGGTACTCGGTCGCGGTCGCCAACTCCGGGGTGTTCGGCGGGGGGATGTTCCTGGCCCCGGAGGCGCGGCTCGACGACGGGCTGCTCGACGTCGTGCTCGTCCACGACGTCCCCAAGCGCCGCTACCTCGCCACCCTCCCCAAGGTCTTCACCGGAGCCCATGTGCACGCGGACGCACTCGAGTTCCTACGCGGCCGCGAGATCGCCTTCGATGCCGACCGGCCCTTCGCCGTCCACGCCGACGGCGACCCGATCGCCGAGCTGCCGGCGAGCGTGCGAGTCCAGCCCGGCGCGCTGCGGGTCCTGACGCGATGATGCTCGCCCCGAAGCTCGCTGCGGCCAAGGCCGTGGGCGGACTCGTGCGCCGGGCGGGCCGCGGCGGCGGGACCTCGCTGCCCGGGAAGCTGCTCACGCGCCTGGAGCCCCACGCCATCGGGCTGCTCGCCGGTCGCCTCGCGCACGGCAGCGTCGTGATCTCCGCGACCAACGGCAAGACCACCACCGCGGCGATGGTGGCGGCCGTGCTCGAGCGCTCGGGGCGCCGGCTCGTCCACAACCGGGCCGGCGCGAACATGGCGGGCGGCGTGGCCTCCGCGCTGGCCGACGCCTCGCGCCGCGGCGGGCGCGAGCTCGACGGCGACCTGGGGCTCTTCGAGGTCGACGAGTTCTGGCTGGGGCCGGTGGTCGAGGAGCTCGAGCCGCGTGCCCTGCTGCTCGGCAACCTGTTCCGCGACCAGCTCGACCGCTACGGGGAGCTCGAGACGATCGCCGACCGGTGGGCGGCGGTGGTGACCGCGCGAGCGGGCCGCAGCCGCCTCGTGCTCAACGCCGACGACCCGCTCGTCGCCGACCTCGGGCGCGACGAAGCGCCGCTGTACTACGGCGTCCAGGACGACGCGATGGCGCACGCCGAGCTCCAGCACGCCTCGGACTCCAAGCATTGCCGCCACTGCGGTCACGCCTACGTCTACGAGGCGGCGTACATGGGCCACCTCGGCCGCTACCACTGCCCCAACTGCGGCAACCGGCGGCCCGAGCCGGCGGTCGCCGCCGAGGCCGTCGAGCTGCGCGGCATCCGCTCGGCGGCTTTCACGCTGCGCTCACCCGCCGGCTCCACGCGCGTCGAGCTACCCCTCCCCGGCCTCTACAACGTCTACAACGCGCTCGGCGCCGCTGCCCTCTGCCTTGCGCTCGACGTGCCGCTCGCCGACGTCGCCGCGGGCCTGGCCGCCGTAGAGCCAGCCTTTGGCCGCGCCGAGACGCTCGACCTCGGTGGGCGTGCCACCTCGATCCTGCTCGTCAAGAACCCCGCGGGGGCCAACGAGGTCCTGCGCACCCTCGCGCTGGAGGGCGGCCGGCTCGACCTCTTCGGGGTCCTCAACGACGGAATCGCCGACGGGCGCGACGTCTCGTGGGTATGGGACGCCGACTGGGAGATCCTCGTGCCCCACGTGGAGCGCATGACCTGCTCGGGCACCCGCGCCGCCGAGCTGGCGCTGCGCCTGAAGTACGCCGGGGTCCCGGTGGAGCGCCTGCACGTCGTCGACGACCTGGCCG
>DASQFQ010000152.1:0-20955 GCA_035633075.1 Solirubrobacteraceae bacterium | reverse complement strand
ATCGGCACGGCGTCGGCCAAGCTCCCGCGCGGCCCGCCCGCACGGACAGGACCCGCCCGCCACGCGGCCGATCCCTCGCCCGCTCGGGCCAGCCCCCACGACCGAGAGCCCCGCCGGCTTCCGCAGGAGCCTCTAGTGCCCCCGCAGCGCCGGGTACAGCGCCCGGAACGTCTCACGCCGCTCGCGGTAGGGCTGCACCCACTCGGCGACCGGTTCGACCACGCCGAGCGGCTTCACGGTCGCGGCGACCGCCTCGGGCACGTCGCTCCACACCCCGCCGGCCACCCCACCGAGCAGCGCCGCGCCGAAGGCGGCGCCCTCGTCGACGGCGGTGCGCTCCAGCGGCAGCTCGAGGACGGAGGCGACGATGCACAGCCACAGCTCGGACCGCGCCCCGCCGCCCGACACGCGAGCGAGCTGCGGCCGCTCGCCCAGCTCCGCGACGAGGTCGAGCGAGTCGCGCAGCCCGAAGGCGACGCCCTCGAGGACGGCCCGGACCAGGGCGCCGCGGTCGTGGCGCAGCGACAGGCCCGCGAAGGCGCCGCGCGCGTCGGGGTCGGCGTGCGGCGTGCGCTCGCCGGCCAGGTAGGGGAGGAAGGTCAGCCCCTCCGTCCCCGGCGACCAGCTCTCAGCCGCCGCCACCAGCGGCCCGAACTCCTCGCCGGGGGCCACGGCGTCGCGCAGCCAGCGCAGCGACCCGGCGGCCGAGAGCATGACGCCCATGGCGTGCCACGCGCCCGGCGCGGCGTGGCAGAAGGCGTGCACGCGCGCCTCCGGGTCGGCGGCGAACTCGGGCAGCGCCGCGAACACGACTCCGGAGGTGCCGAGCACGACCGACAGCGGCCCCCCGGCACGGTCCACGCCGACCCCCAGCGCGCCGGCGGCCTGGTCGCCGGCGCCCGCGGCGACCGGCACGCCGCCGTCGCGCGTCACCCCCGAGACCTCGGGCGACTCCAGGGCGCGCGGCAGCCACGCCGTGTCGACCTCGAGGGCAGCGCACACCTCGTCGCTCCAGCGGCGGCGTGCGACGTCGAACAGCAGCGTGCCCGAGGCGTCGGTGACGTCGATCGCGCGCTCCCCGCACAGGCGAAGGCGCACGTAGTCCTTCGGCAGCAGGACGTGCGCGACGCGCGCGTGGACCTCGGGCTCGTGGCGCCGCAGCCACAGCAGCTTGGGCGCGGTGAAGCCGGTCAGCGCCCGGTTGCCGGTGGCGGCGATGAGCCGCTCGAGGCCGACGCGCGCCTCGATCTCCGCGCACTCCGCCCCCGTGCGCTGGTCGTTCCACAGGATCGCCGGGCGGAGCACGCGCTCGTCGGCGTCGAGCGCGACGAGCCCGTGCATCTGCCCGGAGAGGCCGATGCCGGCCGGCTCCCCGGCCGTCCTGAGCTCCGCGAGCACGGCCTCGGTGGCGCGCCACCAATTCTCGGGATCCTGCTCCGCCCAGCCCGGCCGCGGCGTCGAGAGGCCGTACTCGCGCTCCGCGCGAGCCACGACCTCGCCCTCCTCCGAGACGGCGAGGCCCTTGATCGACGACGTGCCGACGTCGAGGCCGAAGACCGGGCTCAAGCCGGCGGCGCGCCCATCGCGGCGTAGACGATCTCGTAGGCGCGCACGGCGTCCTTGCGCCCCTGCGCCTCACGCAGCGCCGCGTCGTCGATCCGCTCGGCGATCGAGTCGATGAAGCGCCATTGAAGGACGCTGCGGCGCACCGCCGCGACCTGGTCCTCGGTGTAGGGGTAGAGGTCGAACCCCAGGCGCTCGCCGTCGTCGCCGTAGCCCGCCCGCCTGAGCTCCACCGCGAGCTCGAGGGTCTCCATGAACGCCGTCGCCCCGACCATGTTGTCGTCGTCGAAGGTCCCCCAGCCGGAGTTGGCGTGCAGGTGGCCCAGCAGCCCCTCGTCGTCGAGCAGCGCGGCGTACTCGGCGAGGTTCTCGCCGTTCATGATCAGGTGCTGCCAGTCCAAGTTGACCTGGACGTTGTCGATCCCCTGCGTCCGCAGCTTGTGGATGACGTGCAGGGTCATACCGACGTTGCCCATGTGGATCTTCATGGCGGGCTCGGAGTTCTTGTGCTCCAGGAACACCTTGATCCCCTGCGTGGCCGCTCGCTCGGCGGCCTTGCCGATCCCGTCGATCAGCCACGCCCAGCTCTCGCGGTACGGAGCCTGGAACGGGTAGTTGTAGCCCTCGATCCCGGGCCAGATCACGTAGTGCGCCCCGATCGAGCCGGCGAAGTCAACTCCGGCGAGCGTGCGCCGCAGCGCCTCCGCGCGGGTGGCGTCGTCGGGGGACACCAGCCCGCCGCGACCGAAGCGCGGATCGAGGTGCAGGCCGGTGGCGACCACGTAGATCCCGTGGCCGTCGAGGGCGGCGCGGACCTCGTCGAGGTTGTCCTCGGAGAGCTCCTGCGGGTAGTGGAACTCGTAGTCGTCCATCAGGTCGCCGAGGCCCTCGACGGCTCGGCGCACCTTCTCGGCGGTGCTCTGGCGCCCGTGCTCGGGCTGGTAGCCGCCGGGGACGAAGCGGGTCACCATCCCGCCCATCGCCCAGATTCCGAGGCTGGTCTTCACGCCGGGACTCCTCTCGCTCGATCTCTATCGTCCAGCCCGTGTCCACGATCGGGGTCGGGATGCTGGGCTACGCCTTCATGGGCAAGGCCCACGCGAACGCCTACCGGACCCTGGCCTACATGACCTGGCCGCCGCCGCTGGTCCCCGAGCTCGTGGCCGTCGCCGGCCGCGACGAGCCCGCGGTGGCGGAGGCGGCGCGCCGCTATGGCTTCGCCGGCCATGCGACGGACTGGCGGGCGCTCGTGGAGGACGAGCGAATCGGCCTGTTCGACAACAACGGCCCCAACGCGCTGCACGCCGAGCCGACGATCGCCGCCGCGGAGGCGGGCAAGCACGTCGTCTGCGAGAAACCGCTCGGGCGCGACGCCGCCGAGAGCAGGGAGATCTGGGAACGCGTCGCCGCCGCCGGCGTCCGGCACATGTGCGCCTTCAACTACCGCTTCGTGCCCGCCGTGCGGCTCGCGCGCGAGCTGCTCGAGGCCGGCGAGCTCGGCGAGATCCACCACGTGCGCGGGCGCTATCTGCAATCGTGGGGCGCCGACCCCGACCGCGAGGGCGTGTGGCGCTTCGACGCCGAGCAGGCGGGCTCGGGGACTCTGGGCGATCTCGGCGCCCATGTCGTCGACCTCGTCCGATACCTGGTCGGCGAGCCGGTCGCCGTCCACGCGCTCACGCGCACGTTCCGGGACGCGCCGGGACTCGGCGAGGGTGGAGTGGACGACGCCTTCGCCGCCGCCGTGGAGCTCGAGGGCGGCGCCGTGGGGACGCTCGAGGCCACGCGCTTCGCTACGGGCCGCATCAACGCCCTGGAGCTCGAGATCAACGGCTCGCGCGGCGCGATCGCCTTCGATCTCGAACGGCTCAACGAGCTGCGCGTTGCCCGGCCGCGCTTCTTGGAGACCATCCTCGTGACCGAGCCCGAGCACCCCTTCATGGAGCACTGGTGGCCTCCGGGTCACGTCATCGGCTGGGAGCACACGTTCGTGCACGAGCTTCACCACCTCCTGCGCGCGATCGCCGGGGAGGGTGACGTGGCTCCGCACGGAGCCACCTGCGAGGACGGCTATCGCGCCGCCGAGGTGTGCGACGCGATCGCGCGCTCGGCCGCGTCGGGCCGGCGGGAGGCGGTGGCTCGTGCCTGAGGCCCACGTCGGCATGGACGCCCAGGGCGTCGTGACCGAATGGGACCAGGGCGCCGAGATGCTGTTCGGCTACACGCGCGACCAGGCGCTCGCGCGCACGGTGGCGGAGCTGATCGTCCCCAGCGAGCTGCGCCGGGTGCACACGCGGGGGCTGCGGCGAGTGGCGGGAGGAGGGCCGTCGGTCCTGGCGGGCAAGCGCGTCGAGGTGCCGGCGCTCGATGCCTATGGCCGCCAGCTCCTGGTCGAGCTGACGATCTCGGAGGTCGACGACCCACCCACCCGCTTCCTGGGGACGATCGGGGTGGTGGGGGCTCACGGCGCGACCGACCGGCCGGTCTCGGCCGACCGGTAGAGCGCCTCGATCGCCCGCGCCTGCGCGAGCGCGTCGTCGGCACCGAGCAGCGGCGCCGCTTCGCCGCGAGCGGCCCGTGCGAAATCCGCCAGCTCGAGCGCATAGGAGTCGGCGGCCTGCACCTCGACGTCCTCCACCTCGCCGTCGCGGCGAACCTCGATGACCGGCGCTCGCCCGTGCCAGGGATCGTCGAGGAACAGCGAGCCGTCCTCGCCGACGGCTTCGAGCTCGTCGCGCGCGCTGACGGCGAAGCCGCAGTCGAACTGGCCGAGCGCGTCGGAGGGGAAGCGAAGGGTCGCCGAGAAGGCGACGTCCACCCCGTCGCCTCCCAGCACCTGCTCGCCGAAGGCGCGCTCGGGCTCCCCGGCCAGCAGCCGGGTGCCGCTCAGGCAGTAGCAGCCGACGTCCATCAGCGAGCCGCCGTCGAGCTGGGCGGCGAGCCGGATGTCGCGCTCGTCTCGCAGCGGGAACGAGAAGGTCGCCCGCACGAGGCGCAGCCGGCCGATCGTCCCCTCGTCGACGAGCGCCTTCAGGCGCCGGGCCTGGGGGTGGTGGCGCCACATGAACGCCTCGGCCAGCAGCCGCCCCGAGCGCTGCGCGGCGGCGAAGGCCTCCTCGGCCTCGGCGACCCGCCGCGTCAGCGGCTTCTCGCACAGCACGTGCTTCCCGGCCTCCAGCGCGCGGACCGTCCAGGGCACGTGCAGCGAGTTGGGGAGGGAGATGTAGACCGCGTCTACCTCGGGGTCCTCGAGCAGCGCCTCGTAAGAGTCGTGGACGCGCTCGATCGCGTGCTCGCGCGCGTGGGCCTCCGCGCGCGCTCGGTCGCGCGAGCCGACGGCGACGACCTCGGCCTCGTCGGTGGCGCGCGCGCCACCGACGATCGCCGAGTTGATGCGGGCCGTCGAGAGCAGGCCCCACCGGAGGGCGGTCACGCCCTTCCCGAGGCCGCCCGGCCGCGCCGGGAGTAGGAGTCGACTGCGACGGCGAGCAGCAGCACGACGCCCGTGACGACGAACTTGGTCCCCGACGAGTAGCCCTGGAGGCCCAGGCCGTTGTCGATCGAGCCGATCACCAGCGCGCCGAGCAGCGCGCTCTTGACGTGGCCGCGACCGCCGAAAAGAGACGTCCCTCCGATCACCGCCGCGGCGATCGAGTAGAGCAGGATCGAGCCGCCCCCCGCGTTCGTGTCCACCGACCGCAGGCGCGACGCGAGGATGATCCCGCCCAGGGCCGCCATCACCGAGCAAATCGCGAACACGGCGATCCTGATGCGGTCGACGTCGATGCCCGCGCGGCGCGCCGCCTCGGCGTTGCCCCCGACCGCGTAGACGTGGCGACCGAAGCGCGTGCGGCGCAGGACGAAGGTCAGCGACACCAGCAGCACGGCGACGAGCACGCCCACGTAGGGGATGCCGCGGTCCTGGTTGGCGACGGCGACCACGATGGCCAGCGCCAGAAGCAGCGCCGCGACGCGGATGGCGACCAGCAGGACGGGCTCGGCCGGCAGGCCCGCCTTCGCCCGCGACCGCACGCGCGCCAGCTGCAGCGCCGCATAGGTCACCGCGCAGGCGATCACGAGGATCCACGAGAGCCCGCCGGGCATGAAGTTGTTGGCCAGGCCGACGACGAAGTCGTTCTGCAGGATCACCGTGCCGCGCGCACCGATGAGCAGCAGCACGACCCCGTTCCACGCCAGCAGCCCGGCCAGCGTCACGACGAACGAGGGCACGCCGACCTTCGTGATGATCAACCCGTGCAGCACGCCGATCGCGGCCCCGGCGGCCAGCGCCAGGACGATCACGACCGGCGTCGGCAGCACGCTGCCGTCGGGCGTCAGCAGGATGGCGGTGAGCACGCCCGCCACGCCGCTCACGTAGCCGATCGACAGGTCGATCTCCCCGAGCAGCAGCACGAAGACGATGCCCATGGCGATCGTCGTGATCGCGACCGTCTGGACGATCAGGTTGACGAAGTTGCCGGCGGTGAGGAAGCGGTCGTTCTGCAGCTGGAAGACGATCGCGATCACCACCAGGCCGACGATGATCGGCACGCTCCCGAGCTCGCCGGCGCGTACGTCGGCCCACCAGCGGCGGGCGTAGGCGGCGAGGGTCTCGGTGGCCGGCGCGCTGTCGGGCACCACCGGCGGGGCGGCGACGCTCACGCGACCACCTCCGCCTGCTGGCCGGGGACCTTGGAGAGCTGGCCGGCGGTGATCGCCTCGACCACGAGCTGCTGGTTGGTCTCGCGGCGCTTGAACTCGGCCACGTTCTGGCCGAGGCGCAGAACCGTGATGGCGTCGGCCACCTCGAAGATGTCGTGCAGGTTGTGCGAGATGAGGATGACCCCGAGGCCCTGCTCCCCGAGCCGGGCCACCAGCTCGAGCACCTGCTTGGTCTGGGCTACGCCGAGCGCCGCGGTGGGCTCGTCGAGGATCACCAGCCGCGAGTTCCACATCACGGCCTTGGCCACCGCGACCGACTGGCGCTGCCCTCCCGAGAGGCCCGCCACGGTCTGCCGCACCGAGCGGATGGTGGTCACCGACAGGCCCTTGAGCGTCTCGGAGGCGCGCTTCTCCATCGCGGTCTCGTTCAGGCGCCGCAGCCCGTCGGTCTCCTCGCGCCCCAGGTACATGTTCTGGACCACGTCGAGGTTGTCGGCCAGGGCCAGGTCCTGGTAGACGACCTCGATGCCCAGGCCGGCCGCGTCCTTGGGCCCGTGGATCGTGACCGGCTGGCCGTCGAAGAGGATCTCGCCGCTGTCGAACGGGTGAATCCCGGCGATGCACTTGATCAGCGTGGACTTGCCCGCGCCGTTGTCGCCCACGAGGGCCATGACCTCGCCGGCGGACACGTGGAAGTCCACTTCGTAGAGGGCCTGGACCGCGCCGAAGGACTTCGAGACCTGGCGCAACTCGAGGATCGGGGTGTCGCTCACGTCGTCGCTCCTCCTCCTCCTGGCGGTGGGACCGGGGGCGCCGCGAGGCGCCCCCAGTGCTCACTCAGTGTCCTACAGACCGGCCTCGGTGCATGCGGAGGCCAGCTTCCCGGCGCAGATCTCCTCCTTCTTGGGGAAGTCCGGCTCGCCGAGGTACTCCTTGATGTTGTCCTTCGTCACGGCCACCGGCTCGAGCAGCACGGCCGGGACGTCGCGGTTCTCGTTGTTGACCTTGGCGGTCGCGCCCTGAGGCGTCTCGCCCTTGGCCAGCGCGATGGCCAGCTTGGCCGCGGCGTCGGCCTCCTTCTTGATCGCCTTGTAGACCGTCATGCACTGGTCGCCGGCGACGATGTTCTGGATGCCCTGGAGCGTCGCGTCCTGCCCGGTCACGGGGACCTGCGGCAGCTTGCGCTGCTTGAGCGCCGAGATCGCGGCGTTGCCGAGCCCGTCGTTGGCCGCCAGCACGCCGTCGACCTTGTTGCCGGACTTCTGCAGCATCTGCTCGAAGATCGTCAGCGCCTTGGTGTTGTCCCAGTCGGGAACCGACGTGTCGGCGACTTCCTTCCAGTCCCCGGAGTCGAACTTCGGGTTGATGACGGAGTCGTAGCCCTTCTTGAACAGCGTCGCGTTGTTGTCGGTCGGCGACCCGTTTAGCACGGCCACCTGGGCGTTGGCCTTGTCCCCGAGGCAGTCCACGAGCCCCTGACCCTGGAGCTGGCCGACCTTCTCGTTGTCGAAGGACACGTAGTAGTCCGAGTCGCCCTTCAGCGTGAGGCGGTCGTAGTCGATGACCTTGACCTGCTGGGACTTGGCGTTCGCCGCGATGGCGGCGCCCGAGCCCGAGTCGAGGTTCACGAGCAGGAGCACCTTGGCCCCGTTCGTGATCGCCTGCTCGGCCTGCTGCTGCTGGGTGGACTTGTCACCCTCGGCGTTCTGGATCTCCGCCTCGACGCCGGCGGCGTCGAACGCCTTCTTGAGGAACGGCCGGTCGACCGTTTCCCAGCGCACAGAGGACTTCGAGTCGGGCAGCAGGACGGCGACCTTGCCGGCCTTCTTCGCGGCGCCACCACCGCCGCCCCCGCTCGACTTCTCGTCTTCGCCGCACGCGGCGCCCGCACCCGCCAGGGCCAGCACGCTGATCGCGAGCAGCACCTTCTGGACCTTGAACCTCACCGTGCTCCTCCTCCTTGGTTTGCCATCGCCTGCGGCGCGATGTGCGCCGCGAGATGCTCGGACTGCAAGATGGCCAGCGCGAGCGCGCCGAGTACCTGCGCACGCTCGCCGAGCTCGCCGGCCACCACCTGCGCATCGGCCGCCGCCGGCGCGATCGCGTAGCGATCCACCGCCTCGCGCATGGGGTCCAGGAGCAGGTCGCCCGCCTCCCCCAGCTCCCCTCCGACCACCACCATCTCGGGGTTGAAGACGTTGCACACGGCCGCGACCACGCGCCCGAGGATCCGCCCGGCGTCGCCGATCGCGCGCTGGCACCCGGCGTCGCCGTCGCGCGCGAGGCGCACCATCTCGGCGACCGTCAGCTCGCCTCCGCGGCTGCTGCGCAACAGCTCGACGAGCGCCGGGCCGGAGGCGTAGGTCTCCAGGCAGCCGCGGTTGCCGCAGCGGCAGATGGGCCCCGTCTCGTCGACCAGGACGTGGCCGATCTCGCCCGCCATGCCGCGCCGCCCCCGGTAGGGACGGCCGTCGACGATCAGGCCCGCGCCGATCCCCGCGGAGATCATCACGTAGAGCGCGTTGCGAGCGTCGCGGCCGGCTCCCAGCGTGACCTCCGCCAGCGCGCCGAGGTTGGCGTCGTTGTCGAGGTGCACCGGGAGCCCACCGATGCGCCGGCTCATCTCGGCGCCCGCCTCCAAGCCGGCCCAGCCAGGGAGGATCGAGGTCTCGTGGACGGCTCCGCGCGCATGGTCGATCGGCCCCGACAGCGCCATGCCCACGCCGATCACGTCGCCGCGGGCCAGGCCGACCTCGTCGAGCAGGTCGCCCACCATCACTGCGGCGAGGTCGAGGGCCTCCACCGCGCAGTTGTCGACGTCCTGCTCGCGCACGCTCTCGGCGAGGATCGTCCGCGAGAGATCCGAGACGGCCGCGTGGATGCGATCGTGGCCGAAGTCGATCCCGAGCACCGCACCCGCCGAGCGGTCGAGCGCCAGCAGCGTCGGCGGCCGGCCGGTCGGCATGCTCGGAAGCGACTCGCCGTCGCGGTGGTCGACCACGAGCCCGTGGGCCTGCAGGTCGGCCACGAGGCTCGATACGGTCGAGCGCGACAGCCCCGTGTGGCGGGCGATCTCGGCCCGGCTCGCGGTGCCGCGCTCGCGCAGCGTCTCCACCACGCGCAGGCGATTGAGCTCTCTGAGGGACTCCAGGGACCCGGACCTGGCGCTCACGCCGAGGACCCTCCCCGGTTTGGAGAGAATTGTCAAGCCTCGGCCGAACTCTTGGGTTAGGGGGCCTTAGATTGTGCGCGTCCCGGACGAAGTTGGGGAAGCTCCTGCTCGAGATCGAGCACCGGCGCGAACAGGTCGCCATGCTCGGCGACCCGCTCGAGCACGTCGGCGGAGGAGAACGCGAGCTGCTCGGGGTCGCCGGACTCGAGCACCGCCTCGACCTCATCCCAGGTCAGCGGCGCCGACACGGTGGGCTGCTCGCGCGCGCGCAGGGAGTAGACGCAGACCGTCGTCTTGTGCTCGTCGTTCTGGCTCCAGTCGACGAGCACCCTGCCGGCGCGCAGGGACTTCTTCATGTCCGAGACGGCCAGCTCGGGATGGCGCCGCTCGAGCAGCTGGGCGAGGCCGTGGGCGAAGGGCTTGGTCTCGGCGTAGGTGACCGGGGTGTTGAGGGGGACGTAGACCTGCATGCCCTTCGAGCCCGAGGTCTTGGGGAAGGCCTGCAGTCCGAGCTGCTCGAGCAGCTCGCGCAGGCGCAGCGCCAGCTCGGCGCACTCGACGATGGTGGCCGGCGGGCCGGGGTCGAGGTCGAAGGCCAGGACCGTCGGGCGCTTCACGTCGGCGGCGAGCGCGAGCGAAGTGTGCAGCTCGAGGTCGGCGAGGTTGGCCAGCCACACGAGGGTCGCCAGGTCCTCGGCGAGGCAGTAGTGGATCGTGCGCGAGGTGTGGCGGCTCCAGACCGCCGCGGTCGCGACCCAGTCGGGCCGGTGGCGCGGGCACTGCTTCTCGTAGAAGTACTCGCCGTCCACGCCGTCGGGGTAGCGCTTGAGGGTGAGGGCGCGCCCGCGCAGGTGCGGCAGGACGGCCGGCGCGACTCGGGTGTAGTAGTCGATGACCTGGCCCTTGGTGAAGCCCGGGCCTGGATAGAAGACCTTGTCGAGGTTGGAGAGCGACAGCCGGCGCCCCTCGATCTCGACCTCGACGCGGCGGGGCATGGTCCGCCGACGGTACCCGCTCGCCTGGTTTCCGAGACTCGCGACCACGGTATGCCAACCGGGAACCCACCGGACGAAGGACGTCAGCCATGGCACCACGCAAGCAGCGGCCCACGGGACCGGCCATCGACACCGAGGACCTCGCCCAACTGCAGGCGGCCCGGACGATGGTCCTGCAGTACCTCGACGAGGCCCGCGCGACCGAGCAGGCCCTCGTGACCAACCTTCGCGCCCACATCTCGATGACCCCCCGGGGCACCTATCGCCAGACGCTGGAGCGCCATCTCACCGAAACCCGGGAGCACGCGCGCGCGATCGAGCGGCGCATCGGCGAGCTCGGCGGGGGCCGCGGGCTGCTCGCCTCCACCTACGGCGCCGTCCAGACCATCGTCGGTCAGGCGCTCGTGCTGACCAAGGGCCCGCTCGACCTGATCCGCGGCGCCGGCGGCGAGGAGAAGCTGCTCAAGAACGCCAAGGACGAGGCGACCACCGAGATGCTCGAGATCGCGACCTACGACGCGCTCGAGGAGCTCGCCCGCGCGGTGGGCGACGGGAAGACCGCTCGTCTGGCCGTGCGCCACCGCGAGCAGGAGGAGCGCGCGCTGCGGGAGCTCCGCGGCCACATCGTCAAGCTCGCGCACGCCACCGTCCTGGCGCGCGCGGGCGGGGAGCCCAGCTACGACTGGGAGACGACCGGCGCGGCCGAGGGCCTCGAGGCGATGCGCAGCGCCGCCCGCGACGCCGCCGACACCGTGCAGGACACCGCGCAGGCCGCCGAAGGCGCGGCCGGGAAGGCCGAGCAGCGCGCTCGGACGCGGCGCAGGGCCGCCGCCGAGCCCCCGATCGCCGACTACGACTCGCTCACCGCGAGCCAGATCGTGTCCCGCCTGACCGACCTCTCCCAGGACAGGCTCGGGCGCCTGATCGCCTACGAGCGCCCCCACCGTGATCGCTCGACGGTGCTCGACCGCGCACGGTCGCTGCAGGAGAGCGAGCCGTTCCCGGGCTACGACGACCTCGCCGGGCGCGACGTCGCCGGGCGACTGCGCGATGCCGACGAGAAGACCGTCACCGCCGCGCGCGAGTACGAGGGACGCCACAGGCGCCGCGTCGAGGTGCTCGAGGCCGCGCAGCGCCAGCTGCGCTCTAGGAGCTAGCCGATGCCCATCCTCGAGGCGCCCACCACTCCACAGACCCCCGACCAGCCCAACATCGTCCCGGACGCGCCGATCTCCCCGGCCGTCCCCGACCGGGGCCCCGAGGCGCCCGACACTCCCAGCGGCCCCGTCGCGCCCGAGCCGGACGACCCCGCGCCCCCGCGTCCCGACGGCCCGCAGGTGCCGCCCCCCGGCGAGGGGGGCCCGGGCGACGAGCCCTAGGCCGCGACGCGCTCCAGGGCCGGCGACGCCTCGCGCTCGTTGAGCAGGTCCAGCACGGCGTCCTCGACGGCGCGGTGGTGGATCGGCAGTTCGCCGGCCTGCCTTCTGTCCGCCGCCTCCTCGAGCACAGGGCGGATGATCAGCCCCGACCGGTAGGCGTCGAAGACCCGCGGGTCGATGTAGGAGGCGCGGCACACTGCGGGGGTGTTGCCGAGGTAGTGCGCCACCTCCTTGACCGCCCGGGTGATCGCACGCTTGCGACCGGTCTTGGTGCCCGCCACCTCGCCCGAGACCCTGAGGGCCATCGCCGCCAGGACCGTCGCGCTCCAGGTCCGGAAGTCCTTGGCGGAGAAGTCGGCGCCTGTGACCTCCTTGAGGTACTCGTTGATGTCGCTCGACCGGATGTCGTGCCACGTGCGGCCGGCGCGGTAGGCCAGCAGCTCGGGGCTGCCGCCGCGCCGGCGCTTGAGGGCGGCGACGAGCTCGAAGACCACCGGATCGACGACGCCCTGCACGCGCCGCTGGCCGCTCTTGGCGACGTAGTCGAAGACCATGGCCTGGGTCTCGGGCTCCAGGCGCACGTGCTCCTTGCGCATGGTCGCGAGCCCATAGCTCTCGTTCAGGACGGTGTACTGCTCGGAGCCGATCCGGAAGAAGCCGCGGTCGAGCAGGCGCACGGCGCACGCCAGCACACGCCCGCGGGTCGGGTTCGGCGAGCCGGACAGATCGCAATCGATGCGGTTGCGCAGCGCGGGGAGAGCACGGGCGAAGAGCACCATCTCGTCGAACTTCTCCTGGTCACGACGCTCTCGCCAGCGCGGGTGGTAGAGGTACTGCTTGCGTCCGGCCGCGTCGGTGCCCGTGGCCTGCAGGTGCCCCTGGGGATCGGGGCAGACCCACACGTCCTTCCAGGCGGGCGGGATCCCCAGCTCACCGATGCGGGCGAGGTCCTCGCGGTCCTCGATGCGCCGACCCTCGTCGTCGAGGTAGACGAAGCCGCGGCCCTGGCGCCTGCGCGTGAGGCCAGGGCCCGAGCAGTCGACGCGGCGCAGCCGGAGCATGCCCGACAGTGTTCCCGGAGCAGCCCCGGATTACTTCTTCGCGCCGGCCCTGGCGCGCGAGGAGCGCTTCTTGGCGGTCTTGGCCTTCTTCTCCTCGGCCTTGCCGTTGGATCCCCCAGACTCGTCCTTGACGGCGGCGAGGCTGGCCTCCAGCGCCGCCATGAGGTCGGGCACCTTGGCGGGCTCCGGAGCCTCGGGCTGCACGGCGATCTCCTGGCCCTCGGCCTTGCGCTCGATCAGGTCGAGCACCTTGTCGCGGTACTCGTCCTTGTAGCGCGTGGGCTCGAAGTCCGAGGAGAGCGAGGCGATCAGCTGTTGGGCCATCGTGAGCTCGCGGTCGGAGGTCTTGAGGTCCGCGGCGTCCGGAACCTCGTCGAGCTCGTCCGCCGGCACGACCTCGTCGTGGAAGATCATCGTCTCCATGGCGAGCACGTTGCCTGCCGGGCGGATGGCCACGAGCTGCTCCTTGGAGCGCAGCACCACGCGCGCGATGGCCACCTTGCCGGACTCGCGCATCGATTCGAGCAGCAGGCCGTAGGCCTTCTCGGCGCCCTTGTCCGGAACGAGGTAGTACGGGTGGTCGTAGTAGATCGGGTCGATGTCCTCCTGGTCCACGAAGTCCAGGATCTCGATCGAGCGGGTCTTCTCGGGCGCAATGGCGTCGAGCTCCTCGGGCGTCACCACCACGTAGCGGTCCTTGGTCAGCTCGAATCCCTTGACGATGTCGTCGTAGGCGACCTCCTCACCCGTGCCGGAGTCCACCCGCTTCTGCTGGATGCGGTGGCCCGTCTTCTCGTTGAGCTGATGGAAGCGGACGGTCTTGCGGTTGACCGCCGAGTACAGCTTCACGGGGACGTTGACGAGCCCGAAGGAGATCGCGCCGCTCCAGATCGATCGTGCCATGAGCACATTGTGATACCCCGAAGCCTCCGGCGCCAACGAGCGCATGCGGAGTTGCGCGCTCACGCGGCCTGCGCAGCGCGCAGGCGGTGCAAGGTGACCGTGCCGTCGGCCTCGCTGCTGCGCTCCCAGCGCCGATCTGCCCGCTCGAGGAACTCCGCCGCCGGGGGCCGTCCCGGGTCGGCGAGCCACACCTCGCCGCGGGCGTCGACCAGGCGCGGGAGGAGGTCGAGCATGAGCAGCACGTTGTGACGCTCGTAGAGGACGTCGGCTGCGAGCACCAGGCTCCACGGACCGCGCTCGATCACCGCCGCGGGGGTGCGCCAGTCGAGCAGCGCGGTCTCGAGCGTGATGCCGTTGCGCCGCGCGTTGGCCTCGAGCAGCTCGATCGCGTCGGGCGACCAGTCCGTGGCCAGCACGCGCGCTCCCGCCAGCGCCGCGGCGAGGCTCGGCAAGCCCAGGCCGCAGCCGAGCTCGAGCGCCCGAGCGCCGCGCAGCGCCCGCGCCGAGACGCGCCGCGCGAGCGCGGCGCCGCTCGGCCACACCTCAGCCCAGTAGGGCAGGAACTCCTCGCGCTCGAAGGCCTGCTCGTCCACGAGGGCGTCCGAGTCCCGCGGGCGCAGGACGCTGAGCATGCCGTCGCGCAGCACGACGGTCTCCTCTACGAGGTCCAACTCAAGCCACGGCTGCGATGGCGTCCAGCTCGTCAGTCGAGAGCTCGAGCCCGGCGGCACGGACCGAGTCGCTGATGCTCTCCGGACGGCTGGCGCCGGGGATGGGAACCACGGTCGGGCTGAGCGACAGCAGCCACGCGAGCGCGACCTGCTGCGGCGAGACGCCATGGGCGTCCGCGGCCGAGCGCACGGGGTCGACGCTGCCCGCGGACCGGGCCGCGTTGGAGATGCCGCCGAGCGGGGACCACGGCAGGAAGGCGATCCCGCGCTCGGCGCACGTCGCGACCTCCCCGTTGCGCAGGGGCGCGGTGTACTCGAGCGAGAGCTGGTTCTGCACGGACACGATCTCCGCGACGCCGAGCGCCTCGTCGAGCTGCTCGACCGTGCAGTTGGAGAGCCCTATCCAGCGGACCTTGCCCTCATCCTGCAGCACCTTGAACGCGCCCACGGTCTCGGCGTAGGGGACATCCGGGTCGGGACGGTGGTACTGGTAGAGGTCGATCCGGTCGGTGTCGAGCGCCTTCAGCGACGCCTCGCATGCCGCGCGGATGTGCTCGGGCCTCCCGTCGATCTCCCAAGCGCCGCCCGGGCGGACGTGCCCGGCCTTGGTGGCGACGATCGCGCTGTCGCGGCGGCCGCGCAGCGCCTTGGCGATCAGCCGTTCGTTGTGGCCGACCTCGTCCTCGTCGACGCCGTAGGCGTCCGCCGTGTCGATGAGGTTCACGCCCGCGTCGAGCGCCGCGTGGATCGTGCGGATCGACCGCCACTCCTCGGGCCGCCCGCGGAGCGACATGGGCATCGCGCCGAGGCCGATCGGGAACACCTCCGTGTCGCCGAGCCGGCGCGTCCAGGTCGGGCCGGCTGTCATGTCAAGCGCCTGCCCGGCCCCGCGGGAGACGAAACCGGCCCCCGCTCAGCCGGCTGCCTCGTCCGGCGGTCCGACCTCGGCCGGGTCGACGTCGTCGCGCAGCCCCTTGTAGGAGGGGTGGCGCAGCGTCCGGGCCTGGGTCAGCTCGGTGTACTCGACCACGCAAACCAGGGCGGGCTCGACGAAGCGCGTGAGCTTCGGGGGCTGGTGCCCCGCGAACGGGCTGGTGGGACGCGCGAGCGGCTCGAGCAGCGACCCCAGGCGCGCCAGCTCGGCATCGCTGAAGCCCGTGCCGACGCGCCCCGCGTAGCGCAGCTCTCCGTCCTGGTGAAAGCCCACGACCAGGGCGCCCAGCCGGCCCGTGCGCCCTCCCTCCCCCGGGAGCCAGCCGCCGATCACCGCGTCGGTGCTGCGGATGTTCTTGACCTTCACCCAGCCCGGCGAGCGGCGGCCGGGGGTGTAGGGGCAGTCGAGCCGCTTGGCGATGATGCCCTCGAGGCCCCGGGACCGCGACAGCTCGAGCAGGGCAGCGCCGTCGCCCACGTGGTGGGCCGGCACCTGCCACGCGGGCGCCGCGAGCTCGAGCTGGGCCAGCGCCGCCCTGCGCTCCTCGTAGGTTCGCTCCATCAGCGACCGGCCGTCGAGGTACAGCAGGTCGAAGATCACATAGACCACGGGGTCGGAGGCCGCGAGCCGGCGCACGGCGTGCTCGGAGGTCACGTGCATCCGGCGCTGGAGCTTCTGGAAGCTCGGCCGCCCGTCGTCGAAGGCCACCACCTCGCCGTCGAACACCGCCTCGCGCGCGCCCAGCGCCCGGCCGAGCTCGCGCAGCTCGGGATAGCGCGGCGTGATGTCGCGCCCGTTGCGGCTGTCCAGGCGCAGCCGCCCGCCCTCCACGAAGCCGATCGCCCGCACGCCGTCCCATTTGATCTCGTACGCCCACGCGAGGTCGTCGGAGGGCAGCATGCCGGTGCGGGCGAGCATCGGCTCGATGCGCTCGGGCAGCGGCTCGCGCTCGGGATCCTCGGGCGGGTCCATGCGGTGGATCATCCAGTCCTCGCCGCGCGTGCGGAACAGCACGTAGCGGCCGTGGAGCCGCTCGCCGCGGAAGGTGACCATCACCTCGTCGTCGCGGAACTTGTGCGTCTCGTAGGTCCCGTGGTCCCAGATCCTCATCGTTCCGGCGCCGTACTCGCCCGCCGGTATCTCGCCCGCGAAGTCGATGTAGCGCAGGGGATGGTCCTCCGTGTGGACCGCGAGGTGGTTGCGTCGCGGGTCGGGTGGGATGCCCTTGGGCACCGCCCAGGAGACAAGGACGCCGTCACGCTCGAGGCGCAGATCCCAGTGCAGACGGCGCGCGTGGTGCTCGTGGACGACGAAGCGGGGCAGGCGCCCGGCGGGCGCCGCTTGCTCCGGCGCCGGCTCAGGCGTGGAGGCGAAGTCGCGCTTCGCCCGGTAGCGGGCCAGGCGGTCGGCCTCCCCGGTCACACCGGGAGACGTTACCCGTCGCCGTCCGCTCCGATACTGTGCACGCCGCAATGGACGCCAATCCGATCGTGCTCGATGACACGGCTGGAGATGTCGTCGTGGTCGTGGTCGAGGGGGAGCACGACATCTACACGGCGCCCACCCTGCGTGAGCGCCTCGACGAGGCGCTGGGGCGGGGCGGCGGCGTGGTCGTCGACCTCACCGCGGCCACGTTCGTGGACTCCTCCGTGCTCGGCGCGCTGCTCGACGCGCGCCGCCGCGCGCTCGACGCCAGGCAGGGCTACGTCGTCTGCGTCGGCGACGACATGGAGCCCGGCGTCCAGCGCATCCTCGACATCACCGGCCTGGTCCCCGTGCTCCCCGTGATCGGCGGTCGCGACGAGGCGATCGCGGCCGCGCGGACCACCGGTGCGCCGGCGTGAGCGCGCTCGTCCGCAAGGTGAAGCTGACCCTGCCCGCCCGGCCGGAGGGCGTCGGTGTGGTGCGGCAGGCCCTGGCTGGGGTGGCAGACGCGCTGGTCTTCGACGCGGCGTTGCTGGCCGACATGAAGATGGCGGTCACGGAGGCGTGCACCAATGTCGTCGTCCATGCCTACGGGGAGCAGGACGACGGGACCCTCGAGGTGGAGATGCTCGCCGGCGAGGCCGGGCTCACCATCGTCGTCCGCGACGAGGGCACGGGCATCCAACCACGCCCCACCCGTCGCGACGCCCCTGCCCTCGGGCTCGGGCTGCCACTCATCGCCGCCCTCTCGAACGCCTTCGAGCTGCGGGGGAGTGGGGACTCCGGCACAGAGGTCAGCATGACGTTCGCCTACGAGCGCTCCGGAGACCCCGCGAAGGCCAACCCGGTGCCGGGCACGGTCGGCAACGACGGCCGCTGGGACGTCCAGGCCGAGCTGTCCGACTAGCTACGCGGCCTCGCGCAGGGCTTCCAGCTCGCGCATGCGGCCGAGGCGGCCGAGCGCGCGGGACTCGATCTGACGGACGCGCTCGGGGGTGATGCCGAGGCGTCGGCCGATCTCGCGCAGCGGGGTGGGCTGGCGGCCGGCGATGCCGTACCGCAGCTCGACGACCGCGCGCTCGCGGTCGGGCAGCTCGGTGAGCGCATGCCGCAGCGCCTGCTCGGACAGCGAGATGTGGACGAGGTCCTCCGGGGCCGGAGCGTCGGCCGGCAGCAGGTCGCCGAAGGCCGCGTCGTCGCCCTCGCCGAGCGGCCGGTCCAGAGACGTGACCGCGCGCGCGGCGTCGCGGAGCGCATTGAGCTCGTCGAGGGAGAGCTGCGCCTCGGCGGCCAGCTCCGCGTCGGTGGGCGGCCGGTCGAGCTTGAGCGCGAGCGCGTTATCCGCGCGGGCGACCTTGCGCTGGTTGCGCACGAGGTTGATGGGCAGCTTGATGGTGCGCGACTTGGCGTCCATCCCCCGCTCCACGGCTTGGCGGATCCACCAGGTGGCGTAGGTCGAGAAGCGGTAGCCGCGGCGCCAGTCGAACTTCTCGACGGCCCGGATGAGGCCGAGGATGCCCTCCTGGATGAGGTCGAGCAGGGTCAGCTCGGAGCCCTGGTACTTCTTGGCGATCGAGACCACCAGGCGGAGGTTCGCGGTGATCATGCGCTCCTTGGCGGCCAGGTCGCCACGCTCGATGCGGCGCGCCAGCTCGATCTCCTCGTCGGGAGTCAGCAGCCGGTGGCGGCCGATCTCGTTGAGGAAGAGTTGCAGCGTATCGGTGGTCGCCGAGGCGAGCGCCGCGTCGTCGATGGGCGCGGCCTCGGCCTCGCGGCCGCAGTCGTCGCGGAGGTCGACGCCGCGCGCCTGGAGCTGCTCGTAGAGCGCCCCAACGTCGTCGTCGTCGAGGTCCAGCGCCTGCGCGAGCTCGTCCACCTCGGACAAATCGACGCACCCGTGCTGCTCCGCTCGGTCGAACAGGGCGGCGATCGGGCCTCCCGTGGCATCGTTGATCGCGCGCATCCTTGGGTTAAGCCTCACCGGATAGCGGTGCGACTAAACCCCTCGGCGCCCGGGTTTGCCCGCCGCGCGCGGGGGGAACCCGATCCCTGCCCCCCAAGGAGGAAAGAGATGTTCGAGCGCTTCAAGAACCGCAACCGCACGGTCGACGACCGCGGCAGCGGAGCGGTCAGCGCCGATGCTGACCCCCACGACAGCCCGGCCCGGGACGGCGGCGCTGTGATCGACGACACGGCCCCGCGACCGGCCAACGGCCGCACCCGCAGGTCGACCGGTGTGGCCACCGCCGAGACCATGAGCACGGTTCGTGCCCGCCAGCGCGAGGAGTTCGGCGGCATCAACTGGGGCGCCGCCTTCTTCGGCTGGCTGGTGGCGGTCGGCATCGCCGTCCTCCTGACGGGCATACTGGCCGCCGCTGGCGCCGCCATCGGGCTCACCCAGCCCTCGACCGCACCGCAGGCGCAGTCCAACCCCGAGACGCTCACGCTCGTCGGGGCGATCGCGCTGCTCGTCGTGCTCGCCCTCGCCTACTACTGCGGCGGCTACGTCGCCGGGCGAATGTCCCGCTTTGACGGCGCCCGCCAGGGCATCGGGTCGTGGATCATCGGGCTGCTCGTCACGATCGCGGCAGCGGTGCTCGCGGTGATTGCCGGCGACCAGTACAACGTCGTACAGCAGGCCAACCTGCCGCGCCTGCCGGTTGGCCAGCAGACGCTGACCACGGGCGGGGCGATCGCCACGGCCGCCATCCTGCTCGGGACCCTGCTGTTCGCGGCGCTCGGCGGGATCGCCGGCGCGCGCTACCACCGCAGGGTCGACCGCGCGGGGTTCATCGACTAGCCCCGTCCCCGGTGCTTCCCGGAGGGTCCGCCTGCAATCGGGCCCTCCTGGGTAGCCCTAGGACCAGCCGAGGCCGTCGCCACCCGGGGCCGAGGCCACTATGACTAGACTGGCGGGGACGTCGCGATCACCTGACAGAGGACGCGCATGGACCCTCCTCGATTCCGACCCCCGGACCAGGAGGATCCGTCTTGCCGTGCATCACCGTCTCCCCTCTCCTCGGCGCGCGCCGATGAGCTCCGCGGATGTGGTCCACCTGCTCGAGGCCGACCCCGACCTGGGCGGGCTGCTGCGCGGCTCTCGCCGCCTGGAAGCCGAGCGCGACCTCGTCGTGCGCGCCCACCGCCTGGGCGTAGGCGAGTGGGATGTCTCGCGGCTGGAGGGCGCGGGGGCCGACCACGTGGGCCTGCTCATCATGGATGGGGTGATCGCGCGGGAGGTGATCGTCGCCGACCACGTGAGCGCCGAGCTGCTCGGCCCCGGTGACCTGGTGCGCCCGTGGCAGCCGGCCTCCAGGACCGGGCTGCTTCCCGTCGAGGTCATCTGGTCGGTGCTCTCCCCCACCTCCTTGGCCGTGCTCGACCGCCGCTTCGCCGCGGAGCTGGCCCGCTGGCCCGAAGTCACGGCGGCGCTGTTCGACCGGCTCAGCGAGCGCTCGCTGCGCCTGGCCACCACGCAGGCCATCTCTCAGCTCACGCGGGTCGACCGCCGCTTGCGCGCTCTGTTCTGGCACCTCGCCGAGCGCTGGGGCCGTGTGTCCGGCGATGGCGTGATCGTGCCGCTCGCGCTCACCCATCGCATCCTCGGGCAGCTCGTGGGCGCGCGCCGACCGACCGTCTCGACGGCGCTCGGCGAGCTGGCCGAACGCGGCGAGCTCGCGCGTCGCTCGGATGGCTCCTGGGTCCTGCGTGGCTCGCCCCCCGACACTGCGGCGCTGGGCCGCCGCCCGGCGACGGCCGGGCGCACGCACGACCTGCTGCGCCCAGCCGGCGGGCCCCCGGGCCTCAACGGCGGCCACGACGCGTTCGTCGCCACCGCGGGCAGGCAGTCCGAGATCTCCGATCGTGAGCGCCTCGGCGCGCTGCTACAGCGCGACGGGGGCTAGAAGCCCCTTCGCCCGACGCAGGTCGTCAGCTCGCGAAGCCGCACGTCAACGCCGAGGATCTCCTCGACACGCGGGTCGTCCGCGTGCCCAGGTTGCCGATCGCTCGGGTGACGACGATGCGCATGCCCGGGCGGTGTGCGCTGCGGGTGCAGCATGACGCTCAGGCGGCCCCCGGTGCCGCCGCGCGCGGGCGACGGAAGCGACCGGTCAGGTCGGACGCTCGAGGTTCGCGACCTCTTCGGCCTTGGCGTCGGCCTTCTCCTGCGCGCGCGACAGCTCGTCCTT
>DASQFQ010000151.1:0-5941 GCA_035633075.1 Solirubrobacteraceae bacterium | reverse complement strand
AATCGCCATCTCCGAGGCCGTCGAGGTGGCCGCCCAGGACCCGGAGTGCAACTACGCGCTCGGGTCGGTGCTCAACCACGTGCTGCTGCACCAGACGGTGATCGGCCAGGAGGCCATCGCCCAGCTCGAGCTGGCCGGGGCGGAGCCCGACGTGGTCATCGGCTGCGTCGGCGGCGGCTCGAACTTCGGCGGCCTCGTGTTCCCCTTCCTGCGAGCCGGCAGCGACATCCGCATCGTGGCCGCCGAGCCGGCCGCCTGCCCGACGCTGACTCGTGGCGTCTACCGCTACGACTACGGCGACACGGTGGGCATGACGCCGCTGATGCCCATGTACACGCTCGGCCACGACTTCGTGCCGCCACCCGTTCACGCGGGCGGCCTGCGGTATCACGGCGACGCGCCGATGCTGTGCGCGCTCGTTCGCGCCGGCCGGGTCAAGGCACGCGCGTACAGGCAGAACGACACCTTCGAGGCGGCCGTGCGCTTCGCGCGCTCGGAGGGCATCATCCCGGCGCCCGAGCCGGCCCACGCGATCCGCGCGGTGATCGAGGAGGCCGACGCGGCGCGCGAGGCCGGCGAGGCCCGCACGATCCTCTTCGGCCTGTGCGGGCACGGGCACTTCGACCTCGCCGCCTACGACGCCTATCTGGCCGGTCGCCTCGAGGATCCCGAGTTCTCCGAGGCCGAGCTCGAGGCTGCCCTCGCGGGGCTCCCCGCGGCGCCTGCGATCGCGTAGCCCGGGGCGGAAGCCTCCGGATCAACGCGATCAGCGGGCGGGGACCTGCTCGTTGGTGCGCAGCACGCGCCAGGCCGCCGCGACCGGCTCGAGGAAGTAGGGCGGGCTGCGGTAGCGGAAGCGGTCGTCGTACTTGTAGACCTTGGTGTAGCCCGTGCCGCCCAGGCCGCCGGTTCCGACCGGGCCACGGAACTTCTGGGCGATCGCGCCGTTGACGGTGAGGTTGGCCAGCTTCGCTCCGCAGTCGTAGTTGTCGACGATGAACGAGTGCAGGAGCGAGAGGATCGCGGCGTCGATCGTCACGTTCGTCAGCACGGGAGCGACGTTGGCCGCGGCGTTGGCGCAGCCGGCGGCACGGTTGACCCTGTGCTTGACGCGCACGAAGTTGTCGGCGATCAGGCCGGCGATGGCATCGTTGCTCGACGTGATGTTCCCCTCGACGATGATGTCGTTCGCGCTGCCGATCGTCAGGCTCTTGCTGTACGTGCCCTTGAGGTAGAGGTTCCCGCAGCCGGCCGGCTCGGTGTAGTCGGCCACGATCGGCGAGGTGCTGTAGCCGCAGCTCCCCTGCTTGACGTAGATGACGCCGTTCGGGGGAAGGGGCAGCGTCTTGGGCGCGCCGCCGTTGACGCCCGCGTTGGTGACGGTCATGTCCGCGCCGTTGAGCACGATCGTCGTCTTGCCGGTGTAGTTGTAATCCGGATCGGCGCGCGTCGCCAGCGCCGCGTTCGTCGACGGCATGGTGAGGGTCTCCACGTCCGCCTCGTAGGTGCCCTTGAACTCGGGCGCGACCCCCGCCGAGCACACCGGGTCCCAGCCGGGCGCGGGACCCGAGACCTCGATGCGGTCGTTGACGTTGCGCCCGAAGGTCGGCTGGTTGCAGGTGAGGATGTCGTCGTTCGTGTGGAACGGACCCTCGATCACGTCGGCGTCGGCGAACTGGATCTCCCGGCACCTGGTCGGGTCGCGCGGCGGGGGCCCAGGGCGGTACTTGACGCAGTTGGCCTGGGCGTAGGCAGCCTCGCCCGGATCCGAGTAGACCTTCGGGTCCGACGTCTCGTAGTCGGTGAAGTAGAGGTAGTCGAGGAAGCTCTTGCGGCGCAGCGTCGCGCCGAGCGAGCGCTTGACGTCTCCCGAGCGGCCCGTGGTGCGGAGGCTGAATGTCGTGCTCGCGGTGTCGATCACGGACGTTCCGTTGTTGACGATGCACTGCGTGAACCCGTTGGCCGGGATCAGCTCGATCGCGTACTCGCTCTTGCCGCCCTGCACCTTGCGGAAGACCCGCGGATCGGTGCCGGTCCCGTCCCAGCGCTGGTTGATCGGGCTGGCCTCGTTCGCGTTGGGCGGGGGCGCGCTCGCGCACCTCGACCAGTAGTCGAAGTCCCGGTTGAGCTGGAACAGGTAGTAGTTCAGCCCCGCCTCCGCGCCTGCATAGGCGAGCTTGCGGTCCTTCGAGTCGCGCGAGAACGGCAGGTCGCCGTTGACGCTGGAGAAGGCGGCGACGCCGAGCAGGCCGGTCACCAGCATCGTGAGCATCACGGCCACCATCGTGAAGCCGCGCTCGTCGGAGCGGAAGGTCATGCGCATTTGGGCACCGGGGCGGGGTCGTTGGGGTCGGCCGAGCGGACGAAGATCTCGTCGGTGAGCACGGCCGCGCGGTTGTTCGTCGTCGTGGCGCGGGTCGGCCGGGAGACGAAGCTGATTTCGATGCGGGCCGTGCGCTCGCGGTCGAGCGCGCTCAGCGGCGCGGTCAGCGGCGCGACCGCCTTGGGCGGACTGGCGGTGTCGAAGCCGTAGTAGCTGAAGACGGGGCTGGCGCCGTTGCGCGCCGCGCGATTGAGGAGCACGTTGCGGCGGGGTGTGCCCAGGAAGCTCGTCGCCGGCGGGAAGCCGGTCCCGACCAGGGCGGTCTGCTCGAGCGTCCCCGTCGCGCTGTCGAAGGTCAGTGTGTGCTTCTCGGGCGGGCGGCTGCCGTCGCTGAGGTTGCTGTAGAAGGTGACCGTGTCGGCCTGCGCCGTCACCAGCGCGGGGACCGCGCCCAGGCAGACCTGCGAGCGCAGCTGCCGCGTGATGGTGTCCATGGCGAGGCGCCCGCGCTGTACGGCGTCCACGCGGTCACCGACCTCGTTGGAGAGCCCGAGGGAGCGGTCGAGCAGCGCAAAGGCGATGAGCAGGATCCCCATCCCGAGGGACATGGCCACGACGAGCTCCATCAGGGTGTGCCCGGACTCGGCGCGGAAGCGGCGGTAGGTCACAGCGCGCATCTGCCGGTGTCCGAGCCGGTGTTCAGGTTGATGATGAGCGGGGTCGAACCCGTCGCGCTGTTCACGTTCACGGCGATGTCCCGCCTGCGCTTGCCGGAGTTAGAGCCCTCGTCGGCGCAGACGAGGTAGCTGCCGTAGGGCACGCCCGGGTCGAAGACCGGGGGCGTCGTGGCCTTGGTCGCCCACCCCTGATTGGGGTCAGTGGCCGCCGAGGTCCAAGTGGTGAGGATGAGCTTCGGTTGCGTGGCGCAGTCGCCGCTGGTGGGCTGGGCGGTCACGCGCCTGGTCGCAGTCGACTGGACGACGACGGCGCCCTTCATGACCTTGACGTTGAGCGCCGGGTGGCGGACCTTCAGCGGGAACAGCAGCTCACCGGGTGCGAGACCGCCCGGGGTCTTGGCGAAGCCGGGGGCGATCGGCGGCACGAGCGTCTGGGGGTTGGCTGCCTTGCAGGCGCCCGCGTAGACCCCGTAGGCGCTGGTGAAGGGGAACAGCTTGTCGGCGGTGATCGCCAGGGAGGGCGCGACGGCGGGCGCGACCGGCGCATAGGTCCGGGCCCCGGTGGCGGGGATGTCGCCATGCTCGACGCTGACCGACCAGGCCCGCGAGGGCAGGGTCGCCGGGGAGACTCCGGGCGCCGGGACCGTGGCGTGGCCAGGCGGGACAGCCAGGGGGCCCGGCACAGCGGTGTCGAAGGTCGCGAGGACCGAGGCGGCGTTGTCGTACTTGAGGCTCAGGACGTTCACCGTCCCCTCCGAGACGGTGCCGGACGTGGTGACGACGTTCGCGCCGGCGGGGTCCACGTAGCCCGTCCTGCTGAACGACACCGTGTAGCTCCCGATGGGCACGTAGCGGAAGACCGCGCACCCGAACGTGTTCGTGTCGTCGGTGACGGTCGTCGCTCCCTGCACGATCGTAACCGGCAGGTTGGTGATCGGGGCCGTCTTCCCGGTGACCTGCACGACCAGCGTCCCCTCGTCGGCCCTGAAGGCGCCGACCGGCGGCGCGACCAGACTCCGCTGCACGACCGGCTTGGTCTGCTTGCCGATGATGCCCGAGGTCACCGTGGAGGTGATTCGCAGGTAGTCCTCCTGGTTGGCTTCGCTCGTGCAGCTCTGCGTCCCGTCCGCCGCGTCGTTCATCCAGTCGACCTGCGAGTCGACGGTGTAGGGGACTCCCGTGCCCGCCGGCACCTTGACGATGCGAGGGGGCAAGCTGTAGTTGGCGAGGTCGACCGGCCGGAAGGAGCGCAGGCGCTCCTGGTCCTGCTCGGCGAGCGACGATGCCACGGCCCGCGCGCGTTCGCGCCCGGAGCTGTGCATGGTCGCGTCGAAGCCGGCGTAGACCGCCAGCGTTACGAGCCCGAGCACCGCCGCGGAGGCGATGACCTCGATGAGGGCGAATCCGGTCTGATCAGAGCGCGCGCGAAACCACACGAGGTGGATATCGGCGGCGCCCGGTGCAACATGAGTCGACATTTCGTCGAGTGGACGCTCAAGGGCTCCTGGGCGGCCGCTCCCCAGCGCCCCCGGCAGGATTCGAACCTGCGGCATCCGGCTTAGAAGGCCGGCGCTCTATCCAGCTGAGCTACGGGGGCTCTGCAGCGAAAGCTTACGGCCGGCGCCGGTAGAGCTTGCCCGGGCGGCCGGGGCCCTCGGAGTGCAGCTCCCCGGTGTCGTGTAGCAGGCCGGTGGCGCGGACGTCGCGGCGGAAGTTGGCGGTGTCGACCGTCTCGCCGCGCAGGGCCTGGTAGAGCCGCTGGGCGTGGCCGAGCGTGAAGGGCTCCTCGAGCAGGCGGCCGGCGACACGGACGAACCACCCCTTGTCACCCACGCGCGAGCGCAGGCGCCAGAGGCCGTCGTCGACGATGCGGGCGTGGTCAAGCGCGAGCTCGGGCAGGGCGTCGGTCGGGTGCCAGCTCGCGTCGCGCTCGGGGGGGCGCTCCTCGGGGAGCGACTCGGGCGGGACGAGCGCCATGTAGGCGATCGACGGCAGCCAGCCGCGGGGGTCGCGCTCGGGGCTGGCGTAGGTGCGCAGCTGCTCGAGGTGGACGGGGCCGACGCCGGTCTTCTCCCGCAGCTTGCGCTCGGCCGTCTGCCGCGGGGACTCCGCGGCGCCGACGAAGCCCCCGGGCAGCGCGAAGGTCCCGCGTTGAGGCTCCTCGAGACGCCGGGCGAGCAGGACCGAGAGCCGGCCGTCGACGAGGGTGAAGACGACCGGGTCGGCGGCGAGGCCGATGGGCGCGTCGTAGCCGGCGGAGTTGCGCGCGGTGATGCGCCTCGATGCGGTGAGGTCAGGACGGGGCGAAGCCCGACGGTAGCGCAGGCCTAGCGCGCGCGCAGGTGCGCGTAGCTCTCCGGGTTTCGCCGCAGCCACTCCGAGAGCGTCTGGGGCTCGTGGCCCGCGACTCGGCGGACCGTGTCGCTCACCACGTCCATCTCCCCCGTTGCGATCGCCGCGTAGGAGGTGACCCACCCCTCGATCTCCCAGGCCGGGGCGCCGCTTGGAGCTCGTGAGGCGCGGGCCTGCTCGAGCGTCTCGGCCTCGTAGGCCACCGGCCGGCCCGCGGCCCGGCCGAGCCGCTCCGCCATCTCGGCCATCGTGAGCGCCTCGCGTCCGGTGACGTCGTAGGTGCGTCCGTCGTGGCCGTCGCCCGTGAGGACCGCGGTGACCACGTCGGCGATGTCGTCGCGCGCCACGGCTGCCACGCGGCCCTCGCCCGCCGGTCCGCGGATGACCCCGTCGGCGCCGCAGAACAACGGCACGTAGTCGAGGTAGAGGCTCGAGCGCAGGAAGGTGTGGGCCGCCCCCGTCGCGCGGACGTGCTCCTCCGTGTGGAAGTGGTCGCGCGCGAAGGTGAACGTCGCGTCGGGCGCGGCGGCCAGGAAGGACGTGTAGACGATGCGCCGAACACCGGCCGCGAGCGCCGCGTCGACGGCCG
>DASQFQ010000150.1:0-5146 GCA_035633075.1 Solirubrobacteraceae bacterium | reverse complement strand
CGTCCGGCCCGCCCGGCTGGCGCCCATCCGCATGGCCACGCCGATCGGCGGCGGCGGGGAATCGACCTCGCCGAGGAAACCGGTCAGGTGGCGCGCGAGGTCGTCGAGCGAGCGGCAGGCCGGCACGACGTCGACGAACCGGAACAGCGCCGTCTTGAGCTCGGCGTCCTGGGAGGCCAGCTCCATGGCCTTGTCGTCGACGGCCTTGAGCGGATGGCGCGACGGCGACGGCAGCGCGGCGGCCAGCCGCTCTCCGACGGCGAACAGCTCGCGCTCGAGCGCCCGCTCCTCCACCATGCGCCGGACGATACCTTGGGCTCCATGAGGATCGCCGTCGCCGCCGACGAGCGCACCGGCGTGGCCGACGCCGTCGTCGGCGAGCTGCGCCGGCGCGGCCACGAGCCCGTCCCCCACGGCGCGCTCGCCGACGCCGAGCGTGACGACTGGGCGTGGGCGTCGGAGGCTGCGGCCCGCGACGTGGCCGAGGGGCGCGCCGAGCAGGCCGTCGTCTGCTGCTGGACGGGCACCGGCGCGTCGATCGCCGCGAACAAGGTCCGGGGCATCCGCGCGGCGCTGTGCGGGGACGCCGCCACCGCCGAGGGCGCGCGCCGCTGGAACGACGCCAACGTGCTCGCGCTCTCCCTGCGGACGACCTCGGCCGCGCTGCTCGAGGAGATCCTCGACGCCTGGTTCGCCGCCGAGCCCTCGCCGGACGCGCACGACCGCGCCAACGTCAGGCATCTGGCCGACATCGAGGCGTAGTCCTCAGGCGGCGGCCTCGAAGAGCACGATCCCGCCCGCCTCGTGCTCGCGGACGCGGCCCTCCTCGAGCAGCAGGTCGACGTGGCCTAGGACCTCGCACAGCGTGAGGTAGGCCTGCGTTACGGCGACGTTGCCCCACATCGCCTGGGCGAGCTCGTAGGCCGAGCGCGGGCGCTCCTCGATCATTGCGGCGAGCCTGCCGGCGCGCCGCTCATGCAGCGCGAAGCGCTCGTCGATCAGCGCGACGTGGTCCGCGACCGGCTCGCCGTGCCCGGCCAGGATCACCTCGGCGGGCATCTCGCGGGTCTCGCGCAGGGAGCGCATGTAGGTGATCAGCGCCCGCGGGCGCCCGTCGCCCGGCTCACCCGACTTGCCGCCCAGCGGCCGCGAGATCAGCGGGTTGGAGGAGATGTGGGCGATCAGGTGGTCCCCGCCGAGCACGATGCCCCGCTCGCCGTCGCGGAAGATCGTGTCGGAGGGCGAGTGCCCAGGGCGGTGGAGGACCTCGAGCGAGCGTCCCGCGAACCCGAGCGCCTCGCCGTCGCGCAGCGGCCGCGTCACCTTCGCGCTGCCGCCCCACGCGCGGAAGGAGCGCGACACCGAGCGGAGCGCGGTCACCACGTCGCGCGGGATCCCATGGCGCAGCATCAGCGCCTCGGCCAGCTCGTCGGCGCGTTCGGCGTCGGCGCCGAAGTCCTCGATCACCGGCGCGAGCAGGTCGAGCGCGCACACCTCTGCCTGCGAGCGCCGCGCGAGGATGCCCACGAGCCCGAGGTGGTCGATGTGCTGGTGGGTGATGACGATCCGCTCGAGGTCCTCGATTCGGTGACCGCGGTCGGCCAGCGCGCGCTCGAGCTCGTCGAGCGCCTTGCCGGAGTTGGGGCCCGTGTCCACGAGCGTGAGCGGGTCGTCCTCGATCAGGTAGCAGTTGACGCGCCCGACCATGAACGGCGTCGGGATCGCCAGGCAGTGGATGCCGCTGTCTCGCCCCAGCGGGCTCACCACCGGCTTCGCCTCGTCTCCGCGAGGCTCACGAGCGGATGATGCCGAGGACCTCGTCGCGCTTGGCCTCCATGTCCTGCATGGAGACCAGCGACTCGACATTGAGCCGCAGCAGCGGCTCGGTGTTCGACGGCCGGACGTTGAAGTGCCAGTCGTCGTAGTCGATCGAGATCCCGTCGAGCTCGGACTGCTCGGCGTCGGCGTAGCGCTCCTTCAGCTCGGCCATCTTGGCGTCCTGGTCGGAGACCTCGGAGTTGATCTCGCCGGAGATGAAGTACCTGGACCGGTAGGGCTCGAGCAGCTCCGCGAGCGTGGCGCCCTTCTGGCCGAGCAGCTCGAGGACCAGCAGGGCGGGGATCGTCCCGGAGTCGGCGTTGTAGAAGTCCGCGAAGTAGTAGTGGCCGGAGACCTCGCCCCCGAACACGCCGGCCTCGTCGCGCATGCGCCGCTTGAAGAAGGCGTGGCCGACCCGGTTCACCAGCGGCCGGCCGCCGTTGGCCTCCACGGTGTGCGGGACGGCCCGCGAAGCCCGGACGTCGTAGAGGATCTCAGCGCCCGGCCGCTTCTGGAGGATCGACTCGGCGAGCAGGGCGGTCATGAAGTCGCCGGCGACGAACTCGCCCGTGCTGTCGATGAAGAAGCAGCGGTCGGCGTCACCGTCCCACGCGATGCCGAGGTTGGCGCCCTCCTCGCGGACCTTGGCGACGATGAAGCGCCGGTTCTCCTCCAGCAGCGGGTTTGGCTCGTGGTCGGGGAACTCGCCGTCGGGCTCCCAGTAGGTCCTGACCAGCTCGAGTCCGTCGAGCCGCTCGAGGATGGGGCCGACCATCGGCCCGGCCATCCCGTTGCCACCGTCGAGGACCACCTTGAGCGGCCGCACGGCGGACGGGTCGATGAACGCCAGCGCCGCGTCGCGGAACTCCGTGGCGACGTCGACCTCCTCGCTCGACCCGCCTCCGCGCGCCTCGCCGAGGCCCTCCTCGAGCGTCCGGCGCACGTCGCCGATGCCGGCGTCGCCCGACAGCGCCACCGCACCGCGCTCGACGAGCTTGGCCCCCGTGTACTGCTTGGGGTTGTGCGAAGCGGTGCACATCAGGCCCCCGTCGAGCTCGCGCGAGCCGACGAGGTAGTAGAGCATCTCGGTGCCGACCATCCCGGCGTCGAGGACGTGGGCGCCCTCGGCGATCAGCCCCCGGCGATAGCGCTCCGACAGCTCTGGCGCGGTCAGGCGCATGTCGCGGCCGAGGCCCACGCGCAGCTCGGTCGTCGGCTTGCGGGCCAGTGTGCCGAGCACGCGGGCGAAGGCGCGGCCGATGCCCTCCGCGACGTCGCCGTCGATCTGCTCGCCGTAGACGCCGCGGATGTCGTAGGCCTTGAAGATCTCCGGGGGCGCGCTGGTCGGCATCGGCGGCGGAGGATACGCCCGTCGGTGCCCTGTAGCCTGCCGCATCCATGCTCGAGACCCGTCAACAGGCGCCGCAGTCGCCGCCCGGCAAGGGCGCCGCCAAGGTCATCGTGGTGATGCCCGCGCGCAACGCCGCGCGCACGCTGGAGGCCACGGTGTCGGGGATCCCCGACGGCTGGGTCGACGAGATCATCCTCGTCGACGACAAGTCCACCGACGACACCGTGGCGCTCGCGCGCAGGCTGCCGCTGCACCTGGTCTGGCACCCGCACAACGTCGGCTACGGGGGCAACCAGAAGACCTGCTACCTCGAGGCCCTGCAGCACGACGCCGACGTCGTGGTGATGCTGCACCCCGACGGACAGTACGAGCCCGGGATCATCCCCAAGCTCGTCGAGCCGATCCTGCGCGGGGAGGCCGACCTCGTGCTGGGCTCGCGCTTCCTCATCCCGGGGGGCGCGCGCTCGGGCGGCATGCCGTGGTGGAAGATCTCCGCCAACCGCGTGCTCACGGGCGCCGAGAACCGCCTGATGGGCACCCGGCTGTCGGAGCTGCACACGGGCTACCGCGCGTTCTCGCGGGCGCTGCTGCTCGAGGTGCCGTTCCTGCGCAACTCGCTGGACTTCGCCTTCGACACCGAGTTGCTCATGCAGGCGGCGCACTTCGGCTTCCGCTTTCACGAGGTCCCGTGCCCGACGGTCTACAACAACGACGCCTCCTCGGTGTCGTTCAAGCAGGGCGTCGTCTACGGGGTCAAGTCGCTGTGGGCCGGCGTGCGGCTCGTGCTGCACCGGCGCGGCTTGGTGCGGTCGCGCAAGTTCACGCCGTGAGCGTCAACGTCTTCTGCGGATCGAACCCCGCGACTACGAGGCGGCCGCGCGCGCCCTCGGCGCCGGTCTCGCGGGCGACCGGCGGGCGGGTCGTATATCGGGCCGAAGTAGACTCAGGCCCGTATGTCCGGGCACTCCAAATGGGCGGGGATCAAGCACAAGAAGGCGATCGTGGACTCCCGCCGCGGCAAGCTCTTCACCAAGCTTGCACGCGCCATCACGGTGGCCGCCAAGGAGGGTGGGGGAGACCCCGACGGCAATCCGCGCCTCGCGCTCGCCATCCAGAAGGCCCGCGACGCCTCGATGCCCAAGGACAACATCGAGCGCGCGATCGCGAAGGGAACGGGCGCGGGGGCGGACGCCGAGGCGCTGGAGACCGTGCTCTACGAGGGCTACGGGCCCGGCGGCGTCGCGGTGCTGGTCGAGGCGGTCACCGACAACCGCAACCGCACGGGCTCCGAGGTCCGCCACATCTTCTCCAAGCACAACGGCAGCCTGGGCGAGCCCGGCTCGGTCGCCTACCTGTTCGACAAGAAGGGCCTCGTGGTCGTGGACGCCGAGCGCTACGACGAGGACGAGCTGATGGTCGCCATCGACGCGGGGGCGGAGGACATCTCGCTCGACGACGACGTTTACGAGATCGTCTGCGACCCCGCCGAGCTGACCGCCGTGCGCGAGGCGCTCGCACAGGCCGGGGTCGAGCTCGAGGTCGCCGAGGTGTCCCAGCAGCCCAAGACGCGCGTGCCGCTCGACGAGGACGGCGCCGGCAGGCTGCTCCGCCTCATCGACGCGCTCGAAGACCAGGACGACGTCGACACCGTGCACGCCAACTTCGACGTGGACGCGGAGATCCTCCAGCGCGTGGCCGGATAGGCGGCGGATCGTGGAGGCCTCCGAGCTCGCCTTCGCGGTCTGGTTCTTCGCCTTCGCCGAATCCTCGCTGCCCCGGGGGCTGCTAGTGGGCGATCCCACTAGCCCGCCGCGTCGGCACGCGGGGCGCGGCACGCTCGCAGAGCTCGTGGCGCTCTCGAGCCGGCTCTCAGCGGGGAGGCGTCCGGGCGGGCGCGGAGAATCCGTCCGTACAGATGATCGTCCTCGGCATCGACCCCGGTACCGCCCAAACCGGCTACGGCGTGGTGGCCCGCCG
>DASQFQ010000149.1:0-1582 GCA_035633075.1 Solirubrobacteraceae bacterium | reverse complement strand
GCCAACGACCGCCTCGTCGACGTCGGCCGCAAGGTCTCGAGCGCCTACCTCGATGGCGTCGAGAAGTACGTCGCCGGGCTCGCGCAGCTCGACCGCACGATCGGCGAGCAGTCCCAGGTCGAGTCCGTTGCGAGCCTGCTCGGCACGCACGCGCAGGTGACCGAAGACGTGGTCCAGGCGAGCGTCTCCGCCACGCGCGAGCTGATCACCGTTTAGCCGGACGATTCGCGTGCCCCGGGCACGCAACGGGACGGTCTCCCTCCATTACGAGAGCACGGGCGCGGGCGCGCCCGTGCTGCTCGTGATGGGACTTGGGATGAACGCGACCGGCTGGTGGCGCACCGTTCCGGTGCTCGCCGCCGCCGGGTTGCGCGTGCTCACCTTTGACAACCGCGGCGTCGGGCGCAGCGACCGGCCGCCCGGCCCGTACACGACCGCCGTGATGGCGGACGACGCCGTGGCCGTGCTCGACGCCGCCGCGGTGCAGCGCGCCCACGTCTACGGCATCTCGCTCGGCGGCATGATCGCCCAGGAGATCGCGCTGCGACACCCCGATCGGATCGCGCGCCTGGTGCTCGGCGCGACGACCCCAGGAGGCGATGGCGCCATCCCGGCCGACCGACAGACGCTCGAGTTCTTCCAGCGCCGCGGCCAGATGCCGGCCGAGGAGGCGGTCTGGGCTTCGGTCCCCTACAACTACTCAACGCGGACCCGCGCCCAGCACGGCGACCGTATCGTGCAGGACATCCGCCAGCGGCTCCGCTACCCGATCGAGCCCGCGCCCTACGCCGCCCAGCTCGCCGCCGCCCTCGGTCACGACGCCCATGATCGCCTCGCGCGGATCGCCGCAGCGACGCTCGTCGTCCATGGCCAGGAGGACGTGATGGTGCCGCCCGCCAACGGACGGCTGCTCGCCAGCCTGATCCCGGCGCAGCCGCTCGAGCTGGGCGGCGCGGCCCATCTCTACCCGACCGACGAGCCGGATGCCGACCGCGAGATCGCGGCCTTCCTCACCGCCGGCGCAGACTGAGCGAACACCCCGACGCGCCGCAGGTGGCCCGCTTCGATCGTCCCACTCAACTTCGCCGCGGGCGCGCCCCGACCCCGACAAACGCCTCGTAGACCTCAATCAAGGCTTGCCGCTGGCGCCCGGTCAGCTTCGGATCCTCCCGGATCGCCTGAACCGCCTTCGACGGTCCCTCCTTCTCGCGCGGCACGCCCGCCTGATCGTAGAGCGTGTCCGTCGACACGTTCAGAGCATCCGCGATCGATTGCACGACCTGCTCCGAAGGAGCCCGCAACCCACGCTCGATCTGCGACAGATACGGATTCGAGATCCCCACCAGCTCCGCGAACTGGCGCATCGACACCTCCGACAGCTCGCGCTGGCGACGGATGAACCCGCCCAGCGAGGAAGCGCGCTTGTCCGACACATCCCCAGGATACGCGGCGGCGCGGGCGCGTTTTCAAAGCCACGGAAAGCGGTAGTACTCCTTTGAGGGCCGGGGCGCGCCACCCGGTCCATCGTCCCGCATCGGCACGGGCGCCCGAGGAAGAGAGGATCGTATTCGTATGACTGTTA
>DASQFQ010000148.1:0-2317 GCA_035633075.1 Solirubrobacteraceae bacterium | reverse complement strand
CCGCAGCCCCAGGCCCCAGCCTGGAGCTCGGCGCCCGGCCGGTGCTGCACGTGCGCCGGCAGTTCTACCGCGGCACGCTGAAGCGGCTGAAGAGCCGCCGATGCAGCCGCACCCGGCATACAGGGTCAACGCGCCTCGTGGCACTACGGCTACACGCTGAACGCCCACTCCTCGCGGCTCGACGCGGACTTCGACGCCGACGGCGGCAGCGCCGTGCCGGACTTCGTGCCCGCCGTCTTCGCGCCCGCCGTGGCGAGCGCTGCCCAGCGCTTCAACGTGTCGGCGACGCTGCTGGCCGCCCAGCTCTACGCCGAGAGCAACTTCAACCCGTTCGCCACCAGCGCCGCGGGCGCCGAAGGGGATCGCGCAGTTCATGCCGGGCACGGCCGAGGCGATGGGGTTGCGGGACCCCTTCGACGCCGAGCGGGCCATCGACGCCCAGGCGCATCTGATGCGCGACCTCCTGCGGCGCTTCCCCGCCGTCGCGCTCGCGCTGGCCGCGTACAACGCCGGCCCGGCCGCGGTTGAGGCGTGCGGCTGCGTCCCGCGCAACGGCGAGACCCCGGGCTATGTCGCGCGCATCCTCGGGCTCATGAGCGGGGCGGGCGAGGCGGTCGGTGTTCGGCTGGAGGTGCGCCTGGTGGGATGACCGACCACGCTCGAAACGGCCAGGAGCTCGGATCTTCTTCCCCGCGATGCGAGAGGATCGCCCGCATGACCGAATCCTCGAGGGTGTCCGCCGCCGGCGCGGGCTGGCGCTCCGACGCGGGTGCTGCGAAGGGGGTTGCCGCCGCGCTGATGAACCTTCGGGCGTCGCGCGACGTATGCCCGGCATGACCGCCTTGCTCATCCGTGCGCGCCGCGCTGGCATCGCGCTGCTGGCGTGTGTCGTCGTCGCGCCCGGCGTGTCGGGCTGCGGCTCCGGTGACGAGCAGCCCGCCGGCGGGGGCTCGTCGAAGGAGGCGGGGAAGGCCACGCCCACGCCTACGCCCAAGCCTGGCGGCGGCAGCTCCGGCTACTGATCCCCGCCGCCGCCGGCTCCGGCCTCTGATCCCGGCCCGCCGGCTGCCGGCGGGCCTCTCAGCCGGCGAGCACCGCGTGCACGGCCTCGAGCGCCTGGCCGATCCCGGACGCGTCGACGTCGAGGTGGGTGACCGCCCGCACCGTGCGGTCGTCGAGCGGCCCCATGACCACGCCGGCGGCCGCGAGCTCGGCGCACAGCGCCTTGGCGTCCTGCACCCGGAAGACCACGATGTTGGTCTCCACGGCCGTGGGGTCGATCTCGACCCAGGGGAGCTCTGCCAGCCCCTCGGCGAGCGTGCGCGCGTGGTGGTGGTCCTCGGCGAGACGGTCGACGTGGTGATCGAGCGCCCACAGCGCCCCCGCCGCCACGATGCCGGCCTGGCGCAGCGCCCCGCCGATCATCTGCTTGTAGCGCCAGGCCTCCTCGATGATCGCGTGGGAGCCCGCCAGGACGGCCCCCATCGGCGCTCCCAGGCCCTTGGAGAAGTCGATCCATGCCGTGTCGAAGCCCCGCGTCCACTCAGTGGTCGGGATGCCGCTGGCCACGACCGCGTTCATGAGCCGCGCGCCGTCCAGGTGCAGGCGCAGGCCGTTGGCCTTGGCGACCTCGATGACGTCGCGCAGCTGCCCCAGCGGCCACACGTGCCCGCCCGCGAGGTTCGTGGTCTGCTCGACGGAGACGAGCCGCGAGCGCGGGTGGTAGCGGTCGCCGGCGGGGCGCATGGCGGCGGCGAGGGTGGCGGCGTCGAACATGCCTCGCTCGCCGTCCAGGGGGCACAGCACCGCCCCTGAGATCGCCGCGGGGCCGCCCGCCTCGGACCTGATCGGGTGCGAGAGGCGGTGCAGGTAGGCCTCGTCACCGCCGGCTCGGATATGCAGCCGAAAGCCGATCGCGTTGCACATCGTGCCGGAGGGCAGGAACACGGCCGCGTCGAAGCCCAGCAGCTCGGCCGCCCGCTCGCACAGCCGGTTGACGGTCGGGTCGCCGAAGTGCTGCTCGTCGCCCACCTCGGCCTCGGCCATCGCCTTGCGCATCTCCGGCGTCGGCCGGGTCTGGGTGTCGGAGTAGAGGTTGACGCGCATCGCCGGCGGCACGCTAGCGCGCGCCGCCGGCTCGCTCGCGCCGGTTACTTGGGCAGCCGCCGGGCGTACTTCTTGAATTGGCCGTAGCTCGCGCGCAGCGACCCGTTCTCGTTCACCAGGCCCGCGTCGAAACGGGAGTCTCTTGGCTCGCCGTAGAAGCGATACACGTAGAGCCGCGTCAGGCGCGCCCGCAAGCCCCGGCGCCGGGAGT